>NZ_JBHILY010000001.1:0-362460 GCF_042193555.1 Bartonella sp. PS17NMGDW | reverse complement strand
TCTTCCCATGATCAACGTGACCAATCGTACCAATATTAACATGCGGTTTTGTTCGTTCAAACTTGCTCTTCGCCATCGCTATTAATCTCTTGTTTTATTCCCTATTTTTGTTAGCACCTAGGGACAGTCCTGCAAAACTCAATCCGATTAGGCTGTAACCAGCTCAATCACCACAACTCTTAGACGGAAAACCCCACCCAATCTATAAATGGAATATCCTCCATCATACCTATTTGCCCAATCACCAACAACTATTTGGAGCGGGTAGCGGGAATCGAACCCGCATATTCAGCTTGGAAGGCTGCTGCTCTACCATTGAGCTATACCCGCATGACTCACATACAAACTCTCCTTCGATGAATGGTGGAGGGGGTTGGATTCGAACCAACGTAGCATACGCAACGGATTTACAGTCCGCCCCCTTTAACCACTCGGGCACCCCTCCATTACACCGGTAAAGTCGCGCAATGAGACATTACGAAAACCATCTTGAATACCCATTCAATTCAATCTGATTGCGAAGTGGTTATGACGATTACTATTGTATCTGTCAACAGAATAAATACAATTCTGTACAAATTTCCTGCTCATAACTTTAAATCATAAATTTTTTCTCTCTATTTTTCTTATTAACACGCTATAAAGAAGCTATGAAAGAAAAAACATCACAAAATTCTCATTATGCTCGTTTACGTCGCCGATATCGCGATACAAAAAGCTCTTCTTCTCGATCTTTTACACACCTAAAGAAGAAAGCTGCTTCTTTACACCAAGGGATAATCCATCTTTATGGCATTCATTCTGTTCAGGCAGCTTTAGAAAACCCAAAAAGAATTTTAAAATGTCTTTACGTTACACAAAATGCCTTAAAACGATTAAATATATCCGAATCAGATTATCCTTGCTCTGTTACATTATGCACCCCCAAATATCTTGATTCGCTTGTTGGAAGTGAGGCTGTTCATCAAGGTATTGTTTTGGAAACTCTCCCCCTCAAACCATGCAAACTGTCGGAACTAACCAATACTGATCTGGTCATTGTCATGGATCAAATTACTGATCCGCATAATGTTGGCGCTATTATGCGCTCTGCAGTTGCATTGAAAGCTAAAGCGCTTATTACAACTTGCCGTCACTCTCCCCACGAAAACGGTGTTCTTGCAAAAGCGGCATCTGGAGCTCTGGAAATGATTCATTATATTACCGTACGAAACCTCGCTGAAGCTCTTCAAGAACTTCATCAAACAGGTTTTACAAGCTTTGGTCTTGATTCAGAAGGGCACAAACCTCTAGAAACAGCATTAACAGGGAATAAAATTGCTCTTGTTTTAGGAGCAGAAGGTAAAGGTTTACGTAAAAAAACACGTGAAACCGTTTGCGCTTTAACACGCCTTGATATGCCTGGAAATATTAAATCATTAAATGTTTCAAATGCAGCAACAATAGCGCTTTATGTGGCACATAAATATCTTAGATTCTAGTTTTTAATTTTTTTGTGAAACATCAAAAAAACCAACCAACAAAAAACCTGCAAGAAATCCGCCAATATGAGCTTCCCATGCTATTGAGATGCCATTTTCTTCAAACAAAATAGAAGAAATACCTATAATAAAATCAGCCATCAGCCATACACCCATATAAACGAGCACCCCCTTAGAACACAGAGCTTTTTTAATGGACAATAAAGGTCCCAAAAGTTTTTCGTTCTGCGCATTGACAGCTAGATTACCACTAGGAAAACCGTAACGTGCAATAGCACCCATCATTCCAGATACGGCACCTGACGCCCCAATAAGTGATATGGTACTTTCTTGATGAAATGTAAAATAAGTCAAAACAGAAATAACTGCCGTTAACACCCAAAAAATTAAAAAACGCAAAACACCAAAATGCCTTGCTAAAGGAGAGCCAAAAACCAAAAGCCAAACCATATTAAGAGCAACATGTTTAAAACTACTATGCATAAATGAATAACTCACCATGGTATAACAGAGTGCTACAGGATCCCTCTTAAACAATGCTGGTATAAATGAAAAAAACTCAAGACTTTCAGTATAAACCTGATGAGAGAAAAAATACTGAGAAATGCAATAAAGACAAAAACAAAATGCTATCAAAACAACTATAATAAATGGAACATTCAACAAGGGTTCTTTAGGTTGTTTCGGCAATCGGGAAACATCATTATGTTGGTGACTAAAAACTTTCATTGTATAAAATCTCGTATTTTTCAGAAAATGGGTTATTCTTTATACAAAATAAATATACCACTCCCAGTGATACAGAATCTTTTCAACGCCTCTTCGGAGCCCCTTTTTCAATAGCTCTACATGAAAACACGTGTATTTTATACAAAAGATTTTAAAAAGCATGGATACCAAGAATATGATTTACAAACTTAGTGGTATCCTGCTTACTTAAATGTGAAGTTATCATACAATACACAAGAACTTACGAATAGATAAACTCACTTATGAGGTGGTGTATAATCAAAATATATAAACATTGTTTTCTTACTAGAAATATATTGATCATTGCATTTTTTAACTAAGCTATACTTCGATTGATAAACTTTAAATAATCTTAAATCTCAATTTTTCCATTAATATAGCTTGCATTGCTTCTACTCTTTGAATGAAAAACGACATCTCTATGAGAAAAAACTACCAACACAGCTTTCTCTAGATATACTCATTGGTGTTTCATGATGAATTACTCTCTTGATAGCCTTTTTCCCTCATAAATGCAAAAGCGTCAGTCCATCTCTTTAACAAATATAAACAAGCCTTTCATTTCAACCTCTAACAGATATAATTCAAGAACTGTCTCCTATGAAACACTGAAAAAATACGTTGGTTCTAATGATGCATCTTTGAATTTAAACAGTTCATGAAGGAAATTTTTATTCCTTATCTTAGAGAATCTTATCTGCACATCCGCCACTTGTAATGCGCAAGAGAATAATTTGGATTAATTCAATATAGAAAAATTTTAAATGAGGCAATCATAGGAATTTGAACCTCCTATTAAGTTGTAAAATGATAAATGACCATTATAAATCAATGTATTATAAATAGATAACACACTCATCATTGAAGAGGAAGATCTTGAGAATTCTGCTTGCAATCCTTTAACCACACATCATAAATAGGATGCTCAACAGCATTCAAACCAGGACTATCTGCAAACATCCATCCTGTAAAAATACGCCGTATTTTTTTATCTAATGTCACTTCATTGACTTCAACAAAACCAGTTGTACGCGTTGGTTCATCTTTAGAGCTCGTATAACACGCACGTGGTGTTACCTGTAATGCACCGTACTGATAAATTTTACCAAGAGTAACTTCAAAACGTGTGGTCCGCCCCGTGATTTTGTCAAGACCTGCAAAAACAGCAATTCCATTGCTAATACGTTCAGCACGCACCCCATTATTTAAGGATAAAAACACTAAAATTCCCATTAAAAAAATATATATAAAATGCCTCACCCCTAACAATAAAAAAAATCTCATCATATCAAAATTAATCGCACCTTAAAAAATAATTCTTTTCATAACATAGATTCAAATAAGACAAAAATATACGAGCGCATTAAAACATTTTATTTTTTAGGTGACCACGCATCATAATCTTCATGCACACAAGAACGCTCTCCACTGGAGGTGATAGCCCCCTTTGGTCGATAGCTCTCACTTGTTCCTGTCATATTTGCAACATGGGGCTTTTCCCATTCATAAGGATGATAATCCTCCTGTGTTGGTGGAGAATCACAGCGATGATGAATCCAGCCGTGCCAACCTGGTGGAATAGTAGAGGCCTCAGAATAGTCTTTATAGATAACCCAACGGTGCGGATAACCATCCTTATGAAGTCCCCCTTCATAATATATATTTCCAAATTGATCTTCCCCTATCCGCTTACCTTTGCGCCATGTGAAAAAACGCGTACCAATAGTATTGCCATTCCACCATGTGAAGATTTGCTTAAAAAAACGAGCCATCTGCTATTCCATTCATTTAGTGCGCTCATGAAATTAATCGTTGGAATAAAACTGTTAACGATTGAAATTACCGAAAAAGTTACTAGGAAATTCAGCTACAATTCCAATTGATAGGATAACGTGCTATCCCTTAATTTCAAGAAGATATCATATGTATGGCTTCTTCTCCACCCCATAAAATTTAATCTATGCCAAGTTTCATCTTAACCAATTCATTAACAACTTGAGGATTTGCCTTACCACCTGTTGCTTTCATTACCTGTCCAACAAACCAACCAGCTAGAGCGGGTTTCTGTTTTGCTTGCGCAACTTTATCAGAATTATTAGCAATGATTTCATCAACGGCTCTCTCAATTGCCTTTGTATCCGTCACCTGCTTCATATTTCGCTCTTCTACAATTTGGCGTGCATCTCCCCCCTCATTCCAAATAATCTCAAAAAGATCTTTGGCAATTTTTCCAGAAATAACTCCTTCTTTTATGAGATCAATAATGCTTCCCAATTGATTTGGCGATACTGGTGACTCTTCAATCTCACGATTATCTTTATTTAAAGCCCCTAAAAGGTCATTAATCACCCAATTGGCAACCATTTTTCCATCACGCCCACGCGCTACTTCTTCAAAATAATCAGCAATAGCCTTTTCCGTCACAAGAATGGAAGCATCATACACTGTCAATCCCATTTCCTTAACAAAACGTGCTTTTATAGCGTCAGGCAATTCTGGTAAGTCTTCTGCCAAAGCATCCACAAATGCCTGATCAAATTCTAATGGTAAAAGATCAGGATCAGGAAAATAACGATAGTCATGTGCTTCTTCTTTTGAACGCATAGAGCGCGTTTCACCTTTAGCCGCATCAAAAAGCCGAGTCTCTTGATCTATGACTCCTCCCTCTTCTAAAATTGCGATCTGACGACGCGCTTCATACTCAATTGCTTGACCAATAAAGCGAATAGAATTAACGTTTTTAATTTCACAGCGCGTTCCAAAATTTTCACCAGGACGACGAACAGATACATTGACATCTGCACGCATAGAACCTTCATCCATATTGCCATCGCAAGTGCCCAAATAACGAACAATCGTACGCAATTTTGTCATATAGGCTTTGGCTTCATCTGATGAACGCATATCAGGTTTGGAAACAATTTCCATAAGAGCAACACCAGAACGATTAAGATCTACAAAAGACATCGTTGGATGTTGATCGTGCATCGATTTTCCAGCATCCTGTTCAAGATGCAACCTCTCAATTCCCACTTCAATATCTTCAAATTGGCCATTCGAATCTGGACCAACAGATATGATAATCTTTCCCTCTCCCACAATGGGATAGCGAAATTGAGAAATTTGATACCCCTGCGGTAAATCTGGATAAAAATAATTTTTGCGATCAAAAACAGATTTTAAATTAATATGCGCCTTTAATCCTAACCCCGTTCGAACCGCTTGACGGACACATTCTTGATTAAGAACAGGCAACATACCTGGCATGGCTGCATCAATGAGTGATACATGATTGTTCGGCTCTGCACCAAATTTGGTTGACGCTCCTGAAAAAAGTTTCGAATTTGATATGATTTGCGCATGAACTTCCATGCCAATGATGACTTCCCAATCACCTGTAACTCCAGAAATAAAACGCTTAGAATCAGGAGTACGCGTATCAATGATGCTCATTGCCAATCCACTACCAATATTTTAAAATACACTCATGGCTTATCTAAAACCATTCTCTCAGTGCAATCATAGGATATAAATCTTACAAAAAGCCCGATTCTATCGGGCTTTTTCTGTTTGCATAAATATTAAGCTTTTTTAGGAGCCTTTTTCTTAACTGATGTTTTCTCTGTAGAGGTTTCTTTCACTGCAGATTTTTTCTTTGCCGGCTTTTCTTCAGGGACATCTGATTCGTCATATTCTTTCATCAACTCTTCAACCGTCACTTCTTTATCTGTGACTTTTATCTGTGCTAATAAATGATCAATGACCTTTTCTTCAAAAATTGGAGCACGTAGATTTTCAACAGCTTCCGGAGTCCTGCGGAAAAAATCCATAATCTCTTTCTCTTGTCCAGGATACTGACGAACCTGATCAAAAACGGCTGCTTTTAGCTCATCCTCACTAACTTTAACACCAACCTTCATTCCAATTTCAGAAAGCACCAAACCAAGACGAACACGACGTTGCGCAAGGATACGATATTCCTCCCGTGCCTTTTCTTCTGTAATACCTTCATCTTCAAAACTGCGCCCAGCCTTTTTCAAATCATCATTAACCTGAGCCCATATATTGTTAAACTCAATCTCTAAAAGTTCTTCAGGAATCTCAAAATTATAATCAGCATCTAAAGCATCAAGAATTTGACGCTTAACTTTTTGACGTGTCACTGAACCATATTGGCTCTCAATCTGTCCACGAACGACCTCACGTAAGCGATCCAGAGACTCTAAACCAACTTTTTGTGCTGCTTCATCATCAATTTTTAATTCATCTGGTTTAAAGACAGCTTTGACAGTAATGTCAAACTCTGCTTCCCGTCCGGCCAAATGTGCTGCACTGTAATTATCAGGAAATTTAACAAAAATCGTTTTTGCATCCCCAGCTTTCACACCAACCAATTGCTCTTCAAAACCAGGAATAAATTGTTTTGACCCAAGAATCAGTTGTGCATCACTATCTGCCCCACCTTCAAATGGAGCGCCTTCAAGCTTACCTTGATAATCTATGGTAATACGATCACCTTCTTCAGAAGCCCCCTCTTTTAGGGAATAATTACGCGTAGAAGAAAGGACGCGATTGATTTGATCATCAATATCCTGTTCAGGAATAGTTGCAATTTCACGGATAACCTTAATATGTTCAAAATCTTTAATTTCAATTTTTGGTAAAACTTCATACTTTAAACTAAAAGTAAAATCAGCTTTGCCATCTAGAATTTTTTCATCTTCATCTATATCAATTTTCGGCTGCATCGCTGCACGTTCATTGCGATCTGCTAAAATAGACCGAGGCGCATCACTGAGTATCTCATTGAGAATCTCCGCCATAAAGGATTTACCATACATTTTTCGCAAATGCCCACTAGGCACTTTACCGGGACGAAAACCATTAAGCTTGATTTTTCCCTTGGTATCATCCAATCTTTCATTCAACTTTTCTTCTAAATCTTTCGCTGGAACCACGATCTTAATTTCGCGCTTCAGTCCTTCATTAAGCGTCTCGGTAACCTGCATTAAACACCTTCATTTTCCTAAGGAGAGGGATAAACCCACTCTAATAATCATTACATTCTAACACTTCGAGTGTTACATTTACCATGAAGCGGAATTTCAGACACGTAGAAATCCGTAGCACTTAAGGGATTGCTTTGGTGCGGATGGAGGGACTCGAACCCCCACGGTCTCCCGCCAGAACCTAAATCTGGTGCGTCTACCAATTTCGCCACATCCGCTCAAACTTACAAGCTAATAACCTTATACAAGCGGCGTTTCTATACCATTAATTACAGAAAAAAAGCAAACAAATATATTAAAAAAAACAAAATCTATGCTTTTCATACATAACTGCTTACGCTAAAAGTCAATTATGTTAAAGACATTTGATATCCCAATTCATATCATCGGTGGCGGTCTTGCGGGGTGTGAAGCAAGTTGGCAAATCGCTCAGTCAGGAATTTCTGTTGTTTTGCATGAAATGCGACCCGAAAAAAAATCAGATGCCCATAAAACCGATAATTTGGCAGAACTGGTTTGTTCAAATTCATTTCGTTGCGATGATTCATTAACAAATGCCGTAGGGCTTTTACATGCTGAAATGCGATTAGCGAAATCGTTAATTATGAAAGCTGCTGATGCCAACAAAGTTCCCGCAGGTAGTGCCCTTGCTGTTGACCGTGATGGATTTTCAAAAACTGTTACGACAGCACTCGAAAACCATCCTCTTATAACAATCAAACGTGAAGAAGTTCAAGAAATTCCTAAAGCTTGGAAACATGTTGTCATTGCAACGGGTCCCCTTACATCGCCTGCACTTGCTCAAGAATTACAAGCAATAACCGGTATAAAAGCTCTTTCTTTTTTTGATGCGATTGCACCTATTATCCATACCGATAGTATTGATATCAACATTTGTTGGTATCAGTCTCGCTATGATAAAATTGGTCCTGAGGGAACAGGAAAAGATTATCTTAATTGTCCCCTCAACAAAGAACAATATAAAACATTCGTTGAAGCATTAAAAAATGCTGAAAAAACAGAGTTTCGTGACTTTGAAAAAACGCCCTATTTTGATGGATGCCTCCCCATTGAAATTATGGCTGAGCGCGGACTTGAAACGTTAAGACACGGTCCTATGAAACCTATGGGCTTAACCAATGCCCATAACCCTACAGTTAAACCTTATGCTGTCGTTCAATTACGCCAAGATAATAAACTTGGAACGCTTTACAATATGGTCGGCTTTCAAACAAAACTGAAATATGGTGAACAAATTCGCATTTTTAGAATGATTCCCGGTCTTGAAAAAGCAGAGTTTGCGCGTCTTGGTGGTCTTCACCGCAATACCTACCTCAACTCGCCAATTATTCTTGATCAAACCCTTCGTTTAAAACAAAAAAAACAACTACGCTTTGCAGGACAAATTACCGGATGTGAAGGTTATGTAGAATCAGCGGCAATAGGGCTTCTTGCTGGACGTTTTGCTGCTGCCGAATATCATCATATTTCCCCTTGCCTACCCCCACAAACTACAGCATTCGGAGCCCTTTTGAATCATATTACGGGGGGACACATCATAGATGAAAAAGCAGAAACACAGTCCTTTCAGCCAATGAATATCAATTTCGGACTCTTTCCCCCTATTGCTTCTATTAAACATTCAGGAAAACGCCTAGCAAGTAAAGAAAAAAAATTAGTAAAAAAACAAGCCATAACAGCGAGAGCTCTCAATGATTGTACTCAGTGGTTAGCAGATAAAGAATCAAAGAGTTTCTGTTTATAAAAAACACACGATTCGCTTCTCATCTACTGATATGACTCTCGTGAAAAAATCATTCTAAAGCCTTTTAATGGCTGTCTCTCCCAATCAATAAATACTACCTACGTTTCATCATTTATTCAATTATGTAGGTGCTTGTAAAATAACTTTTGGCTATAAAAAACCTTTACCGCTACCAACAATTTATATGATTTAATAACTAAAAATAAAATAGATGGAAAATACACAAGCAATACTGTACTATCTCTATTGATTGATAGTTTTTATATTATGTAATGTAATTAGTTTATAGAAGAAAAACGCTCGCTTGCATATCACAAGTGAAATAAAGATATGGAAAAAATATTTGTAGGATAGAGCTTGATCTGTCTCTTCCCTCTTAAATGCCAAGAAAAAACATAATATTGAAAGTGAAATCTGATTATCATAAGATTCTTTCATTTCAGATTCTCTTATAATAAATCGATAAAAATTATCCTCTTGGTGCGTCACAAGCAAGCTTGGCGTATAAGTAAAAGAATAAAATTACCCCTTATGCACTCGTCTCAGATATTGAGGGCTAGTCGCAACATTATAGGAACTGAGAAAAATAGTACAATGGCACCAATATGCGCTTTTATTAAGCATAAATGGTGGTATATAATAACTTTTATACACTTCACAGAGTTTTTTGCCTCATACTATTTACGGGTCTTATTTTTGAAATAAACACCGTAACACTTCAGCGTAATAAAAGTTAACATTACATTTTATAACCCATACCAGTACTTCACTAATACAGTGCAATATTTTATTGAAATGTCTAAAAACAATATATTTTAAGCTGACAGTACTTTATACAACACTTAAAATCATTTTCAAAAATACCAGCAATAAATGAAAATAAAAAATACCGCAAAGATCTCAAAATATTATATAAAAAACACGCATAATACATGTGTAAAAAAAACCCGCTTATAAATAAATCGGGTTTTTTAATGTCGCTTAAATTATTTTTTATTAACTGCTTCTTTAAGGCTTTTTCCTGCAGAAAATTTGGGTACAGAACGTGCTGGAATATCGATTTCAGCACCAGTTGAAGGATTACGCCCCTTTGTTGCAGCACGATGAGAAACTTCAAAAGAGCCAAAACCAGGAAGACGAACATCTCCTCCTGAAGCCAAAGCTTCTGTTACAGAAGCCATAAAAGCATCAACAACAGCACCAGCTTGCGCTTTCGAAACACCTGCCTTTTCAGCAACGGAGCTAACCAATTCACTTTTATTCATAAAATATTTCCTTTCCCTATATTACCTGACAACATGACTTAATCATGTTATTGGTCAGTTTATTGAAAAGTACAACAAACAGAAGTCTTATTTTTATCCAAAACATTGTTTTTTTAGCAATAATCACAGTTATTCACGGAATTTTTTACTTTTTCCAACAAAAAACAGAATAATAACCTCAACAACGCCTTCTGCCACCTAAAAAATGTCGTTATAAATGAGATAAGTGAATCAGTGTGCAATCTGTATTCCTTCACTATCACTGCTCTCTGACCGGATTGGGACAGCCACCGTAGAGGGTTCTTTCCATTCAATAGTGTCTGGAAAACGAACCAAAGCATGTTTCAAAACTTCACTCACATGATTTACCGGAATAATTTCCATATTATTTTTGACATCGTCAGGAATATCAACCAAATCTTTTGCGTTTTCTTCAGGAATAAGTACTTTTTTTATCCCTCCTCGAAGAGCTGCTAGGAGTTTTTCTTTTAATCCACCAATTGGTAAAACGCGTCCACGTAAAGTAATTTCACCAGTCATTGCAATATCTTTATGCACAGCTACTCCTGTAAGAACCGAAACAATTGCTGTCACCATTGCAATCCCAGCAGATGGGCCATCTTTTGGCGTCGCACCCTCTGGAACATGAACATGGATATCGCGTTTTTCAAAAAGTGGAGGTTCAATACCAAAATCAACAGCACGAGAACGTACATAAGATGCTGCCGCTGAAATGGACTCTTTCATAATATCACGTAAATTTCCAGTTACAGTCATCTTACCTTTGCCGGGCATCATAACTCCTTCAATGGTCAATAACTCTCCACCAACTTCTGTCCACGCAAGGCCTGTCACAACACCAATTTGATTTTCTCCTTCAATCTGATTGTAATGATAACGTTTAACACCCAAGAAATCATGAATATTATTTTCTGTAACTTTTACAGATTTTTGATGCGTTTTGAGAATTTTAGTAACGGATTTGCGGGAAATTTTCATGAGTTCACGCTCAAGGTTACGAACGCCTGCCTCACGTGTATAAAACTGAATAATTGACCTTAGTGCTCCATCAGAAATACTGAGTTCTTTTTTAGACAAACAGTGATCTTTTAGTGCCTTTGGTAAAAGATGCTGTTTAACAATTTCCATTTTCTCACATTCAGTATAACCAGCAATACGAATAATTTCCATACGGTCCATTAACGGACCTGGAATATTAAGCGTATTGGCAGTTGTGATAAACATGACATCAGAAAGATCATATTCAACTTCCAAATAGTGATCAATGAATGTACTGTTTTGTTCAGGATCAAGAACTTCTAATAAAGCGGATGAAGGATCTCCACGAAAATCTTGTCCCATTTTATCAATTTCATCAAGCAAGAAAAGCGGATTAGATTTTTTTGCTTTTTTCATAGACTGGATAATTTTTCCAGGCATCGAACCAATATATGTTCGGCGATGTCCGCGAATTTCTGCTTCATCCCGCACGCCTCCCAATGAGATACGAACATACTCACGCCCCGTCGCCTTTGCAATAGAGCGCGCTAATGATGTTTTCCCTACACCAGGAGGACCTAACAAACAAATAATAGGACCTTTTATCTTTGACGCGCGACTTTGTACAGCCAAATATTCAATAATTCGCTCCTTAACTTTTTCAAGACCGAAATGTTCATTATTCATGACCTTTTCAGCAAAATCTAAATTGTTTTTAATCTTAGATTTTTTACCCCAAGGCATTGCTAATAACCAATCAAGATAGTTACGGACAACTGTCGCTTCTGCAGACATAGGAGACATATTCCGTAATTTTCTCAATTCTGCCCCAGCTTTTTCCTGTGCTTCCTTAGATAGTTTTGTATTCTTGATACGTTCTTCTAATTCAGAGAGCTCATCTCGGCTATCATCACCTGCCCCTAACTCTTTTTGAATAGCCTTCATCTGCTCATTGAGATAATATTCTCGTTGGTTTTTTTCCATTTGCCGTTTAACATGCGAACGAATACGTTTTTCAACCTGCAAAACAGAAATTTCTCCTTCCATGAAGGACAGAACACGTTCAAGACGGGTCCGTACAGGTAAGAGCTCTAGTATTTCCTGTTTTTCTGCAAGTTTAATCATCAAATGAGAAGCAATCGTATCGGCAAGCTTAGAAGGATTATCAATCTGACCAATCGCATTAACAACTTCAGGAGAGATTTTTTTATTAAGCTTTACATAGTTTTCAAAATAAGCAATCACTGACCTTGAAAGAGCTTCAATCTCAACATCACTCTCTCTAGATTCTTCTGTAACAGTCGCATATGCCTGATGATAACCTTCACTTAAAGCAAATTGACTAATTTTTGCACGTGCAGTTCCTTCAACCAAAACCTTTACAGTACCATCAGGAAGCTTTAAAAGTTGAAGAATATTAGCAAATGTACCAATATGATAAATATCCTCTGATTTTGGATCGTCATCAGAAGCGTTTTTTTGTGTCACCAAGAGTATTTGCTTGTCAACCGCCATCGTTTCTTCAAGAGCACGAATTGATTTTTCGCGCCCCACAAAAAGTGGGACAATCATATGGGGGAAGACAACAATATCACGAAGAGGTAAAACAGCATAAACCCCATCTCTTACTTCATCTGTCTTTTCATCAATATATTGCATAACTCTCCTTTCTGGAGCCTATGAGCTATCTACAACAACCAGCTCACCTTTAGAAAACCTCAGCTCTTCACAATACATGAAGTGGTAATTACTAATACATAAATCAAGCATTATAATGATATTATTATAAACACCCATCAAATACCGTTTATTACCACCTTTCATATTGTGCTTAGCACAATATCATGCTGATACATTTTCTTTATCTTCTGCACGTTCTGAGTAAATATAAAGAGGACGCGCTTTCCCATCAACGACATCACTCGAAATAACCACTTTTTGAACGCCTTCAAGAGCCGGTAGCTCAAACATCGTCTCAAGAAGGATCTTCTCCATAATAGAACGTAAACCACGAGCACCGGTTTTACGTTCAATTGCTTTCTTCGCAATAACACGTAAAGCATCTTCATGAAATGCTAACTCGACATTCTCCATTTCAAAAAGACGCTGATATTGCTTTACTAACGCATTTTTAGGTTGTGATAAAATTTGCATGAGGGCGTTAACATCTAAATCCTCTAAGGTAGCGACTATAGGAAGGCGCCCAATAAATTCTGGTATTAGACCAAATTTTATAAGATCTTCAGGCTCTAAATCACGAAAAATTTCACCGACACAACGCTCATCAGGAGCCTTAACGGTCGCAGAAAAACCAATAGAAGTTTTTTCACCACGCCCTGAAATAATCCGTTCTAAACCTGCAAAAGCTCCCCCACAAATGAATAAGATGTTTGTGGTATCAACCTGAAGAAACTCTTGTTGCGGATGCTTACGTCCACCTTGAGGAGGAACAGAAGCAATCGTTCCTTCCATAATTTTTAATAACGCTTGCTGAACCCCTTCCCCCGAAACATCTCTTGTAATAGAAGGATTGTCAGCCTTACGAGAAATCTTATCAACCTCATCAATATAAACAATACCACGCTGCGCACGTTCAACATTATAATCTGCTGCTTGAAGAAGTTTCAAAATAATATTTTCAACATCTTCACCCACATAACCCGCTTCAGTCAAGGTGGTCGCATCCGCCATCGTAAAAGGCACATCAATAATACGTGCTAATGTTTGTGCAAGATAAGTTTTACCACAGCCCGTTGGACCAACAAGAAGAATATTTGATTTAGCCAACTCAATATCATTGCTTTTAGACTGATGCGCCAACCGTTTATAATGATTATGAACAGCAACAGAAAGAACACGCTTTGCATGCTGCTGACCAATAACATAATCATCAAGAACTGTTATAATTTCCTGTGGCGTAGGAACACCATCACGCACCTTAACCCCAGAAGACTTATTTTCTTCCCGAATAATATCCATGCAAAGCTCTACACATTCATCACAGATAAATACAGTAGGCCCCGCAATGAGCTTACGCACCTCATGCTGACTCTTGCCGCAGAACGAGCAATAGAGAGTATTTTTTGATTCGTTCCCGCTATTGCTAATTTTGCTCATTTTTCTTTCCTTTCACCACGATATATGAATACTTTGCCTTTTCAAAGGAAGCTTTTCATCATGAAAACTAAAAGACATATAGAAAACCATGCATGTCTCAATCTTTTTAGGTGTTTGTCTTATTTTGCGATATTTTTTATAAAACTCTGTGATTTAAAGTAGCTGTTTTTTCTATAAAAACTCTTAATCTTTTTCTTCTTTTTCAGTTTCTGCACGATATTGTATAACATCATCAACTAAGCCAAACGCTTTGGCTTCTTCTGCTGTCATAAAATGATCGCGATCGAGAGTTCTCTCAATAATCTCATAATCTTGACCTGTATGTTGAACATAAATTTCATTTAAACGCCGTTTCATCTTTATAATGTCTTGCGCATGTCGCTCAATATCTGAAGCTTGACCTTGAAAACCACCAGATGGTTGATGCACCATAATACGTGCGTTTGGCAATGTAAAACGATGACCTTTTGCTCCAGCTGTTAACAATAAAGACCCCATAGATGCCGCCTGCCCCATGCAAAGCGTAGAAACAGGAGGGCGAATAAACTGCATAGTATCATAAATAGCCATACCAGATGTTACGACACCACCTGGAGAATTAATATAAAGACTAATTTCTTTTTTAGGATTTTCCGCTTCCAAGAAAAGCAATTGTGCACAAACAAGCATTGCCATACCATCTTCGACAGGACCATTAATAAAAATAATCCGCTCCTTTAAAAGACGGGAAAAAATATCATAGGCCCGTTCACCACGATTGGTTTGTTCAATAACCATAGGAACAAGGCTTAATGCTGTTTTCATTGGATCACTCATATTTTTACTTTCCGTTCATATAACAACCGCTCTTTACACATTCAATGTTTTTATCCATATGTTAACATTACTCTCTTGCGCAAGCTACAATCAAGAGCTATTTAAGGTAGATTAAAATCTCAATAGTTAAAATAGCAATAATAACTCTATCTAAACAAATGATGAACATCAGGGATGCGAGATACCGCCCAATGGTAAAAACTTCCTTCCTGAGGTCTTTTCGTGGTCTTTGTCTTTCTGTGAATATGAAAGCCTATCAAGCGTGAATCTGTAAGCGGCTTTATGCCAAAAGCTGGTTCAAAAATACGTTCAGTTTTTCGCCCAGTCCAATAATAAAAAGTTTCCTTTTCCTTTGCTTCATGAAAAAAACCATATCGTTTTGCTAATCGTGAAATACCATCATTGCCAAATATCGTAACACCAAGACTTCCCGGTAAAATCGGCATTTTTTTTCTCTTTAACCAGAATGGTCTCCAAATACGACGCTTAAATCCAAGCCAATGAGGAATAATTTCTGTGCCTGCCCAATAATCTTCAAATATTTTTATAATAGGGTTATTGGGCGGAAAATAAAGTGCAGAAACGCCTACTCTTGTATTATTTTCTCTTGCCAACCAAACCTTATCCGCATCTGGATGAAATTGTTTAACAAGGTAAACATCTGTATCTAACCAAACACCTTGTTGATATTTCATCAGCATAACACGAAAAAAATCCGAAAACTGAACAATTGTACACCCTGGTTTATTATCAGAAAAATCGGGGTCAAGGCGATAAATTGCTGAGCGTGGTAAAATTGATTCGGCTTCATGCAACTCAACACCGGCAGGAAGATTATCTATTTTTTTATCATAACTAAAAAGCTTAACGCGCTGTCCAGTTTTAACCATTGAGGACAAACAAAGCCTATCCACCAATCTTAATTGTCCACTATACCAAAAAGTACAAATATCCATAGATAATATATCAAAAATATTCTAAACTTACGCGAAAGAGTTGTTCAACATCACGAACCCTATCAGCAAGAGCAAAAATCACTATTCTATCACCAGACAAAATGCGCGTATCTGCCGAAAGTTGTATTATTGTCTTATTGCGATAAATTGCACCAATTCTCAAACCATCTGATAAATTGAGCTCTGATAATGACTTACCAACCAATGAAGATGTTTGCATCACTTCAGCTTCAATAATTTCTGCTCGGCCATTAAAAACTGAATGAACAGAACGAATACGTCCACGGCGCATTTGTTGCAAAATTCTCGATATTGTAACGCTATGGGGATTAAGATATGCATCCACACCAACAGCACGACTAAATTCTTGATAGGCAACATTATTAATCAATACCATATTGGCTTTGCAGCCCAATCTTTTAGCAATAATAGCGCTTAAGAGATTAACCTGATCTTGATTGGTCAATGTAATCATTAAATCGGACTGATCAATTCCCGCATCTTGAAGAATCACTGGATCTAACACGTTACCGTATAAAACTGTTGTTTTTTCAAGCTGATCAGCAATCGTGAGAGCTCTTTCTCTATGCGATTCTATAATCTTCAATTTTAATTTATGGAAACGCTTTTCAATAGCCTGTGCAACATAAAGGCCAATGTGACCGCCTCCTGCAATAATCATGCGGTGGGCATCTTGTTCTTTATGACCAAAAAGCCCAACAGCACGGCGCATTTGATCACGAGCAACAACAAGATAGGTTATATCACCAACGCGTAATTGCGTTTCTGAATGTGCAACCAATAATTCCGCGCCACGTTTAATAGCGGTAACCGTCGTATGAAGATCTGGAAAAAGCTCTGTTAATTGACGCAAAGGTGTATTAATAACTGGACAATCTTCCATGCATTCCAAGGCTAGCGCAACAACATCATCATTACAAAAATAAAGAACATCTATTGCACCAGGTAAAGCAATACGGCGCAAAACCATTTCCCCAACTTCAACTTCTGGCGAAATAACCACATCAATGGGAATATTCTCTCTGGAAAAAAGCGTCTTATAACGTGGTTCTAAATAAGATTGTGAACGAATACGAGCAATTTTTGTGGGCACATTAAATAATGAATGTGCTACTTGACAAGCTACCATATTGACTTCATCAAACAAAGTGACAGCAATCAACATATCAGCTTTGTCTGCATCTGCAGCCAAAAGAACTTCAGGACGTGAACCGTGACCAACAAAACCTCTCACATCCAATGTATCGCGAATCTTTTCAATTAATCTCGTTTCAATATCAATAACAGTAACATCGTGATTTTCAGCAGCAAGACGCTCTGCTATCCCATACCCAACCTGTCCTGCTCCGCAAATAATAACACGCATCGCTTTAAGAAACTCCAAGCGCTTTAAGTTTACGGTGCAAAGCTGAACGCTCCATGCCTATAAATTCAGCAGTACGTGATATATTTCCACCCAAACGCCCAATCTGTGCCACTAAATATCTCTTTTCAAACAATTCTCGTGCTTCACGTAACGGCAAATCCATTATACTTTCATCTGAATCCATTTGAAGACGTGGCAAAGAATCACTTACTTCACTGGGAAGAAAGTCCGCTGTTATAGGACCATCACCATCCCGCACAAGAATAAGAAGACGCTCAATATTATTGCGTAATTGCCGCACATTACCCGGCCAAGCATGCGTTTGCAAAATAGCAATCACATCATCACTGATTGCACGCGGTTTAATCCCAACCTGCTGTGATATTGTTTTTACAAAATGATGTACAAGTTCTGGAATGTCTTCACGACGCGCTGAAAGGGGCGGAACAGCAATAGGAACAACCGAAAGACGGTGGAAAAGATCTTCTCTAAAGCGCCCATCAGAAATGAGGTTTTCAAGATTTTGCGCTGTCGAAGAAATAATACGCACATCCACTTTAACACGTTTTGTGCCGCCAACTCTTTCAAATGTCTGCCCCGTTAACACCCGAAGAATCTTACCTTGAGTCTCACGTGGCATGTCAGCAATTTCATCAAGATATAATATACCGCCATGAGCTTCCTCTAAGGCACCGATCTTGCGCTCTCTTCCTTCCATTTCACTGCCAAACAGCTCTATTTCCATTCTTTCCGGAGTAATCGTTGCAGCATTTATTGTAACAAATGGCCCATTCGAACGCGTTGAGAGCGCATGAATAGTTCGTGCAACAGTTTCTTTTCCTGCCCCTGAAGGACCTGTTATCATGACGCGACTATTGGTTGGTGCTACTTTTTCTATGATTTGACGCAAATTTTTTACAACTGTCGATTTTCCGAGCAACTCTAATGTCTCGTTCGAACGCTTTCGCAATTCTAAAAGCTCACGTTTTAAATTTGAGTTTTCAAGTGTTCTCTCTGCAACCAATACAAGTCTATCAGCTTTAAAAGGTTTTTCAATGAAATCATATGCCCCTCGCTTTATAGCGGAAACAGCCGTCTCAATATTACCATGACCAGAGATCATAACGACCGGAAGAGCCGGATATTGCGTTTTAATTTCATCAAGCAATGCTAAACCATCAAGACGACTACCCTGTAGCCAAATATCCAAAAAAATGAGCTTTGGAATACGCTCACTAATTTGAGCCAATGCTTCATCAGAGTTACAAGCAACACGCGTTTCATAACCTTCATCATCTAAAATACCAGCAACAAGCTCACGAATATCTGCTTCATCATCAACAATCAAGATATCTGATACCATACTATTCCCCTATCTTATGATTTATGGCTTGTATAATACTACCCTGCTTACCCCCATCCGCCGGAAATATCAAACGGATCATCGCACCACGACCTTCATAAAAACTCTCCGGTGCATCATGAAGCTCCATGGAACCACCGTGATCTTCAATAACTTTGCGCACAATGGCTAACCCGAGCCCTGTTCCTTTTTCCCGCGTTGTTATATAGGGCTCTAATAACTTTTGTCTTTGCTCTTTAGGAAGTCCTTTCCCATTATCAACAACATCCACAACCACCCATTCCTCTTGACGATAAGAACGGACAAGAATATGACCGTGAATATTTTCCTCTCGCACAACTGAATCTATGGATTCGCTCGCGTTTTTGATAACATTGCAAAAAGCTTGTACAATGAGACGGTTATCAAATGCACCCATAAGTGGTAGACTTCCTAAATCTTGCTCAAAATGAATATCATGTCGTGTCACTTCTATCAAGAAACATGCTTCGCGCAACAATTCTCGTATATCTAAAATATGCATTTGTGGTTTGGGCATACGTGCAAAAGAGGAAAACTCATCAACCATACGCCCAATATCTCCAACCTGTCGAATAATTGTCTCAATACACCGCTCAAAGACCTCTCTATCTTGTGTAATAACTTTGTTATAACGTTTACGAATGCGTTCGGCGGATAACTGAATGGGTGTGAGGGGATTTTTTATTTCGTGTGCAATACGCCGTGCAATATCCGCCCACGCCGCTGTACGTTGCGCTGCAACAAGGTCTGTAATATCATCAATTGTTAGAACCCAAGATTGCCCCTGTCCATCATCCTCTTCCATCGTAACTTGGACATTACAGACACGCTCTTTTCCTGCAACGTTTAAAGTAACCTGCTCACGATGATTTTTACGATCCAATGAACGTGCAAACTGAAAAACCTGCCAAATTTCAGCACTTAAAGATAAAAGACTTTGTCCAACAACGTGTTCAGAGCGAATATCAAACATCGCTTCAATAGACCGATTAATAATTGTAATATCACCATTATCATCTATACCTGCTACTCCTGCTGTTACACCCGATAACACTGCTTCAGAAAAACGCCTTCTCTCATCAATTTGATCACGCACTGCAATCAACTCATTGCGCCGACTTTTCAATTCACTAACCATGTAATTAAAAGTTTTGGATAATTGCCCAATATCCCCATCTTTTGCTCGTACTGGCACAAAAATTTCCATATTTCCAGTAGCAACATCATCAGCTGCACTAATGAGAAGACGAATAGGACGTACTAAGCGATCAGCGACAGCAATAGCGGCCCAAATAGCTGATAGGAATAAACTAAAAAAAAGACATAAATAAAGCATACCAAATGCAATTTGCGTCAGCAGGCGATTTTCATTTAAATCACGATAACGATCTGTATTGACTTCTGTCAAACGCAAAGCAGATAAAACACCTTTATCAACGTCACGCACCAAATATAGAAATGTGTTTGGAATGTTGGTAAATTTTAAAATAATACCAAAATAATCATGCACGCCTGGTTGAAAAGAAAAAGGCCTCGCACTGGTTGCACGTTCAATAAGATTGGAAGGAGGAATTGGCAGTTTATCTTCATCACCAAGAGCACTCGATATAAAAATAGCTCCGCTAGAACTTAACAAAAATGCGCCACGCAAATTGCGTCCTATAGCATGGCGCGTCAATTGCATCCTATATTCAGCTGGATTACGTTCTAAGAGTTTTTTGTTATCAAGTGCAAATGCCATCGCGTAGGATAAATTTTTTAAATTTTGAAGCATTTCATCTGCATAAGCATTTGCTAAATCAATAGAAGAGCCCACAATTTGCCGCGTTGTTGTATCAAACCATCGATCAAGTCCCAAATTTAGTGCTGGACCCGATACAAGAGCTACAGCAACAGCTGGCATTGTTGCAACAAGTGCAAACAATGAAATAAGGCGCACATGAAGACGCGACCCTGCACGCCTTGAACGCCAAGCACGAATGATCGGAATCATCTCATAAAAAACGATGACAATAAGCCCTAAAACCCAAAAACTATTAATCCCTATAAGAATAAGAGTTACTGTTCTACTGGGAACAACAGGGGTTAATCCAATAAGAATAATAAATGAAACAGAGGCCGTAAGTAAAGCCAATACAATAATTGTAATCCCTAAAAAAATATATACCTTACTTAAACGATACAACTCATCGTTATAAGTATTTTTATCTATGTCTTGAAGATTCGTCACAGATGTTATATTCGTCATGAGCTTACATACCCTTATCCCATTATTCTCATATAACCTTTTGTAGCAAAAATTGACAATACTAATACTACATTTAAAATAGAGCAAATATAGTCAACGAGAAAGAACTTCTACATTTTGCAAAATATCTTTAAAATAAACTGTGTTCGACGATACTTTACGAAGGAAATGAGATGCGATTAACAAAACAAACAAATTATGCTCTTCGAATGCTCATGTATTGTGCAGATAATCAGGGAACTCTCAGTCGTGTTCCAGAAATTGCTAAAGCATATGCCGTTTCAGAACTTTTTTTATTTAAAATCCTTCAGCTGCTTGTTCAAGCAGGTTTTATACAAACAGTGCGTGGACGCAATGGTGGAGTTAGATTGGCGAAACCCGCAGCAGAGATTTCAGTCGCTGATGTTGTGAAAGTAACAGAAGATAACTTTTCCCTAGCAGAATGTTTCGATACTGCAGAACCAACTTGCCCCTTGATCGATTTTTGTGGTTTAAATACCGCACTTCAAAAAGCATTAAATGCTTTTTTTGAGGTGTTATCCGTGATATCCCTTGCTGATCTACAACAACCATCCTTTCAAAATCATTTTAAAATTAATGACAAAAAGGCAAACTAAGATTATAATACAAGGAGATTAGGTATTTCTATTGCAGCAATAATATTAGCCGCTGGACGTGGTGAAAGAGCAGGATCTCCCCATGAAATTCCAAAACAATATCGGCTTCTAGGACAAAAGCCGATTATTTATCATACCGTGCATTGTTTTTTGCAGCATCCAGCTATCACAACAATTATCCTTGTTATTCATCCAGAAGATCGTCAAATCTGTGAACAAGCTATTGGTGATTTTAAAGAGCGCCTTATTATCGTTGAAGGAGGCAATACACGTCAAATCTCTACCTTAAATGGACTTCAGGCACTCAAAAAATTTAATCTCCAATATGTGCATATTCATGATGGTGCACGCCCCTTTATCGAAAACAAGCTTCTTGATAACATTCACAATACAATCACGCCTCAAGAAGGTGTTCTTCCTGTTCTTCCCATCTCTGATACCCTTAAACGTGTAAATAATCAGCATGTTTTAGAAACAATTCCCCGTACCCATCTTTATAGTGCACAAACTCCACAGTGTTTTCCCTTTGAACATATCTTAGCGGCCCATAAGCAAGCAAAACAAGCTTGCAAAAAAGAATTCACTGACGATTCTGCGATTGCCGAATGGTTTGGAATTCCTATGCGTATCGTTCCTGGGGATCCTAACAACATAAAAATTACATGGCATGAAGATTTTAATACCGCACATTTATATCTCCAAAAGAAAATGCAAATGTTTCCTGATATCCGCACCGGCAATGGTTATGATGTTCACTCTTTCGAGGAAGGTGACTTTCTTATTTTATGTGGTATAAAAATCCCTTTTCATAAAAAATTAAATGGACACTCCGATGCAGATGTTGCTCTTCACGCGCTAACAGATGCCCTGCTCGCTACGCGAGGTGCTGGAGATATTGGCACACATTTCCCTCCCTCTGATCCCCAATGGAAAAATGCATCATCAGAAATTTTTCTCCGTCATGCTCTTGATATTCTAAAACAAGCAGGTGGTCGTATCGCCAATGTTGATATCACAATTATCGCTGAAAATCCTAAAATTGGTCCCTATCGTCATGCCATGACAGAAAATCTTATGACAATACTTTCAATGACACCTGATCGAATCTCTATCAAAGCAACAACAAATGAAAGGCTTGGATTTATTGGTCGTGGTGAAGGAATTGCTGCTCTTGCAACAGCGAGCGTTCTTTATTCAGGAGAACTTCCCCAATGACATATCTTTGTGAAAAACAAGCACATGAAGTCCTTAATATCTTTCGCCAAAAAGGTTTGCTGTTAACAACTGTAGAGTCTTGTACAGGAGGACTCATTGCTGCAAGCCTCACAAATATTGCAGGCTCGTCAGATGTTCTCGATTGTGGATTTGTTGTTTATTCAAATGAATCTAAAACACGCCTTGTTGGCGTTTGTGCTGAACTTATAAAAACCTATGGCGCCGTTTCAAAAGAAGTTGCTCTTGCAATGGCTGAGGGTGGATTAAAACATTCACAAGCTGACATTGCAGTCTCTGTAACAGGAATTGCTGGTCCAGGAGGAGAAAGTCTTGATAAACCTGTAGGACTTGTGCATTGCGCAGTTGCTTACAAAAATCATAAAACTCTGCACAAAGAAATGCACTTTGGTCATCTTAACCGCAATGCTATCCGCCATGCAACTGTTGAAAATGTTTTTAAAATGATTCTGGAATTGCTTCACTGAATTCCCCATACTAATTTCAAAGCTCTCTATTCCACATTGAGTCTATAATCGTCAACATCTTGAAAAAATGATTTATTGCACCACAACTTTCAGTTGAATTAATCAAATTTATTCACTTGCACGCCACAAGAAAAAAACTGTATAAATAAAATGATTAAAGAAAAGGATACTTGTACCTCTCTCAAATGCTAAGAGCTCGCGCAACATCTCGAGAGATAGCAAATAAATGGTGCAGGCTGACTTCTTCATAAGTGTAAAGATGTTTATTTATATACTTTTACGAGTATCTATACTATTTATTATGAAATGGGTATGACGCAAGCATGTCCTATTTGGGCGTTTTGTTTGGATATGCCTCTATTAAAAAAGAGAAACAAAAGCGTGAAGCTGTGCATCATCTTCATCATTTAAAATGATATTCCTTTAATATGCTTTTCAAAGCTGAAAAAGATGAATTAAAACAAATAGTAAAGATGGAAACCAGTTTTCACCTTCACGCCGTTATAAGCAATACGTATTGTTAAAAAATAACAGAATAGACTATGTTATCGTAGAGCCATAAATCTGATGCGCACGCTTCTCAAAAGCGTCGGTGAATTTACGAAACGCAATATCAAACATTGAGCCCATCACTAATCCAAGCGTTTTACTTTTAAATTCATAATCAATAAAAAACTCTACATTACATGCATTGGTATTTTCAATATCATGAAAGGACCAACGATTTTCAAGATATTTGAATGGACCATCAATATATTTAACTTCTATAAGATTTTTTTCCGGCTGAAGAAATACTTGAGTCGTAAAAGTTTCACGGATAATCTTATAGCCAACGGTCATATCCGCAAGAAGCAACATTTTTTTCCCATACTCTTTTCGAGAACGTACTATCAAAGACTCACACATTGGTAAAAATTCAGGATAACGCTCAATATCTGAAACCAGCTCAAACATTTCATTGGCACTATGAGTCATCTGCCGATGTATTGTAAAAATCGGCATAATTATCTCTGTAAGGAAAATTTTTCATCACGCGCTTTTTGCAAAATAGCAAAATCATCTCCAGCATGATGAGATGAACGCGTCAGAGGATTGGAGGCCATATGTAAAAATCCTTTTACTTTACCAATCTTGGCAAAAGACTCAAATTCTTCAGGAGGCACAAAACGAACAACTGGATGATGTTTTCGTGTAGGCTGCAAATATTGTCCAATCGTCATAAAGTCAACATCAGCAGAGCGCAAATCATCCATCAATTGCAAAATTTCATTTCGCTCCTCCCCAAGACCAACCATAATTCCCGATTTTGTAAAAATTGTTGGATCAAGTTCTTTAACGCGTTGTAATAAACGAATTGAATGAAAATAACGTGCCCCTGGACGAACCTTCAAATATTTAGAAGGAACTGTTTCTAAGTTATGATTAAAAACATCAGGCTTAGCAGCAACAACAACTTCTAAAGCGCCATCCTTATGACGAAAATCAGGTGTCAGAACTTCAATTGTTGTTTTAGGAGTTTTTTGACGAATCGCATAAATAACTTTTGCAAAATGCTCAGCACCACCATCAGCAAGATCATCACGATCAACAGATGTAATGACAACATGTTTTAATTCCATCCGTGCAACAGCATCGGCTACACGTTCTGGCTCATTATCATCAACGGCAAGTGGAATACCTGTTGCAACGTTACAAAAAGCACAAGCACGCGTACATATTTCACCTAAAATCATAAAGCTAGCATGCCGCTGGCTCCAACATTCGCCAATATTAGGGCAACCAGCTTCTTCACATACAGTCACTAACTTATGCGTACGTACAATACCATGTGTTTCCTTATAAATTGGCGATGTTGGCGCTTTTACACGAATCCAATCTGGCTTTTTTTGAACGCTTGTATCAGGACGATGTGCCTTTTCAGGATGACGCAAACGTCTATTTGTAACTCTATCAACAACCGTAACCATTTAAGCCTTTGCCTTATAAATACGAAGTAACAATCAAAAATATAAAATCTTTCATACAATCCAGTCATCAAGCGTTTAAAACTTGACCATAAGCATCCAATACACTTTCTTTCATCATTTCCGATAAAGTCGGATGTGGAAAGACAGTATGCATTAATTCTTCTTCTGTTGTTTCAAGATTCATAGCAATAACAAAACCCTGTATCAATTCTGTTACCTCAGCCCCTACCATATGGGCCCCAAGAAGCTGTCCTGTTTTTTTATCAAAAATTGTTTTTACTAACCCCTGATCTTCACCCAAAGCAATCGCCTTGCCATTCGCAGCAAAAGAATAACGACCAATACGTATATCATAACCTGCTTCTTTTGCTGTAGCTTCTGAAAGCCCTACAGAGGCAACCTGTGGTGTACAATATGTACACCCTGGAATTTTTCTTTTATCAAGCGGATGAGCATTCTTTAAACCTGCAAGATGCTCAATACATATCACACCTTCTTCTTCTGCTTTATGTGCCAACATAGGAGGACCTGCTACATCACCAATAGCATAAATGCCTTCCACCCCCGTCCAACTCCATTCATCGGTTACAATGCACCCGCGATCGGTTTTTATTCCCAAAGCTTCTAAACCAAGATTCTCAATATTACCTTGCACCCCAACAGCCGAAATCAACCGGTCAACAGTCATTGACTCTATTTTACCTTGAACATCAATATGTACAGTCACAGAATCAGAAGATTTTTCAACCTTTGTTACTTTTGCTTGACGAAGAATGCGTAAACCTTTTTTCTCTAACTGTTTACAAGCAAACGTTGAAATTTCAATATCTTCAGCAGGCATGATGTGGGGCATCATTTCAACAACAGTTACTGTCGCCCCCATATCACAATAAAAAGAGGCAAATTCAATGCCAATAGCCCCAGACCCTATAACCAAAAGCGATTTTGGCATTGCTGGCGGTATCATAGCTTCAAAATAAGTCCAAATGAGTTTTCCATCTGGCTCAATACCAGGAAGGACACGAGGACGTGCACCCGTTGCAATAATGATATGCTTTGCTTGATATGTTCCCTCCCCTAACGTCCCTTTAGGGACTGGATTTTGCGGTTGCATAATCGGTTTGGAGGATGAAGAAACCATAATTTCCGCAGGATGGCTTCTCTTCGCTTCTTTAGTAAGCTTTGCTTCACCCCAGATAATATCAATTTTGTTTTTTTTCATTAAAAAATCAACACCAGCATTTAAACGTGCTGAAACACCGCGTGAACGTGCCACAACATCTTTGATGTTTGCCTCAATTGAACCATTAATTTTTAGTCCATAATTTTTTGCATGTTCAGCAAAATGTTTCATTTCCGCTGAACGTAGAAGGGCCTTTGTTGGAATACACCCCCAATTTAAACAGATCCCTCCCAAATGTTCACGTTCAACAATCGCAGTCTTAAAACCACATTGTGCTGCACGAATTGCGGTTACATATCCGCCTGGACCTGATCCAATCACAATTACATCATAAAGATTTGCCACAGTAATTCCTCCATGGATATATATAAAACGGATATGCATTTTTTGAACTTAAAACTGCAAAACAACATCACAGAATTATCTTATGTCTTTTTCTTTAAGCTTCACGTAAATGCTTTACCCAAACCAGAAATAGCAATAACATTGCTCTTCAAACTCTTAAATTTGTTTTTATTCTCTTAACACACTCTCTCACAATTTACGTGAAGAACTGTTAAACAGTTCAAACCAACATTGCTAATGGATTTTCAATCATCTTCTTAAAAGCCCGCGCGAGCTCTGCGGCTAAAGCACCATCGACAGCACGATGATCCGCAGAAATTGTAACTGACATAACTGTCGCAACAACTAATGCACCATTTTTAACAACAGCGCGTTCTTCCCCTGCACCAATCGCAAAAATCGTCGCATGCGGTGGATTAAGGATAGCCGAAAAACTTTTTATACCATACATCCCCATATTTGATACAGCTGTTGTTCCACCCTGATATTCTTCCATTTTTAACTTGCCCTCACGCGCACGCTTTGCAAAATCCTTCATCTCTTTGGAAATAAGTGATAACGGCTTTTCCTCTGCATGGCGAATAATCGGCGTAATTAATCCATTGGGAATAGAAACAGCAACCCCAACATCACAATGTTTATGATGAAGCATTCCGCCTTCAAGCCAAGAGACATTCGCATCAGGAACAGCTTTCAAAGAAAGTGCGACAGCTTTGATCACCATATCATTAACAGAAAGCTTATAAGTAGGCTGAGTTTCTTCCTGCCCCTTAATCATTGGTGCAGCAGCATTCAGTTGTGTACGCAGTGCTAACAGCGCATCAAGTTCACAATCTACCGTTACATAGAAATGTGGAACTCTCTGTTTTGATTCCATCAAACGTGTTGCGATTGTTTTACGCATATTATTATGGGGTGCGAAGGTATATTCATCCTCTTTAAAGAGTTTCAGTATCTGTTTGTCAGAAGCACCTGTAGCTACTAGCTCCCCTATTTGTGATGAATAAGACACTTTAGAAATATCACTACTCACAGCTTTTTCTACATCGCGCTTGATAATACGCCCATGCGGACCACTTCCAGAAATAAGGGATAAATCAAGGCCTTCCTGAGATGCTAATCGCCGCGCTAAGGGAGAGGCAAAAAGACGCGCTACCTTTTTATCTTGCTGTATTAATTGCTGAGCTGATGATTCATGAGACATTTTTGTACCCTTTGAGTCCGTCTGTTTCAGAGTATCTGTCTGTTTTACGCCCTCTGGTTCTTGTTTTGTAGAAGAAGAGATTTCTTCTGAAACTTTTGCCGCTTCAGCTAAATCTTCACCTTCTTCTGCTAAAACAACAATTAAAGCATTTACTTTAACGCCTTGTGTTCCAGCAGGAACAACAATTTTGGCAACCCTACCTTCATCAACGGCTTCGACTTCCATTGTCGCTTTATCCGTCTCAATTTCAGCAATAACATCACCGGAGGAAACCTTATCTCCCTCCTTAATATTCCATTTTGTTAAATTTCCCTCTTCCATCGTAGGGGAAAGTGCTGGCATTGTAATTTTAATGGGCATTATGCTTTCCTCCGTTATGCTCTGTATGTCACAGCCTTAACGGCCTCAATAATCTCAGCAGTATTAGGCAAAGCCAACTTCTCAAGATTAGCAGCATAAGGCATCGGAACATCTTTACCAGAAATCGTAGCAATTGGCGCATCAAGATAATCAAAAGCCTGCTGCATAACACGCGTTGCTATTTCAGTTCCCACGGATGACTGAGGAAATCCCTCTTCAATCGTTACCAAACGACCTGTTTTTTTAACTGAAGAAAGAATTGTTGGAAGATCCATCGGGCGAATGGTTCGTAAATCAATCAATTCAACATCGATACCAAATTGTTCAATTTCCGGCAACGCTTGAACGGCATAATGCATTCCAATTCCACACGCGACAATCGTCACATCTTGTCCAGACTTATGAATACGCGCCTTACCAATAGGCAAAACAAAATCATCCAATTGAGGGACATCAAATTGATGCCCATACAAAATCTCATTTTCAAGAAAAATAACAGGATTATCATCACGAATAGCAGCTTTCAGCAAACCTTTTGCATCTGCAGCACTATAAGGCATGACAACTTTCAGACCTGGTACATGACTATACCATGCAGCATAGCATTGAGAATGTTGAGCACCAACACGGGCAGCCGCGCCATTGGGACCCCTAAAAACCATAGGAGCGGTCATTTGTCCACCAGACATATAACGTGTTTTGGCTGCTGAGTTAATAATTTGGTCCATCGCCTGCATCGCAAAATTAAATGTCATAAACTCGACAATAGGACGTAACCCTCCAAAAGCAGCCCCGACAGCCAGCCCAGCAAAGCCGTGCTCTGTAATTGGGGTATCAATAACTCGGCGTTCTCCGAATTCTTCCAACAAACCTTGACTAACCTTATAGGCACCTTGATATTGCGCGACCTCTTCCCCCATGAGAAAAACTTTTTCATCACGCCGCATTTCTTCAGCCAAAGCCTGATTAAGCGCTTCACGAACTGTCATTGTAACCATTTGTGTTCCCGCTGGAATATCAAAATTAGGAGATGTATCAAAAGTAGAAGCAGACTGCGGAACTGACGATGCCAGAGAAAGAGGAGATTCCTTAGTTTTTTTTGCTGTATCAGTAGGTTGCGAAATATCCTCAGCACGCTCACCTTCTTCTAACAAAATCGCAATAACAGTATTAACCTTTACGCCTTCAGAACCTTCAGGCACAAAAATTTTACCAAGAGTACCTTCATCAACGGCCTCTACTTCCATTGTAGCCTTATCCGTTTCAATTTCAGCAATAACATCGCCAGAGCTAACCTTATCACCTTCTCTCTTGAGCCATTTAGACAGTTTACCTTCTTCCATAGTTGGTGAAAGCGCCGGCATCAAAATATCAATAGACATACTTGCTTCCCTCGCATCAAACTAAAATATCAGTATAGAGCTCAGAAGCATCTGGCTCTTGATCACTTTGTGCAAAATCTGCCGCATCAGCAACAATTGCACGAACCTCTTTCTCAATAGATTTTAAATCGTCTTCGCTCGCCAAATTTTGTTTAAGAATCCGATTTTTTACTTGATCAATCGGATCGTGTTCCTCTTTTATTTTTTGGACTTCCTCCTTTGAACGATATTTTGCTGGGTCAGACATGGAATGACCACGATAGCGATAGGTCTGCATATCAAGAATGATTGGTCCTTTACCTGAGCGTGCCCAAGAAATTGCTTCATCAGCAGCTCCTTTTACTGATCGAACATCCATACCGTCAACAACAATACCTGGAATTTCAAAAGAAAGACCACGTCGGGAAAAATCAGTTTCTGCAGATGCACGTGAAACTGACGTTCCCATAGCATACTGATTATTTTCAATAATATAAACAACGGGAAGCTTCCAAAGTGAAGCCATATTAAAACTTTCGTAAACCTGCCCCTGATTTGCGGCACCATCACCAAAATAAACCAATGTCACATTATCTTTACCAAGGTACTGATTCGAAAATGCCAAACCTGAACCAATTGGAACCTGCGCACCAACAATACCGTGTCCTCCATAAAAGTTCTTTTCTTTAGAGAACATATGCATCGAGCCACCTTTCCCTTTGGAAAAGCCACCTTGACGTCCCGTTAATTCTGCCATGACACCACGCGGACTCATCCCAACGGCTAACATATGACCATGATCACGGTAAGACGTAATAACCTGATCACCTTCTTTTGCCGCTTTCAATGTTCCTATAACAACGGCTTCCTGACCAATATAAAGGTGACAAAATCCCCCAATAAGCCCCATACCATAAAGTTGTCCTGCTTTTTCTTCAAAACGGCGAATTAAAAGCATTTCACGATAAGCATCAATTTCTTCTTCTTTTGTAAAGTCTGCTATTGGTGCTTTCTTTGTGGTGCTTGATAATGCAGTGCGCGCCACCGACGCAGAATTTTTTTTAAGTCGTTCTGCCATATTAAACTCCCTTTTATGATTATTTAGGAATAACCTTTACGAACAAAAGTTACAAGCCTTATCAATCGGCTTAAACAATATCATTGCTGATTGTTGTTTAAAGTAAGCGATTTTTCATTTACCTTTGGTATCATTTCAAGGTATTAAGATTGTCAGTTCATTTGGCTTAGAAAAGTTCAAATTCTTTCGGACATACTCATCCAGCATATCTTTTTCTATATGTCCATTGCGTAAAAGAGAAATACGCTTTTCCATGAATATCCGCTCAGCTTCTATTTTATGAAGCTCCTTTTCTAATTCGCTAATATGCTGATTAACTTCACTGCGTGAATACAATCCATACTCACCATGATAAATGTGATAACTGAAATAGCTTAAGACTCCCACCGTCATAAGAGGTAGTACAAAGCGCACTTTGATTGATCGACGTTTCTGCTTTGTCCACATAAAATAGCACAGTCTTTACAGCACAAATTTTTTAATATTTTGCCCAACTATGCACGATTTTGATTAATACCTCATTACCAAATCTATACACTCAAACAATTTGTTATTTTCAATTTACCCTCATCTTTGTCCCTAAAATTTCCTGTTAAATAAATATAAAATCAATCAATGCCCAAAGTATAGTTGTCAAAAACCCGATCCCCAGAAATAGTAGACCTATTACACTTAATAAGAAGCATTATAAGGCCCGATACAATTTTACCAACCATAAATTGATGAATCCCCAATGCACAAAAAAACAAGTAAACGATCGCTAGCATCACATTTAATTTTTGTGACTGACCTTCAACCGAGATAGGAAAAATAGATTTAATGGTATCCCTTCACAGACAAAATCAATGGTATCCCCTACCTTTGGTGTTTTTACCCTAAAAAATCTTCAGGCAAAAATTGATAACGCTTATCATCATCTCCAAAAACGAGATAAACCCTTTGATCTTGACCAATAATCGTACCTTTCATCTTTAACACCTATAAAGCTGCTCCTCATGTGTTATTCATAAAGAGATTATTTCTTTTTATAATATGTTGATTAACCTCACGGTGTAAATAAAATTTGTAGCAGCCGTGATAAACGTGAAATTAAAATAGTTTTGAGCTCCCCAATGAGCTAATGTTTTCTGCTGCTATAAGCAGCAATACAAAACACACCTTAGTGGATTTACGCCGTTGTTTTACCCACATAAAATAGCACAGTCTTTTTCAATACTTTTATTCAACTGTGCATATTTCTCTTAATATCTCACATTAAAGAAATAGAGTACAATAATCTTGCATTATGCAACTCAATATATTGATCGAAATAAAAAGTAAACTTAATTATTTTCTTTTTATTATAAAATTTTTACAAATCTGTAATCTGATTCCCATCTTTATCCGTAAATCTTCCAGCAACAATGACTATAAAATCAACAATTGCCCAAATACCGGTAATTATCAATCCAAACAATGATAAAGATAGAACCAGCATTAAAGCACCAGTCCGAACTTTACCAACCATAAAGCGATGAACACCAAAGATACCTGCAACCCAACAAAGCAGTGCGAACATTATCTTTGTGTTCTCTGTACCTGGTCTCAACAATGGGAAAACAGAACTGACAACACCTCCTTCACAGACAAAATCAACAGCATTACCAATCCTTGGTGGATTCTTTCCCAACCAATCCCAAGTCGCAAACTGATAACGTTTACCATCATCACCCGAAACGAGATAATTTCCTTGGTCTTGACTAATAATTATACCTCTCATATTAATCCCTATAAATTTAAACACTTAAAAATTATTGCGTATATGCCTTTGATAAAAAATCTCAATTTCATAGTCTAAATAATATCATACTCTCACACTCTTTGCTCGCAACTATACACGATATAAATCACCAGCATAACGCGCTTGGGCTCCTAGCATTTCTTCAATACGAATAAGTTGATTGTATTTTGCTAATCTATCCGAACGCGCAAGAGAACCTGTTTTAATTTGTCCACAATTCGTTGCAACCGCAAGATCTGCAATGAAAGAATCCTCTGTTTCGCCTGAACGATGAGATATAATGGCACGATAACCTGCTTTATGTGCTACTTCTACAGCATCAAGTGTTTCACTCAATGTACCAATTTGATTAACTTTTATGAGAATAGAATTGCCTACCCCCATTTTAATACCATCACGCAAACGTGCTGAATTCGTTACAAACAAATCATCGCCAACAAGCTGACATTTTTCTCCAATTGTGTCAGTGAGTAACTTCCAACCTTCCCAATCATCCTCTGCCATTCCATCTTCAATTGTAATAATAGGATAATTTTTCACAAGCTGCGCTAAATAATCTACCTGCTCTTGGATGTCACGGCATTTGCCCTCACCTTTATAAAAATACGAACCATTTTTATAAAATTCGGTTGAAGCACAGTCTAAACCAATGGCAATTTGTTCACCTGGTTTATAGCCACATATCATGATAGATTCCATAATAAAATCAATAGCTTGATCAGCACTTTTAAATTGAGGTGCAAAACCACCTTCATCACCAACATTGGTATTATAACCCGCATCTTTTAAACGCGTTTTCAATGCATGGAAAATCTCAGCGCCATAACGGATAGCTTCTCTTACAGTAGGAGCTCCTATAGGAATAATCATAAACTCTTGAAAATCAATCAAATTATCAGCATGAACGCCACCATTAATAATATTCATCATGGGGGTTGGAAGAATATGCGCTTGTGTACCACCAATATAACGATACAAAGGTAAATTTAATGAATCCGCAGCTGCTTTTGCAACAGCTAATGAAACACCAAGAAGTGCATTGGCACCAAGACGGGCTTTGTTTGGCGTTCCATCCAAAGCAATCATTGCTTGATCAATAGCAATTTGATTTGTTGCATCCCGCCCACCAAGTTCTTCAAGAATTTCGCCATTAACTGCAGCAACCGCTTTTTCAACACCTTTCCCTTGATAGCGCAAACCACCATCACGAAGCTCTATAGCCTCGTGTGCTCCTGTTGAAGCTCCCGATGGAACCAGAGCGCGACCAAAAGCTCCATTCTCCAAACGAACATCAACTTCTACCGTTGGATTACCACGGCTATCAAGAACTTCACGTCCAATGATATCGACAATTATAGTCATATGTGTTTCCTTATCCAATAAAAGTCTTGATTCATTTCTAATGTCCTATTAATGAAGTGTTTTTCTCTTCTCAATTCAACTTCTTTGACAGATAATCAAACTCCATTAAAGTCTCAAGCAATCTTTGTAAATTATCAAGTTTAACCATATTGGGTCCATCAGAAGGTGCATTATCTGGATCTTGATGTGTTTCTAAAAAAATACCAGCTACCCCAACAGAAACAGCTGCACGCGCTAAAATTTCAACAAATTGACGCTGTCCACCAGATGAAGCACCCTGCCCCCCAGGTTCTTGAACAGAATGCGTTGCATCAAAAATAACAGGAGCACCAAATGAACGTAAAATAGGCAATGAACGCATATCAGAAATAAGTCGGTTGTAACCAAATGACGTGCCTCGCTCACAAAGCATAACATTCGGATTACCACTGTAAACAACCTTTTTTAAAACATTCTCCATGTCCCACGGCGCTAAAAACTGACCTTTTTTAATGTTAATAACACAGTCTGTTTTGGCGGCTGCTACCAAAAGATCTGTTTGACGACATAAAAAAGCCGGTATTTGTAAAATATCAACCGTAGAAGAAACAATTGTACATTGCTCTTCTGTATGCACATCAGTTAGTACAGGGCAATTAAACTCTTTTTTTAAATCAGAAAAAACAGCCATTGCCTTTTCAAGACCAATACCACGTGCCGCACCCAAAGAAGTTCGGTTAGCTTTATCGTAACTCGATTTATAAACAAACCCGATACCAAGCTGATCGGTAATTGTTTTAATACGACCAGCCATTTCAAAAGCATGATCGCGACTTTCCATCTGACACGGCCCTGCAATTAATGAAAGAGGCATTTCATTTGAAAAAATAATATTTCCAACTTTCACACGGGCATTTGGTTTAGTCATTTTATCCCTCAAAAGCAAAGTAACCCAATTTATGCATTAAACTAATCGACTTTGTTCTACAGCGGCTTCAATAAAAGAAGAAAAAAGCGGGTGAGGATCAAAAGGACGAGATTTTAATTCTGGATGATATTGAACACCAATAAACCATGGATGATCTGCATATTCTATCGTTTCTGGTAAAATACCATCAGGAGACATCCCAGAAAAAATCAAACCACACTGTTCTAACTTATCCTTATAATCAATATTAACCTCATAACGATGACGATGTCGCTCGACAATCTTGGTTATCCCATAAATTTGAGCAATATGACTCTCTTCTTTTAATTCAGCAGCAAAAGCACCAAGACGCATTGATCCGCCGAGATCACCATTTCTTGTACGTTTTTCAAGAACGTCTCCTTTAAGCCATTCTGTCATTAAACCTACAATTGGATTTTCTGTTTCGCAAAACTCACTTGACGAAGCATTCTTAATCTGTGCAATATTGCGCGCAGCTTCTATACAAGCTAATTGCATCCCAAAACAAATCCCTAAAAATGGGACTTTACGCTCTCGTGCAAATTGAATTGCTCGAATCTTTCCTTCTGCCCCTCGTGCCCCAAAAGCACCTGGAACCAAAATTCCATGGGCTTTTTGTAAAGCTGAAACAGAATCTTCTTTTTCAAAAAGTTCCGAATCAATCCACTCAATATTAGCTTTTACTTTATTCGCTAAACCACCATGTGCAATCGCTTCAATAAGAGATTTATAAGCATCCTTTAAACCCGTATATTTTCCTACAACAGCAATCGTAACTTCTCCTTCAGGATGGTGAATACGATGCGTAATATCTTCCCAACGATCCATCTGAGGGGAAGGTGCCGTATCGATTCCAAAAGCACAAAGAACTTCAGAATCCAAACCCTCCTTATGATATGCCATAGGAACATCATAAATTGTTGGCATATCTAATGCCTGAATGACTGCATTGGAGCGAACATTACAAAAAAGTGATAATTTGCACCGTTCTGTTTCTGGAATAGATCTATCTGCACGTACAAGCAAAATATCAGGAGAAATACCAACTGCTTGCAATTCTTTGACAGAATGTTGTGTTGGTTTCGTTTTTAATTCACCTGCCGAAGGTATATAAGGCATTAATGTGAGATGGACATAAACGACACTTTGTCTTGATAGCTCATTGCGAAGCTGACGAATCGCTTCTAGAAAAGGCATTGCTTCAATATCACCAACCGTTCCGCCTATCTCACACAAAACAAAATCAAATTCTTCATTTCCCATCGTAATGAATCTCTTAATTTCATCCGTAACATGAGGGATAACTTGGACTGTTGCCCCCAAATAATCACCACGCCGCTCTCGTTCAATGATATTGCGATAAATACGCCCTGTTGTGATATTATCTTGGCTATTTGCAGAACGCCCAGTAAAACGCTCATAATGACCAAGATCAAGATCCGTTTCTGCACCATCATCGGTCACAAATACTTCACCATGTTGATAAGGTGACATCGTACCTGGATCAACATTTAAATAAGGATCAAGTTTGCGAAGACGTACACGATAACCACGAGCCTGTAATAACGCTGCTAACGCCGCCGCTGCGATGCCTTTTCCAAGGGAAGAAACCACACCACCAGTAATAAAAACATAACGTGCCATGGGCTTATGGTGATAAGCAATTTATAATGATTTTTCCAGCAAAAAATGCAAAAAGAAACAATTTTTCTTCTAAAATAAAAAAGGTGAAAAAATCACCTTTTTAAAAAGTCTATATTTTCTTAAAAAACTATTTCGTACTGTTATCCGGAACTGTATTTTCAAGAACCGGTGGAACTGGACTTTCTGCTTCAGGATTTGCGGACTGTTTCTGTTCCTGCGGAGAATTCGAATTGCCTCCTAGCTGTTCAAGAATAGAAGGGGAAGAAGACTCACCATCTGATGATGGGACTGATTCTGATCCTTTATTGGTAGAATTCTGCTCTGAATTAACCGGTATACGCTTTAAAATATCAGAACTAGAATTTGATATATTACCCACCACGGTAAGCCCAATAGACACAACAAAAAAACAACAGGCTAAAATAGCAGTCAAACGTGTTAAAGGATTTCGAGATCCACGAGTTTTCATCAACCCTGAGCTATTACTCACACCTAGCCCACCACCTTCTGAAGGTTGGATTAATATAACACCAACCAGAGTAATCACAATCAACAAATGAATAACTATAAGTACTGTTTGCATAAACCCTGCTCTTCAAATAACTCTTTCATAGCTATTTACACATAAATAACACACAATCCAAGGAGAAACTAAAATTTCTCTACTATAGTTTACGACAAACATCGCAAATAGTTAAAAAATCAATCGCTTTTAAGCTTGCTCCACCTATTAAAGCACCATTAACATGAGGAATGCTTAAAAGCTCAAATGCATTGGATGGCTTTACGGACCCACCATAAAGCAGACGTATCTTATCGCCTTCATCACTAAAACGAGAGCGCACCTTATCACGAATGAAATGATGTACTTTTGCAATATCTTCTGGAGTCGCTGTATTGCCGGTGCCTATCGCCCAAACAGGTTCATAAGCGATAATGGTATTTTCTGCTGTTGCATCATCTGGTAAAGATTCTTCAAGCTGCTGCGTGAGAATATCTAGTACTTTATTATTATTACGCTCCTCCAATGTTTCACCAATACATACAAGAGCCACAAGACCTGCTCGCCACGCAGCTTGCACTTTGGCACAAACAATCGCATTATTTTCTTGGTACATTGTACGACGTTCTGAATGCCCAATGATGACATGACTTGCTCCTGCTTCTTTAAGCATAAAAGCTGAAATATCTCCAGTATAGGGACCATGATCATCAAAATGACAATTTTGTCCTCCCAAAAGGAGATTTTTGCCATCCAGCATATCAGAAGCACGGGATAAAAGCGTTGCTGGGACACAAATAAGCGCCTCAAAAAGATGACTGAGATCAGATCTAACGCCTGTAGCAATAGCACGCAACTCTCCAAGTGTTTCACCCGTTCCATTCATTTTCCAATTTCCAGCAAGAAAAGGCCGAGTATTTGGAGACATATTTTCACCTCAAGAGCTCTTACAATACATTGTTTATCTGTAGTTACCAAATTATAACATGAAAGCAAGTCTTTAAAGCTTGCATCTTTTGTCTCTTTATTGCAAATTCTATTACTGCTTTTGTAATAATTTATGTTAAAAATAGGATTGAACAATGCTTGACGTCATAAGAAGTGCTACAAATTCTTGGATTTTCAGAATTTTCCTTGCTATTTTACTCTTATGCTTCATTCTTTTATGGGGAGTACCGCATTTACACAAAAAAAGTGAAAGAGATCTTATTACTTCTGGAAAATCCACAGTAACTGTCGATGATTATCGTCTCGCACTTGCCGATCAAAGTGCACGTTTAGCCCAGGCGGCTCATCTTGGACGTATGTTTACAGCAAATGAAATGCAGCAATACCAAATTCCTGCTTTTGTGTTTAATCAATTACAACAAAATGTATTGCTTGATGAACAAGTACGTAAAATGAAAATAAGTCTTTCAAAAGATACAATAGCTCATACGATTGGTTCTGATAAGATGTTCCAAGTAAATGGCACTTTTGATAAAAATTTATTTTATAACTATCTTCAGCATTTACGTATTAGTGAAAGTGCTTTTCTTAATTATTACTCCAAACAAGAAAAGCGTAACCAACTTATTTCAGCTTTACTCTCTGATATGAAAGCACCAAATCTCTTTTATAAAGCACTTGCTCTTTATCAAGGAGAAATGCGTATTGCTGATTATCTCGTTATTGATCTAAAAGAAAAGGAAACAATTGCTGATCCTGATGACGAAACACTACAAAAATGGTTTAAAACACATCAAAGTCAATTTCGTGCTTCAGAATACCGCACTGTCTCTTTGTTATCTATGGAACTTAATAATTTTGTAAAACCTAAAGATATCTCAACAGATGAGGCAAAAGCCTATTATACACAAAATGCTTCACGTTTTGTAACGCCTGAAAAGCGTACATTCGAGGAACTGCGATTCCCCTCACGTGAAGAAGCCGATAATGCAGTAAAAAAAATAGCTGATGGATTGAGTTTTGATGAACTGGTAAAAGCTGAAAAAAAGACTCTTAATGACATAAAAAAAGGGCCTATTGCAGAAAATGAACTTCCTAATCATCTAGCATCTGAAGTTTTTGAACTTCAACAAGGCCAAGTCAGTCCTGTGATAAATGACTTACAGGGTCCTGTTATCATTCGCGTCACACATATTGAACCCTCAAGCTCTCTTCCTTTTGAAAGTGTCGAAGAAAATATTCGCCAAACACTTGCCAAAAATCGTGCTACTGATGATATTCGTAACAATTATGTAGCCATTGAAAATGCTCGTTTTGAGGGTGCTTCTCTCAAAGAGCTAGCTGATCAATACAAGTTATCTTTGCGCACAATTACCATTGATAAAACGGGAAAAACGCTTGAAGGTGCAATACTCACGGATTTACCTCAAAAAGATATTTTACTGAATGCCATCTATCAATCAAACGAAGGAGTCGATCTTGATCCTCTCTCTTTTCAAAATGGTGGTTATCTCTGGTATAAGGTCGATAAAATTATTCCTGCCCGCGATAAGACACTTGAAGAGGCTAAGCTAGATGTTCTTTCTCAATGGAAAAGTGAGGAAATTCAACGTCTTCTTGATGAAAAAGCCCAAAATGCTCTCAAGCAGCTCACGGAAGGAAAAAGTCTTGTTGCTCTTGCTCATACCCTTGCTGTTACAAAACAAACAACACCAGCCCTCCGGCGTCAAGACTCATTTGCCCCCCTTGGCGTTGAAGGGATTAAAGCATTATTTTCTGCTCCCAAAGGTCATTATGGCATCATAAAAGGTCCAGTTTCAACAAACCGTATCATTTATCAAATAAAGACTGTAACCATGCCTCAAGATATCACGCCTCATACTCTTTCAACTGAGGTTCGCACCAATATAGATATGATGATAAGAGAAGATCTCAAGCTAGAAATGCTACAAGTTGCCAATAAAGAACACCCTTTGGAAATTAATAGCACAAATTATAATCAGATCTTTAACGCTCTCCAATAAAAAGATTGTGCATAATTTAAAGAACTTATTCGATAAAGTTTCCATCAACTCTTCGTCTATAGTTGAAGAGGTAAGATAGGTCTCTTGTTTCCATATCTTAGGATCAGTATTTGTATAATGATTAATTCTCTCGCAAATCAGTGCATGTATGGATTTGCGAGAAAATAGTCAACGGAATGTAGAGTCGTTTTTGCAACGCATTAAAAAATATTATCCATCCAAAGGTTGTAAAAGTTGCCGCACACTAAGCTATACCCATTAAGCTATAAATGTCATCCCTATCGTCATTCATTTATAGCTTATCATATTGCTACTCTTAATACTCATTCATAAGGAGCGTATTGCTTTTTCTTTAAATGATTTCATTTACACACCCAACTTATAATATACAAAAAAACTATTTTTAAAATTCATTATAAAAATGAAGAAATCTTTTTCTATTCAAGACTCTCATTCAATATGAGAAAAAACGAATTATCATTATAAATCAATATATTCATAAATCATAACAGTCATCAATTATGATTTTATAATTTCTCAAAAATAAGAGTTTTTTATAGACTTATAGACTGCCAAGACAACTTCTCTCATAAAATAGAAATTTTATTTCATTTGCAAATGAGATACAATCAACATACTTAAAAGTTTTTCATCAAACAAACCAATGTATTGAGCTTTATCTCATATTTTTCTTTCTCTGCATCTCACCCTTCCAATACACTGAATAAAACATATTACCGATAAAGAAATACATCGTATTTTCAAGATCATAAAATTTCTTATTCTTTTGCGCTCATAACAACCAAAACATCAACATTTTTTATAACAAAAAATGGTTTGGAAACACCATAGTTCCTTTTATCTTCATATGAGAAAATCAGTCTATATGTTACGCATTCCGACATAGTAATATTCTTTTACAATATCTTTGGAAAATTGCCGCTTATTGCTGCCCTTGTTATCAACCAATAGCGATATATCAATGGCAACGTTGCATTCTCTTGAAAAATTTCAGCCCCCAGCTGTATAGCTTTTTGAAGAGAAGCCGGTACAATGACCAATGGAAGAAAAGCTGGCTTAAGAACTCTAGGTAAAGCACAAGAATACTCGTGAAATTGGGTATAATGATCGCGCGATAATGCTACCATAGCTTCAACAATACGACCCTTTTGTTGATCACTGAGACGATGAGATTCCAAATCTTCCCTATTCACTCCTACAGCCTTTAATATATCAGTAGGTAAATAATATTGATATCGTGATTGCATGAATGATAAAAGACGCAATACACCACTTAATCCTTGAGATATCCCTCCATGTTCATAGATATCTGTAAACTCTTGTGCAGTATCAGGATCTAATATCTGACAAGAAAGCTGTAAAATTATGCTTGCTGTCTCACCACAATAATGCTCTAGATCATGAAGCGTTTCTATTGGATTGTGATAAAGATCTAAAATTTGTGCATTACAATAACGTAAAAAAGCTGTCTTAGGTAAATTAAAAAGAGTCATTGCTTTCAATAAATCACTCAAAATCGGATTATTTCCACTCGTTTGTATTTCACCATGAGCAATAGAATCATACCACCAACGTAACCGTATTTCTCCTATGAGTGGATCATGTACACTTTCGCGAATACGAGAAACTTCAGCATTAAATACGTAAAGAGCAGCCAATGCTTGGCGCTTTTTTTTAGGCGCAAATAAAACCGATATATAGCGATCACGATCTATGGTACGTAAAATATCAAGACAATAAGGAAGAGAGCCTATCATTCGAACCTATTAACGTCCCTTTTTTAGCAATGAAATTAATATCCTCTTTTTATTCATATTAAAAAATGAGGGATAAGCAAATACAGCTCAGAAAATAAGATTTTTAAATGTGTCTCTTAACTGTATTATGAATTAAAATTTCTTTTCTAGTCACTTTTCGTTTTAGAAAGAAAAAAATTAAATAAATAACTTTTCTGATAAAACTTATCTTATCAGACTTCAAATTTTCATTTGCAGTAAAAAAAGTTAAAAACTAATCGTAACATGCATAGTGAAAATTAGAATAACAAACAACGCAAAACACTTTTTCACCGAATAGATGACAATGTTATTTATAAAAATGCACTGATCATAAAAACTTCATCAAATCATTGACCTCCTCCCCATTCTAAAGGACAAAGATTCTTACCAATACCAATTTGTAAAAAATCCAATTGCTCTCGGTGAGTTTCTATTACTATCAACATATTTATTTATAATGATAATTTATTGTTTTATATGTTAAATTAGAATCCCAAATATCGTAGAATGCTTTCATTTCAAACCAATTCCATGTTGACTCAATCAAAACTATTCCCTTGCACGTCACAAGCAGGGCTGGCTTGTAGGTAAAAACTGTATAAGAAAGAATTAAAAATGTCTCTTATGAACTGCCTCAAGTGCCAAGAGTTGATCACTCATGTGATTCATTGAACTACGAACAAGCTCTGCCCTGAATACTTGCTGCTGTATTTAAAAACACTTAATGCGTTAAGTTATGTATATTTTATTCCCCTTATATCACCACTTTAAACGACGGTATTTTACGGCGCAGTAAAGTAATCACACAATTCTTTCATACTAGATGAGAGAATTTTTTTATTAAACAATACTCTATTCTACCGCAAATAATAATGCCGCAACAGCGCGATCTTCAGCCAATAAAACATTAAATGTACGCACCGCCGCTCCCGTACTCATTGTATCTGATGAAATACGTTTTTCCCATAAAAGAACCCGTAACTCTTCAGGTAATCGCAATAATTCAATTCCAGTACCTATTAATAAAACTTCGATTTCAGAAGCTTCTTCTAAAATACGAGATATATCCTCTTGAGTGGGAATAGGTCCTGCCATATCAATGCCATAAATACCTGATGGTACACAAATAATAGAACCTCTATGAGACATATCAGCAAAACGAAATCCACCATTTCCATAAGCATCAATAGGTGCGCGACTTGGAAAATGCGCTTCACGAATTTGAATTGCATCGAACATGAACAAGCACCCTTTATTTTTGAATAATCCAATTGTCTTTACTACTTCTCACCATAAAATTAAAGGAAGGCTGATACAAACATTGATATCTTAACCATAGCCTAGTATTGAAGTGGAAATTTTATATAAAACCCTAATCTTCTCATACAACGAGTATATGAAAATTTGATAATAAACCGCAATCAAAAGCTATACCTGCTTAAATAAATCTATCTTTTAAAAAGTTTTCTCAGCTTATTTACTCGCAAGTTTCTTTTTATAGAAACAATGATCTTGTTTAAAAAACAGAAAAAAATTGCGTAATATTCTATAAATAAAGCAACTATTTTAATAATCTCAAGGAAACAAAAACTCCATTTTCTGTAGCCACTATAAAAGCTATTTTTCCAATGAAATTGTCCTGATCTTGCCAAGCTTTTTATAAAAATGCTTAAAACTGCCACTACACCTTAAGATGCATTTTCCTTTGATATAGCTTTTTTCTCTTTAGAGACACTCATATTTTCTTTCGTTGTCGTTTTAGATTTAGACTTTTGTGGTGTTTTTGTTTTAGCATTAAGCTTTGATTTTTTTTCTGCAATCGGCTCACCTTTAACGCGCACATCAGCTAATGTTGAGCGAATAACACGAATATTCATACTCTCACCAATTTCAACCTCTAATTCACCACTCTCGTCGTGAACCTTCGTAACTTTGCCGATGATACCACCACCCGTTATAACTGTATCACCACGACGTACTGCATTAAGCATTTCTTGGCGTTTTTTCATTTGAGCACGCTGTGGACGAATCATAAAAAAATACATAATTGCAAAAATTAAAATGAGAGGGACAGCGCTAGCAAATGAAATTCCACCGGAAACATCGCCTGCAACTTGAGCATAAGCGTTCGTAATAAACATTTTCATCTCCTATAGTTAAACCTCAGGTATTTCCCACTCTATTAAAATGAAATTCCGATACAGAAAAAATTCCTAAAGAATTTATCATAAAAAGCAATAACTACATAATCTAATCACAGCTTTACAAAAATACAATAAATCCTTAAGAGATAGAATACCAAAATACAATGAGAAAAATCTTTAAAATAGATTCACTTTCCCCTGTTATATATCCTAAAATATAGAATTTTTCACTAACTCAATAAATTATACAAGATAATTTTTCTCATGAAAAAACTTTAATTTATATAGATAATTCATCGTTTTTGATATCGAATGACAGATCTAAGTACAGTAAAATACTCTCATTTCAAACCCTCTGAATTAATCAAAACGATTTTCTTGCACGTCTCACATATGAAATGAGCCTGTAGATAAAAACTTTTTAAGAAAAGCGTGAAATATCTCTTTTCATGCTTCTCTCAAATGCAAGAGCAGTTGGAACACTGAAAGCTGACAAATAGTATGATGCTATTGCCTTACACTTTCATAAACACAAAGATGGTAATATCTAACGCCCCAACGAAATACTCTGATTAAACCAATGATTTTTTGCTGCAATGTTATTGATTTAAGAAAATCAATTGTTTTTCATGAAGTTTCTATAAACTGTAAGGCTATTCAAATTTTAAAGTCATCAATCAATTAGTTTTCTAAATATTTAAGGGGATCAACAGGTAATGAATTCTTACGCATCTCAAAATAGACACGTGGCGTTTTAACATTTCCTGAAACACCAGATTTAGCAATCTCATCACCGCGTCTTATCCTTTGTCCTTTGTTAACAACAAGTTTACTGTTACATCCATAAATAGTGATAATATTATTTTCATGTCGAATCATCACAACATTACCAAGCTCTTTTAATCCATCTCCCGCGTAAATAACAACACCATTTTCTGCCGACTTTACCGAAGATCCTTCCGGCACTGCAATATCTATTCCTCGATTCATTACTGTTCCCTTTTTTTGACCGAACTGGCTTAACAAACGCCCTCGTACTGGCCAACGCATCTTAGAAATTCCTGTGGCTTGCGGAGTCGTCATATTATCTGTATTCGTAACAGTATTTGACAAACCAGTCTCATGATTCAATTGCGTCATCTGTTTAGAAAAATTTTTCTCAGAACTTGATTTGTTCATCTTTGCAGGGGGTGGCGTTGTTACAGGAGCTTTATATATAGGAGAGGACTTCTTGTTTTTTATAGAGGACATCAATTGAGATTGGGCTGCAGATTCTGTTTTTGACACTGTCCAATCGTTATTATTGTGTGCATTTGAAGCTGCTAATGTACGCCTGCTTGGAACAACAAGTACCTGACCGATATAAATGGAATTACTGTTTATACCATTTGCTAATTTTAATGCCTCAACACTAACCCCTATTTGTCGTGCAATACTGAGTAGTGTATCTCCACTCTGGACAATATAAGAATTCCGCCGAAAAATAGGAGACTTATCCATTTGTGAACGAGAAAGAGTTCCAAGATTACGTGGAGGGGAGCCCATAACGCGACCATCAGAAGAAGTTATCCTACCTTGATGTGGAAAATTATAGGGAGAATTGTCATCTCCCCACGAATCATCGCTTGATTCCACAGGCGGCAATTCAGTGCTTTGTATCATACCACTACCGTATGATAGCATTCGCGGATCTATAGACATTGTGCTCGATATATTTGATTGAGATGATACCGTACGATGAGAGAACATATTAGAAAAACGCTGTGTACCAGAACTACAACCAGCAACAATAGTTACCACCGCTAAAAAAGTTATTCTCTGAAAATTATGCTGGAAAATATTATCCAAAGCTTTTAGACACATCGTTTTGCTCACTCATCAATAATCAACTCACTCTATTAAAGCTTTTTTAAATTACCGAAGAGTTAAAATGAGATGTTTTATTCATAAATATCTTTATATAAGATCAAAATGAATTTAACATAGACAATTTGCAGAAATTTCTTAGCTTTTAAAAATTAAAGTATCTCCGCAATGCCTTTAATAAAAGGTTGGTAACGCACTTGGAACAGTTCTAAACACTCAAATCGACTACCAATTTTTGTATAGCGCGTCACCGTTTGTACCCCTTCGTCAGGTCCTATCGCCTGAATGAGAATTCCGTTTTCAGCTAAAAGTTCTAAAAATTCCTTGGGTTCATCAAAACGTGATGGCCAAATAAGAATGCGATCAAATGATCCCAAGCCTGTCACACTATGACTTCCATCAATCTGCCGTATAATAATATTTTCAATTCCTAAAGTTTGAAATTTTTGGCGCGCCAAATCAACAAGCGTTTTATAACGATCAATCGTTGTCACACGGTCACTCAGACATGCCATAAGCGCAGTACAAAAACCAGATCCTGTACCGATTTCTAAAACGCGATGCCTTTTTTTCAACGATAATGCCGAAAGAATTAAGAGTTGTTCTTCCAAACGTTCCATATATTCACCACACTCAAGGGGAATAACCTTATTATCATAAGCACTATTAAACCAAGGAGCAGAAACAAACTGTTGACGCGGAATTTTCTCTAATGCCGAAAAAAATCGCACGTCATCAATGCCTTTGCTACGCATTTTCAGTACAAGAGCGGCTAACTCCTCACGAAATTGTAAAATACCCTTTTGCCCCATAGTATCATTCAATCTCCAATGGAGGTGCACTTTTATTATACTGACAAACTGCTTCTTTTAAAATGGCAAAAACTTGCGTTTGCATATTATCACCTCTTGGCAATAAACGCATATTGTCTCTCCTTTCGTAAAATTAAGCAGTAATACAACGCATGCCTCCCATATAAGGTTGTAAAACATCTGGAATAACAATTGATCCATCAGCCTGTTGATAATTTTCAAGCACGGCAATAAGACAACGTCCAACAGCTGTACCAGAACCATTAAGGCTATGAACAAAATGCAATTTTTTATCGCCTTCTGTACGATAACGTGCATTCATACGACGACCTTGAAAATCTCCACAAACTGAACAGCTAGAAATTTCACGATAACATTCTTGACCAGGAAGCCAAACCTCGATGTCATAGGTTTTACGTGCTGCAAACCCCATATCACCCGTAGAAAGAACCACTGTGCGAAAAGGCAAACCAAGTCGTTTTAATATATCTTCTGCACATTCTGTCATACGTTCTAATTCAATTAAAGACTGCTCTTCACTGGTAATTGAGACCATTTCAACTTTCCAAAATTGATGCTGACGCAACATACCGCGCGTATCACGACCGGCTGCTCCCGCCTCTGAACGAAAACAGGGAGATAAAGAAGAAAATCGCAGTGGTAAATCTGATATTTCAAGAATTTCATTGTTGACCAAATTGGTTAATGGCACTTCTGCCGTAGAAATAAGCCATCGACCATCTGTTGTACGAAAAAGGTCTTCAGCAAATTTCGGCAATTGTGCTGCTCCGTAAACAATCTCATCACGAACAAGAAAAGGTATTGAGACTTCTGTATAACCATGCTCATTGACATGCACATCAAGCATAAATTGACCTAATGCCCGTTCTAGCCGTGCTAACGCCCCTGAAAGTATTGTAAAACGTGTTCCAGACAAACGACTAGCTCGTTCAAAATTCATCTGCTTGAGATCTTGACCAAGATCAAAATGTTCCTTTGGTGTAAAATTAAATGTTGGAGGTGTACCAAAATGTCGAATGACGACATTATCACTTTCATCTTTACCTTCTGGAACATCATCTAATGGAATATTTGGAAGTGCTGAAAGAATTTTTTCAAGACTCTCCGTCAGCTGTTTTTCTTCCGCTGTTGCAGAGGAAAGAAAGATTTTAATCTCTTCACCTTCAGCTCTAAAGCTTTCAGCCTTTTGCTGATCAGATACCGCTAAAGCCTGTCCTATTTCCTTTGAAACCGCATTGCGACGTTCCTGCGCCAATTGTACCTTAGCAATATGCGACCGACGTGCAAGATCAAGTTGTATTAACCTCTCAGCTTGCGGCTCAAGACCTCTACTTACGAGTGCTTTATCTAATTTCTCAGGATTGTCACGAATCCACTTAATATCAAGCATAAAAATTCCTCATTTATATTTTTTTATTAATTTCTTATCGCATAAGATTATACACTTTTCTTAAGCGGATTTTCTTCTCTTTTCTATACTGTAAGCAATTAAAATTGAAATCTCGTAAAGTGCTATCGTTGGTAAAGCCACTGCAAACATCGTAAAAAAATCCGACGGCGTTATGATTGCCGCAATGATAAAAGAAAGTAAAATAGCCCATTTTCGTTTAGACGCCAAATCATGAGACGTTAAAAATCCAACTTTTGTTAAAAGACTGATGACAAGAGGTAATTGAAAAATCAAACCAAAAATTAGGATAAATGATGTCATAAAGCCCAAATAATCAGAAATACGCACTATAAACTCTATTTTTAAATGAACATCTGGAAGAAATTGTTGAGAAAGGCTAAACCATAGTATTATTGGCGCTAATAGACCATAAACAAACGCTCCCCCAATACAAAATAAAATAGGCCCCCCAATGAGAAATGGTAAAAAAGCCATACGCTCATTTTTATAAAGCCCTGGTGCAATAAAACTATAAAACTGAAAAGCCGTATAGGGAAAAGATAAAATAATTCCCCCAAAAGCAGAAAGCTTCATCTTCGTTAAAAAAGTTTCCCATACTTGCGTTGATTGCAAACGAATATCCTCAGGATTACCCCCTGCTATTTTCATTGCCCACTGATACGGCCATAGTAAAAAATTTAAGATATAATCTTTAACAAGAAAACACATCATAAAAGCGATCATAAATGCAACTAGGGCAGCAATAATTCGTTGACGAAGTTCGATTAAATGTTCTAAAAGTGGTGCCATATGGGCATCAACTTCATCTTTCTTAACATTCATGACACATCTTCTTTATCTTTAGAAGCTATAGATCCTGTCATATCTTTATTGGTTACGTTGTGATCGCATTCCAAAAAATCTTTACCTTTTTCTGATTTATGGTGTGTTGCCTTAACATCCAAATTATCGTGGATATCTTCTAATGTATTTTGAATGGGATCAAAAGTCTCTGTCAACTTCTTGCTTGAATCGCTAATATCCGAATATGTTTTTTGCAAATCATCGAGCTCGATTTGTCTTATTGCATCATCAAACTGATGACGCAGCTCTTTTGCCATTAAACACATATGAGCTCTTACCTTTGCTATTGTCTTTAATATTTTAGGTAAATCTTTCGGTCCAACAACAATGATGAGAACAAGTAAGATTACGACAAACTCTGGTCCATCAATCCCAAACATCTCTTAATTCGACTTCCTCATCAAAAAATAACGCACAATGATGATTACGTTTTTGTTATTTGACACGCTGTTTTTTAGCAACAGATGTTTTGCTTCTTTTAGAAGCAGAAGAAGCCTTTCTGCGCGCTGTTACATGTTTTACCGATAATGGCTGAGATTGTTGAGATTCTACATCAATTATTTGGGAAGTAGTAGCCATTTCAACTTTATCCTCAATGCCATCATCTTCTTCCTTCATATTTTTTTTGAAGGCTTTAATTCCCTTAGCAACATCGCCCATTAATTCAGAAATCTTACCGCGACCGAAAAGCACAAAGATAATCAGTAAAATTATAATTAAATGCGTTGGTGAAAAAATATTACCCATTACTCTCTCTAACTTTATGCTTTTAAATTTGATTTCATTTATTCATGCTTCCTCTGAAGAATGTATCAAATATAATATCTTAATTATATATTTTCTTCTTAACTTAAAAACAATCACACGCTTTTATTGCAAAAGAACTTTTTATCATCTCATCCCTTCTTAGCGTATTATAACACAAACCATTCAAAAATGATAAACCGCTTCATATAAAATTAAAAAAGCTTAAAAACTTTTCTAAAATAACTTCATCTGATCTCTTAGTTACTCATCTTCCTGTAAATACTATAGCTCATGTCTTTCCTTTTAAACAATGTTGTACGTATCATTACAAATATTTCCTCCAAATTATCCATTACTGATAAAAAACATACCATGCTGTAAAAAAATTTACGTATTCAATTAAAAAATTCAGAAAGAAAAATCTCTAAAAAACTTTCTTGACACATCATCAGTCTCTTTAAAAACTATCATCTTACGCATAAGATTTATTCTTTGCGTTGGTGGGAATTTTATCATCCATTATTCCATATACAATACGAAATATAAGCCATCATCGCATTCAATTAAATATCTGACGTGTGGATAAAAACTATTCGCGGAAAGAGTAAAAATGCACTTTATGAATCAGGTCAAGTGCCAAGAGGTATGGCCAATACTAAAAAATAAAAATGGTACCAGCTTGCGCCTTTATTCAGTAAAATACCTCCATATAACCAGCTCTTTGAACCGCTGCATGCCCTAACTATTACAAGTCTCCGGATTCTGGGCATGCGTTCTCATAATATCATGTGCTTAACTTATCTCAGTATTGAAAACAGAATGGGCATTAATAGAAAATTACATCCAATCAAAAGCATGGAATCGAAGCACAATCCATGTAAAAGAATTTCTTATCCTAGTCTTTTCATAAGATTATCTCATAAAGCCGCTAGATAATACAGTGTTAGAGATAGATACACCTATTTACTTTAGTTAAAAACCCCTCATTTTATTGAGATCGCTTGCAGAGAACATATCACTTTTTAAAAGTTTTGTTTTAGCACCATACACAATAATCTAGCCATTTAGCATGTATAATATAAAGCTTGGGTTTCGCTTAAACCAATGAGATTCATCCACACTTTTATAAAAATCTATCACTATAATACCAGCACTTTATTGCTCTATCCATAATTTTACGCTCGCTAAAAAAACTGATAAATGTAACAATGTTTTTATCAAGCATTTTAAATTCTTTAATCTTTAAACAAGTAAATTTATGAATGAATTTGAAAGATAACCTTAAATTTTTTAACAAACTTCACTAATATTCTCGTTAATTGCTTGTCTTTTATAGTTTTCCTGAAAGAGTCCGCGATCATAAGAAACTTCTCTTACAACATAACTATCTCTATTGAAATGTTTGCCCTCTCCCTATCTATTTTTCATATAAAAAAATTTAAGATCTTAATGATGAATCTCATAATATGAAAATAGCCCAGTGAATAAATGCTCCTATGACATTAATATTTTTCTGTAGGGTATTATTTGGGAGTGAGGGTATTATTTGATTTCTATAAGAGTATTTTTATGGATATCAATTCTAATATTCTATGCTAATAATCCGGTACAGTTATACATATGATAGAGTTTATTCCATGAATTATCGGCATATTTATCATGCTGGCAATTTTGCTGATGTTTTTAAACACATTATTGTCACTCGCATTGTAGAATATCTCAAACGCAAAGAAAAAGCTTTTCGCGTTATAGATACGCATGCTGGAATCGGTATTTATGACCTTTCTTCTTTAGAAGCACATAAAACAGGAGAGTGGCGCGAAGGTGTCCAACGGCTTTTTTCAACTCCTATCCCAGAAGATTTAAGAGCACTCCTTTGTCCATGGTGTGATATCATTGATGCCCTTAATAAAGGGGAAAAAGAAATTGTATTTTATCCTGGATCTCCTGTTCTTATTCGTCAATTATTACGGAAACAAGATCGCCTCACCGCAATAGAATTGCACAACGAAGATTATCATATTTTAGCAAAAAACTTTGCCGGAGATTATCAGACAAAAGTTCTGCATTTAGATGGTTGGCTTTCCTTAAACGCTCATGTACCACCAAAAGAAAAACGTGGCTTTATCCTTGTTGACCCTCCCTTTGAAAAAACTGGAGAATTTTCCCGCCTTATTGAGGGATTAATGAAAGCCTATCGTCGCTTTTCTGGAGGGATCTACGCTTTATGGTATCCTGTTAAATATGATAAAGAAATTGAAAGTTTTCTTCACGCGCTTTATCAAACTAGAATTCCTAAGATTCTACAGCTTGAAATGCGTATCCGAAAAAGCTCAAGTCCACCGACAATGAATGGAAGTGGTATGATTATTATTAACCCTCCTTATCTTTTGGAAGAAGAAATGAAAAAACTCAGCCCCTTTCTTATCAACCGTCTGGGACAAGATGAAAACGCCCAAATAACGCATAAGTGGCTTCAAAAAGAACGTCTATCTTTTTGATCATCATGAATTTCCTATTCCAATCATTTTAGTGGATAAATTGAGTAAATTCATAAAACTATTTTAGAATAACAACTCTCATATTTTTTATGAAAAATCGGCTCTCTAAAATCATACTCTTATGCTATAAGATATTATTTATAGAAAAAATTATAAGGATATAAATAATCATTATTTAATAAAAAAGAATATTTCATATATTAAACAACAAGCATATTCTTAATAAACGGAATGGTCCTGAAAAATAATACAAATTGTCCGCAAAATGAGCGGGAAAAGCTTTCTTTTCTCTCTAACATTACATGGAATAATGCCAATCAAAATAATGAGAAAAATCAATTCCAAGGTGTCAAATTCATACAAGAGTTTGTTAGACACCTTCCGCATAAGCCAGGGGTTTACCGGATGATTGGTAAAAATGGTGATATTCTCTATATTGGCAAAGCTCGTAATCTCAAAAAACGTGTTTCAAACTATACGCGTGAACAAGGACACAATAATCGTATTACCCGCATGATTCGCGCAACATATCATATGGAATTTATCGTCACCCATACAGAAACAGAAGCACTCCTTTTAGAAGCCAATCTCATAAAAAGATTGCATCCACATTTTAATGTATTACTACGTGATGATAAAAGTTTCCCTTATATTATGATTACAGATGATCATCGAGTGCCTGGACTTTACAAACATCGTGGTGCCCGAACACGAAAAGCTCACTATTTTGGTCCTTTTGCTTCTGCTGGTGCAGTGACACAAACAGTTCATGTTTTACAACGCGCCTTCTTATTACGAACCTGTACTGATTCAGTTTTTGAAAACCGTACACGCCCCTGTTTGCTTTATCAAATTAAGCGATGTTCCGCACCTTGTACCCATGAAATTAGTGACAATGATTATAAAGAACTGCTGAGGGGAGCAAAAGCGTTCCTTTCGGGAAAAGATCAATCTGTTAAAAGTAATATGGTTCAAGCTATGCATAAAGCCGCAGAAAATCTTGATTTTGAACAAGCAGCTTCCTATCGTGACCGCTTATCAGCCCTTTCTCATATACAAAGCCATCAAGGTATTAATCCTCAAACGATAAAAGAAGCGGATGTATTTGCAATTGCGCAAAAAGAAGGAATGACCTGTATTCAAGTGTTCTTTTTTCGCATGGGGCAAAATTGGGGAAACCGTGCCTATTTTCCTAAAGCAGATCCCTCTTTTTCCTGTACTGAAATTTTAGCGAGTTTTCTTGCTCAATTTTACGATGATAAACCACTTCCCAAAAGCATCCTTTTATCTGAAGAAATTGAAGAAAAGACACTTCTTACAGAAGCATTGAGTCTCAAAGCAAATCACAAAGTGTCTCTCTCTTTACCCAAACAAGGTGAACGGAAAACTCTTGTTAATCATGCCTATCTCAATGCTCATGAAGCACTTGAACATAAGCTTTCTGAAACAGCCACTCATACAAAATTGCTTCAAGGTCTTGCCAAAACATTCCAACTACCTTTTCCTCCACGCCGGATAGAAGTCTATGATAATTCTCATATCATGGGAACAAATGCTGTAGGTGCTATGATTGTTGCTGGTCAAATGGGATTTGTTAAAAATCAATATCGCAAATTCAACATTCGCTCAATAGATATCACGCCTGGCGATGATTTTGGCATGATGAAAGAAGTGATTAAACGAAGATTTTCACGCCTTATAAAAGAGCATGATCAGTCAAATAGAAGTCATGACATAAAAGATAATGATCTTTTTCCCATTTGGCCTGATCTTATCTTAATCGATGGTGGTGAAGGACAAATCAACAGCGTACATGCAATACTTGCTGAATTACAATTAAATGACCTCTTCACAGTTGTTGGAATCGCCAAAGGTGTTGACCGCCATGCGGGACGTGAACGATTTTTTATAAAAGGTATCCCCCCCTTTACACTTCCTCCACGTGATCCTATCCTCTATTTTTTGCAACGTCTGCGTGATGAAGCACACCGTTTTGCGATTGGAGCTCATAGGATAAAACGAAAAAAAGAAACATTCAAAAACCCACTTGATGAAATCGAAAATATCGGTCCGACAAGAAAGCGTGCGTTGCTTCATCATTTTGGAAGTGCCAAGGCTATTGCTAGTGCCTCACTTGAAGATTTAAAAAAAGTTACGGGAATTTCTATGACAATTGCACAAAAAATTCATAACCATTTTCATGAAAAATAGGCTTGTTTCATAACCTTTGCCTTGTTACGTTTAGGAAATATATTCTCTTTCACAAGAATTAAAAATGGCTCCATGAAAAATCATACTTTTTCTTTTCCAAATATTTTAACTTATGCACGAATTGTCGCAGTCCCAATGGTTGTTGCATGCTTTTTTTTAGAAGGGCGATTACAATCAAGTGATATCACTCGCTGGATTGCTGTGTCCATTTTTATCGTTGCATCCATTACTGACTTTCTTGACGGTTACCTTGCTCGTATTTGGGAACAAACATCCAATATTGGTCGCATGTTAGATCCAATTGCTGATAAACTTCTCGTCTCTGCTTGTTTGCTCTTGCTTGCCGCAGACAGTACCATCGCTGGGTGGACACTATGGGCAGCTATTATCATTCTTTGCAGAGAAATTCTTGTATCAGGATTACGTGAATATTTGGCTGAGTTAAAAGTTAGTGTTCCTGTCTCTCGTCTTGCAAAATGGAAAACTTTTGTACAGATGATCGCTATTGTATTTCTTTTAGCTGGACCAGCCGGTAATAAAATTTTCCCTTACACAATAGAGTTCGGCATTACTATGCTGTGGATTTCTGCCCTCCTTACATTGTGGACAGGATGGGATTATTTTCGTGCAGGTTTAAAACACGTTATCCTATGAATAGTATGGAGATTTATAATGATAATTTATCTTTTTGCACTTAAATAAAAGACGAAAATAGCATAAAATTGATTCATTTTAAATCTATTAATGATAAATCAATAAAACGCTCTTTTGCACATTACAAGTAAGGGTGGCATGTAGATAAAAGCTCTTCAAAAAAAGAGTAAATAGATTTTATATTCTTGCAAAAGCAGCTGCAATATTAAATGCTAACAACGATGAATGCTCCCTATGCTTTCAAAAAAGTCTATAATCTCATAAGCAAAAAACCGAAATATAGTGTTTCGGATTTTTGCTTCTTATAAACGCTTTATTATTATAAACTCTTGATTAACCAACAATTTCTACCTCAGAAAACCAAAAGGCGATTTCTGTTTTTGCCGTTTCAGCGCTATCGGATCCATGGACAGAATTTTCGCCAATCGATAAAGCATGAACCTTACGAATTGTCCCTTCTTCTGCATCACTAGGATTCGTAGCCCCCATTACTTCACGGTTTTTAGCTATTGCATTTTCGCCTTCCAAAACTTGTACAACAGTTGGACCAGAAGACATGAATTCAACCAATTCACTAAAAAAAGGGCGTTCTTTATGAACAGCATAAAAATTTTCAGCCTCACGTTTGCTCATCCAGACACGTTTAGACGCAATAACACACAAGCCCGCATCCTCAAGCATTTTAGTAATTGCGCCAGTCAAATTACGACGGGTTGCATCTGGTTTAATCATCGAAAAAGTACGCTCTAAAGCCATTTAACCACCTTTATTTCATTTATAATATTCTCTCGCCATTTCTATAGCGAGCAAGAAGCGATTTGCCAAGTGACTCTGCAAAAATCTACACAAATTCTCAAAAATATAGAATGAATTATAAAGAAAACTTTGATAGAAATACCTGTAATTTCTCATCCCATCATAAAGATGCGCTACCGACTCTCAATAAACATTGAACCTTCTTGTATAATCTTAAATGCCTCTCATCAAATTTATCATTGAAGTCATAAGAAAAGCCAAACATGCAAAATATATACCTTTTTGAAAGCCTTCTTCTTTAAAGAGGATGAACCTAGATACTTCGATCTAGGTTTGAAAATCCTTCTACACACATTGAGATCAATCAAAAAATAACCATATAATTAGAAACTATAGCGTACACCTAAAATACCCTGAAGGGACTGTTTTGTTTTACGTCCTTTAACATAATGTGCCTCACCATATAACTTTAACTTCTCACTCACTAAACTGCTCAAACCGATTCCTAACTTACCTGCATTACCCGATAAGTCAGTGGTAAATGAATGCCGTTGATTAATCAATGTATGGTTGTCATCTTTATGCTCACGCAACCATGCTGCTGTAATATACGCAAGTGATGAGGAATCCATACGAGAACCAAATTCATATCCTAAAGATATGCCAACCTCACTGCGTAATGAAGTGAATGGACGCATGTCACCTATCATGTCATTTGATAACTTGATTTCTTTACCTTCAACTTGCAACCATGTAAATTGTCCATAAGGCTGCAACCAACTGCTCTTTGACGTCTTAAGTCGATAACCTGCTTCAAAGGAAGTACCCACCGCCCATTGCCTATAACTTCCTTCAATCCCTAAACCATTCGTTGAAACGGCCTTTAGAGTATTCTGATAATGATTATATTTTAAAATACCATCGAGATACCAACCACTATGATCCAAATAAGTAACATAAGCGCCAATGCCATAAGTATTAATACCGCTTATACCACCCCGTGCATGCGCAATGCGCGCGCGGTCATAACTGCCAAAACCACCTATATAAAATTCTCCATTTTCCCACTCGCTTAAACTATTGATCCCTAAAACAATACCTGTCTGATCCAACTTAAAATCTATATGCTCTGTAGCAATACTCTCTTTAGACTTGATCGCATAGGTCCATAAAGCTGCATTCTTGTTACTTTTATCTAGAATTCCTCTTCCCGCACGCACGGTTTGCATTTCATTGTGAAAAACCATCGCTGGAGCCACAGACATAGACAATACCGCATCTGTAGAGGGAGTGGTTAAAAAGTGAGAAACTGAAAGCGTCTCTCTCAATTGTGGAGAAGGTTGTTCTTTATGAACTGGACGCAAAATCATTTGATCGGCTAACGATTGTGAAGATTCTGAAACAACAGCAGGTTGCTTTCCATCAGAAAAATGAAGAGAACTTGTTGGAGGAGACTTCACATGAGTGCGATTTTCTTGAGAGGGAGATACCGAAACACTAGAGACATTCTGTGCCCCTCTTAAATGACGTGGAGGACGTTGCTTGGGCATCTCTTTTTTAGTAGGTGGACGAGGACTGGTATTTTTCCCTCCAGAAGAGGGAGCTTGACCAGACTGCGTACGACTCCTTGCAGATAATGGAAGAGGAGTCTTCTCTTTCTTATTCACACACTGTACCTCAGTATCCGAACGTGTCGTACCTTCAGAGGCTCTTCCTAAATACCAAATTGTAGCACTACCACTAGAATCAGCACATCTATCTCTCTTCAGCAATTGATATTGATAGACTCCACCATCGACAGCTGTAATGTCCGTTCCCGAAAGGTCTGCCAGAGTAAAATTAGCTCCTCCCTCTTGGCTTTTATCGGTAATTAAATTGACTCCGCTAACTAAACCATTCCTTTGTAGGAGAGAATCTGTAATTTCCCGACCAGAATCTGTAACACTTACTTTGTGGTTACCGGCACCATTATCGATCAACAAATAATCGCTATTATAATCTCCCATAGCATTTATATTAAAACGAAAATGTAAATCCCCTGAAAGTTTCTCAACATGAAGCGAAATATGTCGTGGATCATACGGAATAGAAGTAAAAGTAACAGTCCCTCCATTACCACCTAAATCTTTAATTTTAATCTGAGGTTTATGCTGGGTATCCCGTTCACCAATCTCAAATATTATTTCATCAGGTTTTATTATTTCGTCAGATTTTCTTTCTATAGGAATGCTTTTCTTGGTGATATGGTTTGTTGAATCACCAGCAAATAAATAAAGTCCTCCGCCACCATTGATCCTTACTTCTCCAACGACTTCTTGTACACCAACATGTAGCCACGATTTGGCAGAATCTGTAATTGTTAAACTATTCACAAACCCTCTAGGATATACAACTTGAATAGCTTGATCCTTCAAAGTAGTAGACAAAGATTCCCCTAGTGCTAAGACGTGCTGTCTACCATTACCAGAAACTTCTGTAAACATTGCTCTCCCCCCTTCTTTTCTTTGCCCCGCATAAAGATTTTGTTCTCCATTTTTTCCCACTTTCGTATACCAAGTCTCTGCCCCATCATACACATTCTGCTGCCCTATTGCTCCATCTCCACCAGTAACTGTGGAATTATATGCACTACTTCGTCTAACCACGAGTGTAAGATCAATATTTGGCTCTTCATGAATAAACTGCTGACCTCCCAAAATTTTGGCGTTCATTGCAATTCCTGCACGTGTAACTATTTGCATCCCTCCTTTTTTAATAGTGGAACCTACAGAAGTTTTTCCATTTTCAACAAGCTCTACATCACCATATTCAATCGTAATATTATTTTTAAAAAAACTAGCAATCTGTTCTAATTTTTTTTGTTCCTCTTCTCTATTTCGCACATGTGTTGCTCTTGTTAGCTCTCCATTCCTGTTTTCAACTGCACTTGCAACTTGTACAAGACAACTACTGATCATCAATACTGAGAAACTTAACTTATGTTTATACTGCATTATCGACACTCCACTCTCAATTATTTAGAAAAATATCCCACGGCTACGTAGGTAACTCGTCTTAGATTGTATCGTAATGTGTTTTATTTATGTTTAAAAACACTTTTTAAGTGTATTTTTTTAATATAAACAACTTTAAGTTGTGTATCTATAAGCAGCTAGAAAGTTCTAACTTAAGGCAGAAAATCTGAATAAAATTCAAATTGTTTACTTGAGTTCAAGGAACAATTTTCAATATTTGAGGTTATAGATGAAAAAAACGCTCGTGCCTTCAAAGGAGAGTATAAAAATATCCTTACTGTTTAAGAAGATCTCTACACTCTCGAGAAGACAAAATCGAGCGTTATCTGTTTAAGCATGCAAAGCAATTACATTCATAAAGTTAATCAGCCGTGTACACACATATTTAGAAACTATAGCGTAATCCTAAAATACCTTGAAGAGCATTCTTAATCTTATGTCCTTTCAGATAATGTGCTTCCGCATAAAGTGTCAGTTTATCATTGACCGAGCCGTTTAAACCAATTCCCAATTTACCTGCACTGCCTGATAAATCTGTAATAAATTTGTACTGGTTATTAATTGTCGTATAATTATTATTTATATTCTCACGCAACCAAGCTGCCATAATGTAAGCTGTTAATGAAGTTTCTGAATTCACAAAAAATTCATGTCCTGCAGTTAATCCAACTTCACTGCGGAATGAAGTTAATGGACTTAGATCACCTATCATTCCATTGGAAAGTTTTATTTTTTTACCTTCAACCTGCAAACCTGTTAGCTTGATATAAGGCTGCATCCAAGTATTCTGTGCCGGTTCAAAATAACAGCCAATCTCAAATGATCCACCTATCGCCCACTGATTGTAATGACTTTGAATAGCTAAATTATTCGTTGAGATGGCTTTTAAATTATCTCGGTAATAATTATATTTCAAAACACCATCCATATACCATCCACGATGATCAAAATAAGTTGCGTAAGTTCCAATGCTATAAGAGCTCAAATCGCTGTCACCACCTCGTGCATGAGAAACACGTGCTTGATCATAACTACCGAAACCACCAACATACAACTCTCCATGCCTTAATTCACTCAACTGATCAGCACCAAAGACTAAACCTGTCTGCCCAAGCTTAAAGTGTGTATGGCCTGTCGCAACACGTTCTCTACTCTTAATCCCATAAGTCCATAGTTCGATATCTTTCTTATTTCTGTCCCAAATTTTTCTACCATTCCGTACAACTTGCAACTCATTATTAAAAATAAGTCCAGGAACTACGGACAACGTTAACACTGCATCTGTAGAGGGGGTTGTTGATGTTTCACCAGGAAAAAAAGGATCTGTCGGATTTGGCATAGAAGGCTCTGGTCCACTGAGGCGGTCTGCCGATAAAAACCAAACTTTTCCATTTTCATCCTTTCTTTCTTTCAAATCATACATATACGTTCCACCATCAATGGCGTTAATTTTGTCACCCTTAAGATCTGTCAACGTAAAATGTGCGCCACCACTTTTATCCCTAATTAAATCACGCTTATTTGAAAAAGGATCCGTGATTTCAACTCCAGAATCAGCAACACTTATTGTATGTTTCCCAGCGCCTTTCTCAACCAAGAGATAATCACCACGGTTATGAGCAATCGTCGTATTGAACGCGAAATGTAAATTTCCTGAAAGATTATTCACATGAAGCTGAGAATAATATGGATCAGAACCTGTAAACGAAAAAATAACACTCCCTTCACCACTTAATTTTTGTATCAAAGAACTTTTTCCATCAAACTCATCAGTAATAGAATACAGTTTTGTATCTTTTCCATTTAAAATAATATCTTCTACTATGGTACGATGTTGATCATTCCCAGCATAAAGATGAATCTGCCCAGAATGATTTACCTGTGTCTTGCCTTCTAATGTTGCCCCAGCATGCACCCATGATTTTGTTTCATCATTCATTGTTAGATTTTTTACAGATCCATCAGAATATATTTCCTGAATAGCGCTCTCATTTAAAGTAACTCCAATAGCCTTACCGCCTTTTAAGATACGCTGTTTACCACCGCCAAAAACTTCTGTGTCAAATGCAAAACCACCATTTTTAGCACTTTGAGATTTTTTTCCAACCTCTTGTACGCCCCCTCGCATAACTTTCGTATCCCAAACTTTTCCGCCATCATATACTTTTTGTTGGCCTAGTATTTCATCTTGACCATAAATGACAGTATGAGAAGCACTACTCCCTTTAACCTCTCCTCCAACATCCCCCTCCCCGAAAACAAGTTGCTCACCACCATAAATTTTAGTCCCCTCTACTTTTCCTCCATTTCCAACACTTTGTTGTCCACCTTCTTTAACGACAGCATTTTTCGAAAAGCCTTGTTTCCCCTTTAAAGCCTCGACATTTTCAATTCCACCATGTTCAATTTTACTATTCTCACTGAGTCCTCCTGCATACACATAAAGCTCTGCACCATTCCTTACAGTGTTATTAATGGATCGCCCTGGACTATTAATCTCACCATCATTTGAAATGTATGCTTTACCTTCATTATCAAGGATATAATTTTCTAACATTGCCCCATCTTTAATGGAGATAAGTTCAGGCTTTTTAAGAAACGCAGTATTTTGTTCTTGTGCATTATATCCAGCATTGTCACGATGACTGCTGTCAAGCTCCTGTTGACTCGCAAACACTCTAGCGCCCTTATCCATGATAAAATCGCTAGGCTTTTTTAAAAAGTCTAATTCATTGCGCATCCTTATAATAACATCATTAGATGCTCCAAGTATGCATCTGCCTGTTTTCATATCCTCATTGTATTGATCTTGAAATACTTTATCATTTTCATAACTTGAAGATTGACAAAAAAGTGCTGCCCCCCCCTCATTTGCAGCAGCAGCTTGCACAAAACAGCTGCTCAACATGAGTATCCAACAATGTTGTTTCCATTTATATTGTAGAGCCATATCCTCCCCCCTTCACGCCTGCATAGACACTAAACGTAATTAGCTCTACAAAACATATTTTCAACCTTAGATTGCAAACAATCCTTCTTAAAAATCCTCTTTATCCCATAAAAAACTGTTCTCTACAGTTTTTTAAATACTTTTTTGATCAAGAATATAAGGGCGTTTTTATAGTGCTTCTTTAGCATTTCCTCGGAGTTTTCTTATCAAAGAAAAAGTAATGCATAATAAAGTATATAAGGGTATACAGTTTATCATGAAAAGCGAAGCTGCATGCTCTGAAAAATTGTTCTCTGAACCTTCAATTAAAGACCTTTAAAAACAATCATACATTTAAAGATAACTAAAAAATAACCATATAATTAGAAACTATAGCGTACACCTAAAATACCCTGAAGGGACTGTTTTGTTTTACGTCCTTTAACATAATGTGCCTCACCATATAACTTTAACTTCTCACTCACTAAACTGCTCAAACCGATTCCTAACTTACCTGCATTACCCGATAAGTCAGTGGTAAATGAATGCCGTTGATTAATCAATGTATGGTTGTCATCTTTATGCTCACGCAACCATGCTGCTGTAATATACGCAAGTGATGAGGAATCCATACGAGAACCAAATTCATATCCTAAAGATATGCCAACCTCACTGCGTAATGAAGTGAATGGACGCATGTCACCTATCATGTCATTTGATAACTTGATTTCTTTACCTTCAACTTGCAACCATGTAAATTGTCCATAAGGCTGCAACCAACTGCTCTTTGACGTCTTAAGTCGATAACCTGCTTCAAAGGAAGTACCCACCGCCCATTGCCTATAACTTCCTTCAATCCCTAAACCATTCGTTGAAACGGCCTTTAGAGTATTCTGATAATGATTATATTTTAAAATACCATCGAGATACCAACCACTATGATCCAAATAAGTAACATAAGCGCCAATGCCATAAGTATTAATACCGCTTATACCACCCCGTGCATGCGCAATGCGCGCGCGGTCATAACTGCCAAAACCACCTATATAAAATTCTCCATTTTCCCACTCGCTTAAACTATTGATCCCTAAAACAATACCTGTCTGATCCAACTTAAAATCTATATGCTCTGTAGCAATACTCTCTTTAGACTTGATCGCATAGGTCCATAAAGCTGCATTCTTGTTACTTTTATCTAGAATTCCTCTTCCCGCACGCACGGTTTGCATTTCATTGTGAAAAACCATCGCTGGAGCCACAGACATAGACAATACCGCATCTGTAGAGGGAGTGGTTAAAAAGTGAGAAACTGAAAGCGTCTCTCTCAATTGTGGAGAAGGTTGTTCTTTATGAACTGGACGCAAAATCATTTGATCAGCTAAAGATTGTGAAGATTCTGAAACAACAGCAGGTTGCTTTCCATCAGAAAAATGAAGAGGACTTGCTGGATATGCCCCTTCAATAATTTGACTTCCAAGAGTTGAAACAGTTAGAGATACAGAATCTGGAGATTTTTGCCTTAAGTTTTGGCGGTTTTCTCTTCGATGTAGCAACTTAATAGCATGCTCTTTTGTAACTGTAATAGTTGAAAGAGAAGAAACTGATTGATTTTGATTTAAATGCCACGCAGATCTACTCCTACTACGTGGCAAACTGTTGAGAAATGAAACATTATCAATAAATACCGCAGATAAATACCAAACTTTTTCACCCCCATCCTCATCAATTCTCTGTTTTAAACCATACATATAGATTCCGCCATCAATAGTTTTAACATTTGCACCAGAAAAGCTTCTCAGAGTAAAATGTGCTCCTCCACTTTGATCAACTATTAAATCAAGTTCTGTTGAAGAAGGATCAACAATTTCAATACCGGAATCTACAATACTTATTGTGTGAGAACCACGACCATTCTTGATAAAGAGATAATCACCCTCTCCTTCTGCAAGGCTAACATTAAAATCGAAATGTAGACTCCCAAAAAGATTATCAATATAAAGTTTAGAGTAATGTAAATCGGATTCTGTAGAAGTAAAAATAATATTTCCCACACCGCTTAGCTTCTTAATATAGATTTCTGTGTTTCCATATCCAGTAGAAATAGAGTATAATTTAGCGTTTTCTCCCTCTAAATTAATATCATCTACTGTTGTCTGAGAATTTTTATATTCAGTATAAAAGCTATTATTTCCAGCATAAATATGAACTTGTCCAAAATCATGAATCTTTATTTTTTCTTCCAACATCGCACCAGCAAAAACCCATGAATTGGCTCCTTCTTTAATTGTTAGATTTTTTACAATGCTACCAGCATGAACTTCTTGAGCAGCATGGCGGTGTAAAGTCACAATGTCCGCCTCTCCCCCTGCTAACAGCCGCTGTACCCCACCCGCGAAAACCTCAGTATTCACGGCTAAGCCACCACTTTTTTGTACAAAATTATCATCATCTGCAAACCATTTAGCAAGAGTTTGTATTCCTCCACTCATCACTTTTGTTCCCACCGCCATCCCATCATCATATACATTCTGCTGTCCCGGCGTGTCACCTTGACCATAAAGTGTCGTGTTATAAGTGCTACTTCCCACAATTTCACCATTTACATAACTATCTCCGAAAACAAGCTGCTCACCACCATAAATTTCAGCTCTCAATGCGGATCCTCCTCCCTCCACTCTTTGTTTTCCACCCTCGTAAATAATCGTAAATTCTGAGATACCCTGTTCCCCTACAATCTCTGAACCACCATTTTCAATTGTTGTATTCTTACTAAAACCACCATTCTTAACATAGAGTGTTGCAGTTTCTGGAACTGTATTATTAATGGATAATTTAAAATCATCCGTTTCTCCATCACCAACAATATAAACTATGCTATTGTCACCGAGTATGGAGTTTTGTAAAAATTTTTTACCTAGACCAGTAATGAAATCCTCTGCATAAAAATTGAAATCACCTGTATAAGAATTGGCTCTAGAATCTTCCGAAGGAGAAACAGTATTGTCTTGCTCAAAAGAGTTATCTATAGGCAACTCCGTATGAGATGGAGGAAAGATAGGAGTAGAAATTTTTTCCGATGTAGATGGTGTCGATAAAGACCAAATCTTTCCACCGTTATGATCTCTTTTCTTGAGAGCGTACATGTAGACTCCATTATCAACAGTAGCTATCTCCTCACCCAAAAAATCTATCAGAGTAAAATGCGCATTTCCGCTTTGATCATGAATTAAATCAAGCTCCAAAACTAAGTTCTGATTTTGTAGAAGAGAATTGGTCATTTCAACACCAGAATCGATAACGCTGATGGTGTGATGACCTGCTCCTTTTTTTATAAGAAGATAATCACCGCGCTGTTCTGCAAAATTAGTATTAAACCTAAAATGTAAATTACCTGAAAGATTACCGACCTCAAGTTTAGAGTAATGTGGATTAAACACGGTAGAAGTAAAAACAACGCGTCCATCCCCGCTTAGATCCTCAATCAAAGAGCTTTCACCATCCATCTTGGAAGCAATAGAGTATAATGTGGTATCTTTGCCATTTAAAACAATTTTTTCTACTTCAGTATGAGATTGCTCAGCACCAGCATAAAGATAAATCCGTCCAGAATCATGAATCATGGTGTTTCCTTCTAGTGTTGCACCAGAATGTAACCACGATTGTGCTTGATCCTTAATCGTTAAATCTTTTACATAGCCTCCTAAATCTATTGCTTGAAAAGCATTCCCTTGTAAGAGAACACCAATCGCGATTCCTCCCGCTAAAACGTGTTGTTCTCCACCAGAAAAGATCTTCGTATCAAATGCAAAACTGCTATAATGGTCTAGATCTTCTTCCACAAAAAGATTTTGTACCCCTCCTTCCATGATCTTTGTGCTAAAAACCTCTCCATCATCATACACATTCTGGTATCCTAGCACTCCATTTTTACCAGAAACGACAGTGTCATAGGCGCTACTCCTTACCATCCCACCTTTGATATTAGACTTTCCTGAAACAAACTGCTCACCACCGTAAATTTTAGCCCCTTCAGCTTTTCCCCCATCTTCAACCTTTTGTTTTCCCCCTCTCTTAACTGTACTATCCTGTGAAAGACCCTGTGTTCTAATAAGTTCAGTACCGCCTCTTTGAATTATCGTATACAGGCTAAAACCACCGTTATAAACGGAAAGCTTTCCAGCATCTTTAACTATATTACTAATTGAAGTTTCTCCATTGCTATCAACTTTCTCACTGTTACTATCAAAGCTAGGATCAGCAATCGTAATAATCATTCCCTTTTCAATTGTGCGTTCTATGAGATCATTCGATAATGAAGCCATCGCAGATGGTTGCAAGTTAAAATCAGAAAATAAAGAGGTATTTTCCTCATCAAGAGCATAATTCGCGTCTAAATACCAAATTTTACCACTGCTCTCATTTTTTCTATGTTTCAAACTGTACATGTATGTTCCGGCATCAATAGCTCTGATTTTTTCACCAAAACTGTTTGTCAGAGTAAAATGAGCGTTTCCACTATGATCAGAAATTAATTTAAGCTTTTTGTGGGAAGGGGTTATAACCTCACCTCCAGAATCAGTAATACTTATTGTATGATAACCTGAACCACTTTCTTTAATAACAAGATAATCACTAAGATGCTTGGCAAAGTTGACATTCAACTCAAAATGTAAAGAACCTGATAGATTATCAATATTAAGCTTAGAGTAATGCTTATCAGCCCCAGAAGACGTAAAAATAACCCTGCCACTTCCAGTTACATTCTGGATATTAACCTGAGATTTTTTGCCATTATCTTCAACAGCAATAATGTATAGCTTGGCATCTTCTCCATTTAAAATAAGATTTTCTACTTCCGTAACAGCTTCACCATTCCCAGCATAAAGATAGAGGTTGCCAAAATCATTAACATTTGTATCCTTATCTAATATTGCACCAGCAAAAACCCATGATTGTGCTTGGTGGTTAATTGTTAGATTATCCGCGTATCCAGAATCATATATCTTCTGAGTAGCTCTATCATATAAAGTAACTTCGCTCGCATTCCCTCCTGCTAAGATATTCTGCGCACCATTTTTAAAAAGTTCGGTACTAAGTGCAAAAGCCCCCTCATTGATTGTAAAATCCTCATTTTCTGTATCAGCTGTATCAGTATCTTCTGAGAATCCGTTATTAAAATTCTCTTTACCATCAAGATTCTGGACACCTCCTTTCATAACCTTTGTATCAACAACCATCCCCCCACTATAGACACTTTGTAGTCCTAGGATTCCATCTTCAGCATAAATTTCAGTGTTATAAGCACTACTTTCCTTATCTTTACGCGACAAACCAGTTCCAAGGACCCCTTTACCAAAAATAATCTGCTCACCACCATAGATTTTAGCCCCCTCAGCATTTGCACCACTCTCAACAATTTGTTTACCACCTTTTTTAACAGTGGCATATTCTGAACTGCTCAGATTTTGGACGAATTCAATACCACCACTCTCAATTGTCGTATCCCTGCTAACACTTGCTGCATCAATGTAGAGTTTTCCACCTTCTTGAATCGTATTATTGATGGAATAGCCTGCATCTTCATATTTAAAGCTATTTATTTCAGAATCTTCAGAGTCACGATTAGTAATATAGACAGTAGCACCATCACTTATTATTGAATTTGTGAGTACTTCAAAGAATAGGCTTTCTAATCTCTTCCTTTCCTCTTCTGAAGACTTACTTCCTTCTACTATCTGTTTATTCTCTATCCTTTTTGATCCCCCTTTTTTTTCTTTTAATCCCCTCACTTCCGATAACATTTTTTTTGTCTCTTCTAGATGTTCACTGATACTTACTGGTGTTAATAACTTTTCTTTTGGTGTCGCTACTCCATCTGCACTCGCAATCTTGACAAAAAAACCGCTGGTCATTAACGCACAAAAACTTAATTTCAATTTGCGTTGCATTATTCACACTCCATAATTTCAAATTTAAGTTTCCCTATTTAGAAAAAAGTGCATAGACCAAAACAACTCAATGCAATTGCTCAACCTCATGTTTTTTTAAGATGATAAAGCATTCGATGGACTAAACTCTGACAGATCAAATATACATCCTGTGTTTTAAAATACATGCACAAATAAAAGATTTAATTTCTTTCAGATACGCTTAAAAAGTGTTATAATTACATCTATGAAAAATATTTTTGAGATACCAAAGGCTGATCTATAAATAAGATTGATCCCTCAATAGATAAAAATGGCATTAAACATTAAAGGAAACAGTAATATTAATGAGAGCAGCCTTTATATCCACATATTTCATCCTCTACAGCATTTAAAACAGTGTCTTTATTCTATTTAACTTGGATAATCTAAAGAACACTTATTCATGCTCATCAAGCCATAACCATTGTTCTAATATATAAGAAACATCATAATATCGACTCGACAGTAATTTGAAATTTTTATAATTATAGTCAGTTAACTCATCATTTGATTTGTCATATACTGAAAGGGACATTCTATTCATGTCTATAAACTTAGAAATGCAAGGTAAAAGCAACAGAAATTCCCCTCGTCGCATTTTGTTTGCAAGCCTTATTGGCCCAACAATTGAATTCTTTGATTTCTATGTCTTTGCCACTGCCGCAGCTCTCATATTTCCTCATGTGTTTTTTCCAACACAAAATGATCAGATTGCCATTTTACAATCTTTCCTGATCTTTGGAGCGGCCTTTTTTGCCCGCCCCTTTGGATCAATTGTTTTTGGACATTTTGGAGATAAAGTTGGAAGAAAAGCAACACTTATTGCTTCTCTTCTCACGATGGGTCTTTCAACAGTCATTATTGGTTTTCTTCCTACTTATGAAACCGCTGGATGGTTTGCCCCTTTCCTCTTGACCTTGTGCCGTATTGGACAGGGAATGGGATTAGGAGGAGAATGGGGAGGAGCTGTTTTGCTCGCAACAGAAAATGCCCCTCCAGAAAAGCGCGGCTGGTACGCGATGTTCCCCCAATTGGGTGTTCCAATCGGTTTATTTTTATCTATTGCCGTTTATTTAGGTCTGTTGCATTTCCTTGATCATGAAGAACTTTTAGCTTGGGGATGGCGCATTCCTTTTATTGCTTCAGTTGTTTTTATGATTATAGGATTGTGGGTCCGTCTTTCAATCAATGAAACTGTTCAATTCAAAAAAACTCTTGAAAGTAAGGAACGAGTCAAAGTTCCTATCATCGATGTCTTTTTAAAATGTCCACGAATCCTATTTCTTGGAATATTTTCTGGTATGGCAACATTTGTTTTGTTTTACTTGGTCACTGCTTATTTGTTAAGCTACTCAACAAACCATCTGCAATTGCCATTTTATCAAGCTCTTCAAGTCGAAATTGTTGGTGCTATTTTCTGTGGAATTTTTACTGTCATCACTGGAAGACTCGCTGATCGTATTAGACGTAGAACTTTGATGATTTGGGTTACAATCATCACCGGTATCTATTCTTTTGCAATTCCTTATTTCTTAAATTCTGGAGTTATAGGAGTCCTTGCAATGTCTGTTATTGGTTTGTCTATCATGGGGATGATATACAGTCCTCTTGGTGCTGTTTTGGCTTCACCATACCCAACAGCAATTCGATATACTGGTTCTTCTATTACTTTCAACTTATCGGGTATCGTGGGAGCCTCTCTTGCGCCTTATATTGCAGAATATCTGGTACAGCATTTTGATACATCTTATATCGGCTATTATTTGCTTCTTGCTTCTTTTATTTCACTGATTTGCTTCGTCGGATTTACAGATGATGAAATATCCAACTAAAATATAATAAAGAAGAATAAAATAAGTACTGGCAGCAAAAATGCTGCCAGTTTCATTTTTAAAGACATGGGTTGCGGTATTTTCCACCACAATATTCCCGCGAACAAAGCGCTTAAAAAGAAAAATAAAAAATCTGCAATATTGCTTATATAAGCAACAGTAAACATTCCTGATAGGATATGTGTTGTTCCCAACCACGAAACGCAAAAAAAAGCCAATATCACAGCCCATAAAACAAGCAAAATTCGATCAATTATCATGATGCCGTTTCATTTTTTTAATTGTAGACCATATCTTTAATATGCCTAAAAGAAAAATCACAATAAAAACCCAACGCCCTCCCCCTGATCCTTTCGCAATAAAAAGCGCTGGATTTACTATTCCTACCAATCCTATAAAAATCAGAACAACAGAGATGAGACGCATTAAACCTGTTTTTCCCAACAACGATCTTCAGTCTGTTGCCAATACGTTAAATTATGATTTTCCATTTTATATTTTTTCCACTGTGCACGAACAAGACTCAACTGCTCATCATTTCTACCATCAAATATCACAACAAGCCGTTGATAAGTATCAATATTCGAACATACGGCTCCCTCTATGAGAAAACGAATCTTTGAATCATTCGGATTTTCTTGTCCTGTCGTCAGAAATACAGGCTGAAAGTTTGAATATTGATCACACTCAGTTCCATGTCCAATAAATGATTCATCCGCATAAACCCATAAATGCATATCCATAGAATCGCGTTGTTCTTCACTTACACATTGTATTGTTACCTTACCAAAACGAGCCAATGCACGCTCTACAAGCGTTGGCAAAATATCTTTCAGCGTTGACTGCGTCAAATGATAGAATAAAATATCCAACCTCTTAAGCCCTCATCACTCTTTATAAAAAGCTAACATCTTTTTTAGAGAAACTTCCATACCCCCAATATAAAAGGAAACGGTTCAAGATATAAACCCTCTTTTTTGATTGAGATCATTATCTTTTTGCACATGTCTTTAAAAGACAAAAATTTTTATTTTCAACGTTAATAAAAAAGTTTTTTAAGTTATTTTCTAGATTCTTTGTAGACTATAGTTGAAAATAAAATATAATGTACGGAAAATTTAAAGAGGAACTCATAGGCAATTTTATATTATTTATTTAGTTAAAATATCCAATTCATGGAAGGATATTTTTTCAAACTTTATTACATTTTAACCGAAAGCAGTAAAAATATTTGCTATCGAATTAAAGGCTGAGGATTTTCCCCAATTTATGCGTATTATTGAGTTCTACATCCTGAAACGTGTCCTTGTTTTGTTTAGTTCTGTCATGATTGCAGCAGTGGGCGTTAGTTGGACAGTACAAATTCTCGCACGGATAAACTTTCTCACAACAAGCAAACAAACACTCCTCACAGTCTTACAATTTTCACTCTCATTGGTTCCTTCTGTTATTTTTCTTGTCATTCCATTTGCATTAGTGATCGCAGTTACAACCATCCTCTCAGCAATGCATCAAGACTCAGAACTTGCTGTCATAAATGCCTCTGGTTTTCCTAAAAGTACTGTTTGGAAACCTATCCTTCTTCTTGCTATTGTTACATCCTGTATCTCCTTTTCTATAGCTAATTTTGTTGTTCCTCAAGCGCGTCTTCATATGCGACAAATGCTAGCAAGCGCTCATTTTGATCTTATTAATCTATTCATTAGTGAAGGAAGCTTTCAAAAACTCGCCAATAACCTTTACATAGAAATTGGCGAACGAAATCCAAATGGAACACTTGAACGCCTTTTCATTGCCGACCAGCGTGATCCTAAGACTGATCTTTTTTATTATGCAACAGACGCATCCATTGTGAGCAATAAAAACGGCAGTTTTCTGGTTCTCAATAACGGTGAAATAGAAAGAGTCAACCATCAAAATAACAGTGTTTCAATCGTTCAATTTAACTCATATACTTTTAGCCTAGGGGAGTTTATCCCCAGTGATAAAACACCTACTCTTTATCCAAAAGATCGGTCTCTTTCTTATTTACAAAACCCTGATCCAAAAGATCCCTACTATCAACGAAAACCACTCCAATATAAAGCTGAATTTCACCGCAGATTAACACAATGGCTCTACCCTATTGTTTTTTCACTTATTGCATTAGCAGCGGCAGGGGATGTATGCTCCCATCGACAAGCTCGTCATTCCGCAAATTTCTCGGCAATTGCCCTTTCTTTTCTGGTGTATTGGATAGGATATTTTTTCGCAGAAAAAGCAAAGAACGATCTTGCATACGTTCCTCTCCTTTATATTATGCCCATAGGGACAAGCGCATTTGTCTTTTTTATGCTTTTAACGAATCATAAAATTGGGCTCCCTACAAAAGTTAATGAGATTATTCAAATCGCTTTTCAAAAAGTAATGAACAAATTTGAACATCGAAAATCTCAAGATTCCTCGGATGAAATATCATGATTGGGTGGACACTTGGACGATACTTTTTTATACGTTATCTTAAAATAACTTGTTATTTCTGGGGAAGCATTTTTGTTCTTGCTCTTTTAATCGATTTCACAGAGAACTCCGGCAGGCTATCCTCCATTCCGCATCATACAGCAAAAGATGCATTTTTCCTCTCTGTTTTACGCATCCCTTTTATCATGCAACAACTCATCCCTTTCATTGCACTCTTTTCTGCAATGGCAACACTTATCTCGCTCAACAAAAAACTTGAACTTGTGGTGACTCGTTCAATCGGTGTTTCGGCATGGCAATTTCTTATGCCAGCCTGTTTGGGAGCTTTTCTTTTGGGATTATTTTCAATTCTTCTCATTAATCCACTTGCTGCATGGGGATTTTCTCAAGCAGAAAAAAAGATGACTGAATGGCGCAATAACAATGTACTAACACCTCTTCATAATACAGATATCCACTGGTTAACACAACGTACAAATTTAGGCAGAACAACCATTGGTGCTAAATTTATCACTGACCAAGGACTTTCTCTTCTCGATGCAACCTTTGTACAATACAAGGACAACGCAACCGTCAAAAATTGGATTAATACCCCAAAAGCAACCTTGACTAATGGATCTTGGCTATTAACAAATGGAACAATCTATAAAATAGGGCATCCTCCTGAAAAATTTGCCGTGTTGCAAATAAAAACTAATCTAAAACCTGAATTTTTAACGGAACGTTTAGTGAATCCCGCGACTATTCCATTTTATCAACTGCCAAAAAAAATTATGATTGCACGTTCATTTGGCTATTCTGCTAATAATTTTGATATGTATTTCCAATCTTTGATTGCATTACCGGCATTGCTTGTGGCAATGACCCTCATTGCAGCAACTGTATCTTTAAATTTTACACGTTTTGGGCAATCTAGAAAGTTGATTCTTGGTGGCGTAATAGCTGGGTTTATGCTTTATGTTATTTCCGTACTCGTTCAAGCATTTGGTAATGCTGGATATATTCCACCAATTATTGCAGCTTGGACACCCGTTGTTATCGCGTTATTCTTAGGAATCTCTTTTTTACTTCATAAAGAGGATGGCTAAGTGAAAGCATTAACGCTTAAAAAAATTATTTTAACAAAATTAAGTGCTCTCGCTTTTAAAAGTGTTATGGGGGTTATTTTAGGAGGCGCTTTGTCTTATTGTGCGCACGCTCAAAGCCTTATGTCTCCTTCTCAAAGTCGCATTCAAAATCCGGAACGTCCTCTTTTGCTCTCTGCGGATGAACTCATCTACAATCGTGATGAAAACACTGTTTCTGCACAAGGTAATGTCCAAATCGAATATGATGGCAATAAAGTTGTCGCTCAAAAAATTATTTACAATCAAAAAACAGGACGGCTTATAGCACAAGGGAACGTTGAAATTACTCAAAAGGATGGTAATAAAATTTATTCCAACCAAATTGATATGACCAAAGATCTTGGCGAGGGTTTTGTAAACGCCTTACGTATTGATACAGCCAACAATGTTCACTTTTCAGCCCAAAATGCTACACGCAAAAACAATCACATAACAGTCTTTGAAAATGCAACCTATACAGCCTGTGAACCTTGCTCTTATAAACCAGATAGAGACGTCCTATGGAAAATTAAAGCAAGAAAGATCATATGGAATAATAGTATCAAAAAAATTCGGTTTGAAAACAGCAGTTTTGAAGTTTTTGGTGTCCCGATTATAAAATTTCCAAATTTTGAGATCTATGATCCAACTGTCAGGCGTGCTAGCGGTCTGCTTACTCCTCATTTTTTTTATACTGATTATCTCGGTATGGGGATAAAGAATTCTTATTTTTGGAATCTCGCCCCTCACTATGATTTTACCCTTTCTTCTACCGTTTATACCCAACAAGGGCTTTTAACCGAAGGGGAATGGCGTCAACGTTTAAAAATGGGCAGTTATAATATTCGCTTTGCTCATATATACCAAATGAAACAGCATAGATTTGATAATGATACGATTGATGCACAGCATAAAAACCGTTATATGCTGGCAACAAAAGGGGACTTTCGTATTAATTCACACTGGACTTATGGATGGGATATTCTTGCACAATCAGATCGGCATTTTAGTCGTGCCTATAAACTTGAAAACTATAGCAATCCTACACAACTTTCTCAGATCTATCTGAATGGTCTTGCAGGAAAAAATTATTTTGATATGCATTTTTATCATTTTAAAGTTCAAGATTCATTATTGAATGATCCTCATTATGAACGTCACTCTCGGCAAGCTTGGGTCCTACCGCGCATCGATTATTTTTTCACACCAGATGAACCCATTTATAATGGGGAGCTTACCTTCCATAGTAATATACAATCAATTTATCGTCGTCATGCTGACTTCAGTTCACACGACCAGAAGGGAAACCCTCTCAACATAGTAAGACTTTCTGGTATGGCTGGAAATAGTTTGCGTTTAACAAACGAGCTTCAGTGGAAAAAGCGCTTCAACACGCACAATGGCCTCATATTAACCCCTCTTCTCTCTCTACGAGCTGATATTATTACAACCAATGCAAGCGAAAATTATACAGATTCTACAGAAAACAATGCCTTATCCGCAATTCATGGTTCAACAATTCGTGGCATGGCAACAGCAGGCTTGGAACTACGCTATCCCTTCCTCATTACAGCTGATCATTCTACACATATTATAGAACCAACCGCACAAATTTTTATACGCAATAATGAACAATATATTGGACAAATTCCTAATGAAGATGCTCAAAGCTTTGTCTTTGATGCAACCACTCTCTTTAAACGAGACAAATTTTCTGGTTATGATCGTGTAGAAGGTGGCACACGAGCCAATATAGGTCTAAGATATTCTGGAAGCTTTAATGACAATTGGTCTCTTTATGCTCTTGTTGGACAATCCTTTCATCTAGCAGGAAAGAATTCTTTTGCAGAAAAGGACTTTGTCAATGTCGGTATTCATTCTAGCTTAGAGGCAAAACGTTCAGACTATGTTGCAATGTTTGGTGCGACCCATAAAAGTGGTTTTTCCTTAGAAACGCGTGGACGCTTTGACAAAAAAACAGGAAAAATCCGCCGTAGTGAAATCGAAGCATCACAAAAATGGCAAAATTTTTGGGCGGCTCTACAATATGCCTATATCGCAAAGCAACCAGATTATGAATATCCTCAAGAGCGCCAAGAAATTTCTTTTCAAACAGGACTTAAACTGGCAGATTATTGGTCTATTAATAGCAACGCCGGTTATGATTTAGTATCTGGTACGTTTGTAAAGCGAGGAATTAGCTTGAATTATACAGATGAATGTTTCGGGTTAACATTCGGTTATCAACAGGTAACGAATCCAGGCAGGAAAACACCCTTGCAAAACTTTAATTTCTCTCTTTCATTGCGTACGATTGCAGATATCGGAAAAAAGATAGATTAATTTATAAAGAGAATGTATCAGTCATTTAACTTATCATTGTTTTTATGAAAGAAAGAGTATATTTTAAGTTGTTGATGAGAATTAATAAACAATGCGAAAGCCTATTCACATGAATAAATTGAAAAAGCGTGTTCTTGCTTTATTTTATATTGCGTCTTTGAGCGTAAGTAGCCTTCTAATAAATGAATTTTTGATTCCGACAGTCTTTGCGCAGACTTCTATTGTTGTTACAGTTAATGGCAACCCCATCACAAATTATGATATACAAAGGCGCCTTGCTTTTCTCAGATTACAACAAAAGCAAGGCAATTTGGTGGCACAGGCTAAAAAAGAGCTTATCGATGAAAAGCTAAAAAATATTGAAATAAAACGTCGTAATATTGAAGTAAGCAATGATGAAGTTGATAAAGCTTTTGAGAATTTTGCGACACAAAATAATATGACGATTGATCAGCTCAACCAGATTCTGATCCAAACTGAGATCACTGTGCAACACTTTAAAGATTACATCCGTGGACAAATAGGATGGGGGCGTCTTGTTAGTGCACGCTATCAAGCTGAAACAGGTATGATTAGCGAACAAGAAGCTGTACGCAGGATATTAAAAAATGGTGGTGTAAAACCTTCAACCAATGAATATACATTACAGCGAATTGTTTTTGTTATTCCTGCACATCGTCGTTCAGAAATTTTTGAAAGACGTCAAAGAGAAGCAAGCAATTTTCGCGCACATTTCCGTGGATGTGCCAATGCTCACAATCAAGCAAGAGGTATTTTAGACGTTACTATCCGCCACTTAGGAAAGTTTCTGGAACCCCAACTTCCCAATGCATGGGAACAAGCTATTCTTGCAACGCCTGCTGGAAAAATGACAAAATTACAAGAAACATCTGATGGAATAGAAGCAATTGCTGTCTGCAAAATAAAAAGAGTTTCTGATGATTATGTCGCTCGACTAATATTTTCTCTTCAAGATAGTAAAAAAAGAAGCCCGCAAAAACTTGAAGAATTAAGCGACAAATATTTAGGAGAACTGCGGCGAGTGGCGCGCATTCAAAATTCATAATGGCTGCTCTTATTGTTAGCGGTGGTGATCCTGCCGGAATTGGTCCTGAAATAGTCCTAAAAGCGTGGAATTTGCGTGTTACGCGCCAAATTCCACCTTTTGTGCTTCTTGCTGATCCAGATGTTATTCGTTCGCGCGCTCGTTTTTTACAGATTGATGTTGAGGTGCAATCTGTTTTAATCAATAATTCCGCAAAAAATTTTCAAAACGCTCTTCCTATCATACCATTAAAAAACAAACAAAGTGATCAATTAGGTATACCTTCATCGAATAATGCCGCTGGAATCATTGAAGCAATTGAACGCTGTGTTCAATTGATTCAAAATGGCCATGCATGTGCACTTATCACTTGTCCTATTGCAAAAAAGAATCTTTATGATGCCGGTTTTCAATTTCCAGGTCATACAGAATTTTTAGCCGATTTAGCCCATAAAGCTTTTCATAAATGTTATCATCCAGTTATGATGTTAGCAGGACCTCGATTAAAAACAGTACCAATAACTGTTCATATTCCATTTAAAAATGTTCCTTCACAGCTTACCCGTGATTTAATTATTCAAACGGTACTTATTACTGAATGTGACTTAAAAACACGGTTTAAAATAACGTCACCCCGACTAGCTGTTGCTGGTCTTAATCCTCATGCTGGAGAAGAAGGTGCAATGGGAAAAGAAGATATTGAAGTTATCACTCCTGCTATTGAATATCTTAAAAAAAAAGGACTCAATATTGCAGGCCCGCTGCCTGCCGACACAATGTTCCATGAATGCGCAAGAAAGGCATATGACGTTGCCATTTGTATGTATCATGATCAAGCCCTTATCCCTGTTAAAACATTAGACTTTGATAGCACTGTTAATGTCACGTTAGGTCTCCCTTTTATTCGCACGTCCCCAGATCACGGAACTGCTTTTGACATTGCTGATAAAGGGATAGCCTCTCCCGAAAGCTTTATTGCTGCTCTTAAACTTGCAAATCAACTTGCCGAAAATAGTTTAATACCATGCCAATAGATAATCTCCCTCCTCTACGTGAGGTCATTGATATATATGGATTACAAGCGCATAAATCTTTGGGGCAAAATTTTCTTTTTGATCTTAATTTAACATCTAAAATTGCTCATCATGCAGGTAATATAGAAGGAAAACCTGTTCTTGAAATTGGTCCTGGTCCTGGAGGTCTCACACGAGCCTTGCTAGCAAAGGGCGCCATTGTAACAGCAATAGAACGCGATGAACGCTGCATACCAGCTCTCTTAGAAATAGAAAAACACTATCCTAAAAAATTAAAAATTATTTGTAATGATGCACTGAAGCAAGACTTCTCAAAACTCTTTGAAACAAGCCCAGAAAAACCTCGCATTATTGCAAATCTTCCCTATAATATTGGAACACAACTCTTATTAAATTGGCTTTTGACTGAACCATGGCCTCCTTTTTATGAATCAATGACATTGATGTTTCAACGTGAAGTTGCCAAACGGATTACAGCTAAACCTCAATCTACTCATTATGGACGTCTTAGTGTCTTAACTGGCTGGCGTACCACTGCTAAAATTGCTTTTGATGTGCCCCCTCAAGCCTTCATACCAATACCTAAAGTAACTTCTTCCGTTGTTCATATTATTCCGCGAACACAACCTCTTGCCTGCTCTGCACAAAAACTAAGCCTCGTCACAAAAACCGCCTTTGGACAAAGGCGAAAAATGCTTCGTCAAAATCTCAAAATACTTGGAGGTGAAGTGCTGTTAGAAAAAGCTGGAATTGATGGAACGCGCCGTGCTGAAACGCTCTCGGTTTCCGAATTTGTAACTTTAGCGCATCTAGTTCTCTAAAAAATTGCAATTTTTGTTATACAATCTTTTTTAATCAAGACATTTATCGATCTTTTCAGCAATAAGCCCATCAACAAAAGAGTCAAGATAAGAACAGCGCTCGCGTTTTGCGGTTTCAGCTAAATAAATTGATTTAATAAAAGATAAAGACTGATCTAAATCTTCGTTAATCACAACATAATCATAAGAACGCCAATGCTTTAACTCCGTTCGTGCATTTTCCAATCGTAAATTGATGATATCTTGACTATCTTCTGCTCGACGATGTAACCGCGAAACAAGCTCTTTCATTGATGGTGGAAGGATAAAAACAGATACAGTGTCTCCCAGCATCTTTTTTTGCAGCTGCTCGGTACCTTGATAATCAATATCAAATAACATATCACGGCCAATACTCAATGCGTTTTCAACAGTTTCACGTAAAGTGCCATAATAATTTCCGTGAACTTCTGCCCATTCAATAAATTCATCTCTATCACGCTTATATTCAAACTCTTCCTTTGAAATAAAGTGATAATGCAGTCCATCTACTTCACTAGGACGCCTTTTCCTTGTGGTCACACTTACGGAAAGCTCTAATTGTCCATCTTTTAGAAGTAATCGAGAAATTGTTGATTTACCAGCACCTGAAGGTGAAGAGAGAATAAATAAAAAACCGCGGCGTTGATTTATTTTTATAGCACTCAATTTACTTTCGAAGACTGTCATTACATCACTCTACTTTGTTCATAAATGTTTCTCCAAAATTTGAATTATACATTATCTCAACCTTTCCCCTAATCAATGTGTTTTCTTAGCAGTTTTCAATGTTATTCTGCTCTTTTTTGAGATACGTTATTAGCAGTGTATTCACTGCTTTCTTAAATATTTTTATCCATACGCTAATCCTACTTGTGACAGACAAAAAAATGATTTTTCTATCATTCTCATAAAAAGTTTAAAGAGAAAAATTTTACTATATTTTGCATTCTCATTTACGATGCAAAAAGATGTGTTATCGTTATAAATTCAATGTCTTGCCTTTAATTCTCGCCACTTGCGAACATTCACATTATGTTCTTCTAAAGTTCGAGAAAAAACATGCCCTCCTGAACCATCAGCAACAAAATAAAGTGCGTCACTGCTTGGTGGATGTGCCACCGCTTTCAAAGAATCTCGACCTGGATTTGCAATAGCTGTTGGAGGCAAACCATTAATTTTATAAGTATTATATGGTGTTTCCTTCTCAAGATCTGAACGATAAATTGCACGACCTGATGGCTTTCCTTTTCCTCCAAAGAGACCATAAATAACTGTTGGATCCGATTGAAGACGCATATGCTTTGTAAGGCGGTTATAAAATACCGCAGCAACCATTGGTCTTTCTGCTGCAATTCCCGTTTCTTTCTCAACAATTGAGGCTAATATAACAAATTCATCAATCGATTTAATGGGTAAATCAGGCGAACGCGTAGCCCATATAGCATGAATTAATTTTGTCTGTTCTTCACGCAATCTGTTTACAATCTCTTTACGCGTTGTCCCCCGAATAAAACGAACAGTATCCGTCATTAAACAGCCCTCTGGAGGCAAAATTTTTGGAAGATCTCCAATCAAAATTTCATTCGCAGCTAATCGATCGAAAACTTGCTGAACCGTTAAACCTTCAGGTACTGTAAATGTATACTCAATAGATTTTCCTTTCACAAGAATATCCATAATATCCTGCATCGAAGCATGTGCTGGAATTAAATATTCACCAGCCTTCAGATGCGTTGTTTTTTGGTGATAACCAACCCCATAAACAAAAATATCTGATGATCGAATGAAACCACGTTTTTCTAGCAATGAAGCAATTTCACGAATTCCTGTGCCAGGATGGATAAGAACAATTTGTTCTTCCTCAATTTTCCCCTTTTCTTCAAAAATACTTTTTCCAATATAAAGAGGAATACTTATGGCGAAAAGAATAACCACAATCAGCATAAGAAAAAAATGACCGAGAATAACCAACGGATTACGGACGATCGATGATTTCTTTCGTTTTTTATGTACTAACATGTCATAACTATATGCTAAATGATTCGAAGAGGAATCACTTACGTCCTTTAATGATTTTCCTTTTTTCACACCGGACATAACCCCTCAATAGCGATTAAGGACAATATTATAATTTCTCATTCACCTTATAACAAAGTAGAAAACTCAAAAGCAGAAATTAAATAAAAATACTTACTATCCACTAAAACGTCGCATCACCAACGATGCATTTGTCCCACCAAATCCGAAAGAATTAGAAAGAATTGTATCAATCTTTCGTTCACGCGGTTTGTGTGGTACAAGATCGATTTTCGTTTCAATCGACGGATTGTCAAGATTAAGTGTCGCTGGAGCTATATTATCCCGTATAGCTAGAACAGAAAAAATAGCCTCAGCAGCACCGGCGGCACCAAGTAAATGCCCGATAGATGATTTCGTTGATGACATGGATACTTGTGGTGCATAATTCCCTAAAACACGTTCAACAGCTGCTAGCTCTATAGAATCAGCCATCGTTGATGTACCATGAGCATTAATGTAATCAAGTTCACTCACATTCACTTGTGCACGCTTAAGAGCAGCCATCATACTACGCTGAGCCCCTTCACCACTTTCTGAAGGCGCTGTAATGTGGTAAGCATCACCAGATAAACCATAGCCAATAACCTCAGCATAAATACGCGCTCCTCGTTTTTTGGCATGTTCCAGCTCTTCTAAAACAACAACTGCCGCTCCTTCCCCCATCACAAAACCATCACGATCAGCATCATAAGGACGTGACGCCCGTTCAGGATCATCATTGCGACAAGTAGAAAGAGCTCTACAAGCTGCAAAACCTGCAAGAGATATCCGATTTATCGGAGATTCGGCCCCCCCTGCCACCATGACATCGGCATCACCAAACATAATCAAACGTGCCGCATCACCAATCGCATGCGCTCCTGTCGAACAAGCCGTTACAACAGAATGATTAGGCCCTCGTAAACCATATTGAATAGACACATAACCAGAAGCAAGATTAATCAAACGACCTGGAATAAAAAAAGGAGAAACACGACGAGGTCCCTTATCACGAAGCGTATAACCAGATTCAACAATGCCCTCAATTCCCCCAATTCCTGAACCAATTAACACACCTGTACAAATCTGATCTTCATCATTCTTAGGAAACCATTCTGCATCTGCAAGCGCTTGGTTAGCAGCAGCCATTGCATAAACAATAAATGCATCAACTTTACGTTGCTCTTTAGGTTCCATATACAAATCAGCATTATAGGTCCCCTCTGTTCCATCCCCTAAAGGGATACGCGCAGCAATCTGGCATGGCAAATCTGACACATCAAACTCAGTAATACGTCGGACACCACTTCTTCCTTCAAGAAGTCGTTTCCAACTATATTCAATATTACCAGCTAATGGAGATACCAATCCTAAACCAGTAACAACAACACGTCTCATAACTTCTAACCTTGAACTAAACTTCACCTCTCAAAGCTCTCTTTTCAAAAGAGCTCCGAAGAATATAGGCAAAAGCAATTTATGCCTTTGCCCTTTAGTAATCATGCAGAAGCTTTATCAATGAACTTGACTGCATCACCAACTGTGAAAATCGTTTCAGCAGCCTCATCTGGAATTTCTACCCCAAACTCTTCTTCAAAAGCCATAACGAGTTCAACTGTATCAAGGCTATCAGCCCCTAGATCATCGATAAAGCTTGCATTTTCTACAACTTTATCAGCATTAACCCCAAGATGTTCCACAATAATTTTCTTAACGCGCTCTACTGTATCACTCATGTTGAAATCCTCGAATTTATATTTTCCTATAATTTGGTTAACTATATCGGCTCATCTAATCAAGCAATAGATGCATCACTTTAAAAGATTTTAGCAATGATTTAAAACATCCTGTGGATATCCCCTACAAAATGAACCAATCTGACATTCCGACATCAATTGATCAACGGCCATGTTAAAGAAATAGATGCATCTTTCTATTTCAATCGTTACTATCTAAAATAATACAACTCATAAATCAATGTGGAATAAAATAAATACTCAAATCATTGCCATTCCACCATTGATATGAAGTGTTTGACCTGTCGTATAGGCTGCTTCATCGCTTGCTAAATAAACAGCCGCAGCGGCTATTTCTTGCCCACTTCCCATACGCTTCATTGGAATCGCCGCCATAATGGCTTCTTTTTGCTTTTCATTAAGCTTGTCTGTCATTGCAGATTTAATAAATCCTGGAGCAATACAATTGACAGTGATGTTTCGCGAAGCAATTTCTTGTGCCAATGCTTTAGAAAAACCTATCAAACCTGCTTTTGCAGCACAATAATTCGTTTGTCCAGGATTTCCCACAACACCAACAACAGATGTAATGTTAATAATCCTTCCATAACGGCGGCGCATCATAAAATGTATTAATTCACGCGTCAAAAGAGAAGCAGCTGTTAGGTTAACTTCTAAAACATCATCCCAGTCTTTATCTTGCATACGCACAAAAAGACCATCCCTAGTGATTCCCGCATTGTTAACCAAAATATCGACGCCATCCATTTCTCTTTCTGCAACTTCAGCCAATTGTTTAATCGATTGGCGTTCAGAAAGATTAGCGGGAAATACAAAAACATTCTGCCCTAATTCTGCCGCCACTTCTCTAAGCTTTTCTTCACGTGTTCCATGAAGTCCAACAATGGCTCCTTGTGCATGAAAGCAGCGTGCAATTGCCTCACCAATTCCTCCCGAAGCCCCCGTTACAAGAGCTTTACGTCCTGTTAATCTAAACATTTTTTTACTCCTTATAGATTAAACGCCAAGCATGCCTAGCGCTGATTCTATTTCATCAACTGTTCCAATTGTTACCCCCTTTATATCTTTGTTAATACGACGCGTTAAACCTGTTAATACTTTTCCAGAACCAACTTCAAAAAGCGTATCAACCCCATTAGCAGCGATCCATTCTATCGTTTCACGCCATCGCACCCTCCCAGTCACTTGTTCAACAAGAAGAGCAGTAATACGCTCTGGATTGCTCTCAGGTGCAACAGAAACATTGGCAATCAAAGGAACAATAGGAGGCATTTTGTTAACAGTCAAAAGTGCTTTCTTCATGGCATCAGCAGCAGGTTGCATTAAAGATGAATGAAAAGGTGCAGAAACTGGAAGAAGAAGTGCACGTTTTGCACCTTTTGTTGATGCAATCTCTACCGCTGTCTCAACTGCTTTTGCTTTACCTGAAATAACATATTGTCCACCACCATTATCATTAGCAATCTGACATAGTCCTTCTCCAGAAACAGTTTCGCAAATTTCTTCCACAACGTGCTCTTCCAAACCAATCAGTGCTGCCATAGAACCTTCACCAACTGCGACAGCAGCCTGCATAGCATTGCCACGAATACGCAAAAGTCTTGCCGTATCTGTGAGAGCAAATGTACCAGCAGCACAAAGAGCCGAGTATTCGCCTAAAGAATGACCAGCAACAAACTTTACCTTTTCTTCTATACAAAACCCTAATTGTTTCATCACACGAATGACAGCCATGGATACAGCCATTAATGCCGGTTGTGCATTTGCTGTTAACGTTAAAACATCTGCTGGTCCTTCAAAAATGATCTTTGATAATTTCTCACCCAGAGCATCATCAACTTCCTCGAAAACCATCCGTGCGGCAATAAATTGCTCTGTAAGCGCCTTCCCCATACCAACAAGTTGACTTCCCTGCCCTGGAAAAATAAAAGCTGCACCCATTTACCAACTCCTAAAATTGTACAATTAAATTATTTTCTTTTGACCTTATTCATCCGCACAAATCAAGATAAAGCCCTTTATTTAAAACGAATACCACTCTTAAAATTATATTTTAAAGGCGGAATTTGATATAAAAACTTAGGAAAGTAGGGAGCTATAAACTGAATAACACCCAAACTTATGAGACTTCCTAAAATTGCACCTGCTAAAATATCAAAGGGATAATGTACACCCACAAAGATGCGCGCCCAACAGATCAAGCACAAAAACACCGTGGCAAATTTAAAAGCAACTTTGTATCGGTAAAAATAAAAGTTAGCTGCATAAGATGCAATGGTCAAGGCATGATTACTAGGAAAAGAAGCTGTTGCACGATGTTGAATAAGCGGTGTCGCTAACCCTACCACGAATGGGCGAGGATGAAAATAAAAAAGAGAAATGAGATAACCTACGAAAAGAGCCGCACAAATACTCATGCAAATGCTTAGTACGACACATCGTTCCCTCTCCCCACCACAAAACCACAACGCACAAAGATGGAGAGGAATAATGTAAATTAAAAACTTTGCACAAAAAATACTAAACAAAACTACAATCGACCAAGCTTGATGATTGCCGACAAACATTTCAAAGAGTGTAACATCAATCTGGTTTAAAAAGTCCATTTTTCTCTCCTTTATGTTACAGTACTATCTTTTTGTAGAAGAGGGAAATATATCAAGATTTAACAAATCAATTTTTTTATGTGCATAAACTTGCTATTTTAAAAGATAACCTGTAGATATGAAATATTCGTTGCCGGCACTTTAGCTGGAGGTTGAACGGAGGGCTGTAAAATATCAGTAGGAAATACAATGTTTCCGGCCTCCCGTGTCTCCGCTCTCGGATGTCTCGAATCGTAAACGCGTCCTTTCTTCTTTGGATTTCCAAAAAAGACAAGTCGCAGAGGCTTTGCGCTAAAACCGGTGAGATTTAATTGAAGAAAGGCAAAACAATGGCTCTTTATGAACATATGTTCCTTGCCCGACAAGACATTACACCGCAGCAAGTTGATGAACTTTTGAGTCTCTACAAAGGTGTCATTGAAGCACATGGTGGAAAAGTTGGGCGTGTAGAAAATTGGGGACTTCGTCCTCTTGCTTACCGTATTCGTAAAAACCGTAAAGCTTATTATACTTTGGTCAATATTGATGCACCAGCTTCAGCAATTGCTGAAGTGGAACGTCAGATGCGCATCAATGAGGATATTTTGCGTTATATGACCATTCGCGTAGAAAAACACGAAAAAGAAAAATCTGCTATGCTCTCACACCTTGATCGCAATAGCCATCACATTGGACACGATGAAGAGCGTCCTCGTTTTCCGCGTCGTCAACGTGAAAATGCTATAGAAGGGGTAGAATGATGACTGATACCAATCAAAACTCTGCACGTCGCCCCTTTCATCGTCGTCGTAAAACATGTCCTTTTTCAGGGACTAATGCTCCCAAAATTGATTATAAAGACATCAAGTTGTTACAACGTTATATTTCCGAACGTGGGAAAATTGTTCCTTCACGGATTACTGCTGTTAGTCAAAAAAAACAGCGTGAATTAGCTAATGCTATCAAACGTGCTCGCTTTTTAGGCTTACTTCCGTACATTATAAAGTAAACGATCAATACGCTATGCAACTGGAGAGTTTATCCAGTTGCTTTTCTTATATGGTTTTAAAAATAGCTTGTTGCATCCTATGTTAAGCTATTACATGTCAAAGTTGGGGTATTGACACGCCCCTAACTGCAGAAAGCAGGACAGCAATAAATGAAAAAAAATCGTACCTATGAGATATTAATCGGTATTTTAGCAGGATTATTTGCTGTTGTAATAGGAATGGCAATCATCAGTGTTGCAAATATCGCGCCCTTTTTTTCTCTTCTTCTTGGCTGCTTTCTTTCATTGCCAATTTTTATTGTTGCGTTCGGTCAAGGAACATTAGCCAGTCTCATCGCCCTCATAAGTGCCACTGTTGTTCTTATCATAACCACTAATACCTATATTGCTCTTGGCTTGATGTTCTTATTTTTCCTTCCTGCTGTCTATGCTTCTTGGCTTCTTGGGCTTGCACGACCAGCGCAAAAAGAAAACGAACTGATATGGTATCCATTATCATCGGTTATTTTTCATTTAACTAATTTTATCGCTCTTATAGCAACTTTCATTGGGCTCTATGTTCAAACCCGTCCTTCCACACCCGTCATTGCAAAAAAAATCACCGAAAACATAGCACAAACTCTGCAACAATCACAGTCAATAAAAGAAGCCGATATACGCGCTTTTAGTGAGCTTTTAATGACGCATCCAGCAACTTTTACTGCTGTTTCTTTGACTCTTTATAGTTTGGTTTTTCTCATTGGTAACCTTTACTTTTCCATGATAGCAGCACAACACATGAAATGGCTGAAAAGACCCCGTGATGATTGGAGCCAAACTCTCCGCCTTCCAATTTCTGGAATTGTTATTTTCATTATTGTTTGCATAGCATCGATGGTTGAGTTGAGCGCTTCTCTTAACTTGAGTACCCGTGTCTTTAGTACTGCATACACTGTCATCATATTAATTAGTGGTCTAGCATATCTTCACAATATTACAAAAGGGGTAAACGGTCGGATTATTATACTTTCTCTTGTTTATATTGCTATTTTAACAGTCGTTTTTACTCCACCTATTGTTTTCATGATGCTTTTGATGGGAATTTGGGCTGCTATTCAATATAATTTTCAATCACGCAAAAAACTCCACTAAATTTATTTGTTCGAAAGGAAAAACTATGGATATTATTTTACTTGAGCGCATTCCTCGTCTTGGTCAGATGGGTGATATTGTCTCAGTTAAAGATGGTTATGCGCGTAATTTTCTCTTGCCTCAAGGTAAAGCTTTACGCGCAAATGAAGCCAATAAAAAACATTTTGAGATACAACGTGCACAACTTGAAGCCCGTAATCTTGAACGCAAAAGCGAAGCGCAAAAAGTTGCTGAAAAACTTGATGGACAATCATTCATTGTTGTTCGTTCTGCTGGTGAAACAGGACAACTTTATGGTTCTGTATCAACACGTGATATTGCTGAAATTATAACAGATGAAGGCTTTTCTATTGGGAGAAATCAAGTCGAACTTAACCATCCAATAAAAATGATCGGTCTTCACACAATCACTCTTAGCTTACATCCTGAGGTTCAAATTTCTGTGATTATTAATGTTGCGCGTTCTACCAGTGAAGCACAACGCCAAGCAGAAGGTGAAACTCTCACTTCTGCTAAAGAAATATATAATATTCAAGAAGAATTATTAGAAGAAAATCAGGAAGAATTATTGGTAGAAGAAATTAATGACAACGATATAAACAGTTCTCATCAAGAAGCTTAATTGCTATTTTTGCTTTCTGTTTTATATTTTTTATTCTATTTTAAATATTGCTCATAAAATACTCACACTTTAAAACTGGGTATTTTATGGCTATCATACATAAAGAACCTAATTTTTATGAAAGAATTAGGAATATATTATTTAAAGGCATTACATGCCGAGAATGATAATATCACTAAGAGGAAATTTTCTTTTGTTGTCTAGCATCTAAAGCAAAAATAATTTAAAGTTCTACCCTTAAGGGTAAGGTTTGTATGAGCGGTAAGTTGATTATATCAACACATGATCTGAAATAATTTCAGTTATAAAAAAGTAATTCTACTTACACAGATATTGGAATTTTAAGGTCACATAACTTCAAAACACTTAAATTTAGAATAGCAAAACTTCCACTTTAAAATCACGTATTATAAAATAAAATAGATCAATGTTATATAAATAATACACAAATGATAGATGAGCAACGAAAAGAGGGTTTTGAAAAATTATATAATTTTAACTTAAAATGAAGATTTGTAGCTCTATTCTTTTAATTATACGATTTTCAATTTATCGCCTAAAGTAGCTAGACTTAGAATTTTAGTGGAAAAATATTATGGAAGAAACTAACGTTGTTAATGTCAGCTCTTCAAAGAAGGAAGATTCTCCTTCTTTTCGGCAGCTTCCGTATAATATTGAAGCTGAACAGGCATTGCTTGGTGCCATCTTTATCAACAATGATTCTCTTGACCGCGTTTCAGATTTTCTAAAACCAGAACATTTTTTTGAACCATTGCATCAAAAAATTTATCATGTTTTATCTCACCTTATTAAAACAGGAAAACGTGTAGATCCAGTTACAATCAAGCCCTATATCCAAATGGAAGAAAAAATTGGAGATATTACTGTATACCAGTATGTTGTTCGCTTAGCCACAGAGGCAGTCACTATTATTAACGCTGAAGATTATGGACGCGTCATTTACGATCTTTTTATCCGACGGTCTTTGATTAACCTTGGAACTCAAGTTGTCAATACAGCCTTTGATGCTCCTGTAGAGCTCACGCCTACCCAACAAATTGAAACTGTTGAAAATCAGTTATTTGAGCTAGCAGAAAAAGGGAAATATGGAGGTGGATTTGAAAATTTTAATGAGGCTATCAAAAAAGCTATCGATATGGCAAGTGCTGCGAAAAAGCGCTCTTCACAATTATCAGGGATAGCCACCCATATTAAAACACTTGATGAAAAAATGGGAGGATTACAAGCATCTGACTTAATTATCCTTGCAGGACGCCCTGGTATGGGAAAAACCTCACTGGCTACCAATATTGCCTTTAATATTGCTAATGCTTATAATCGTAATGCCAATATCCAAGAAAATGAAGGGGGTATTGTAGGTTTCTTCTCACTTGAGATGTCATCCGAACAGCTTGCAACCCGTATTATTTCTGAACAAACAGAAGTCTCTTCTTCTGATATTCGGCGTGGTAATATCTCAGATGAACAATTTTCAAAAATTATTCGTGCGGTGAACCAACTACAAAAGGCACCACTTTATATTGATCAAACTGGGGGAATATCAATTACGCAATTAGCTGCTCGTGCGCGGCGTCTCAAGCGACAACATGGTTTAGATATCTTGTTTATTGACTATATCCAACTCATGACAAGCAGTTCAAAGCGTTCATCAGAAAATCGTGTTCAAGAGATCACAGAAATTACCACAGGATTAAAAGCGTTAGCGAAAGAATTGAATATTCCTATTATCGCTCTCTCTCAACTTTCACGTCAAGTAGAAAATAGAACAGATAAACGTCCCCAACTCTCAGATTTACGTGAATCTGGTTCAATTGAGCAAGACGCCGACATTGTTCTGTTTGTCTACCGCGAAGAATATTATCTCAAAAATGAAGAACCAAAATTAGGTAGCTTAGAACATACAAAATGGCAAGAAATAATGGACAAAGCTTTTGGAAAAGCTGATGTTATTATTGCAAAACAGCGCCATGGGCCGACAGGAATCGTGCCACTTGCCTTTCAATCTGATTTCACACGATTCAGTGATCTGGCCGATAGCAATTATCTTCCAGAGCAAATCGGTTAAATTAACATGGCGCGTAATCGTATTCAATTTATCTGTCAAAATTGTGAAACTGTCCATTCTCGTTGGGCGGGAAAATGTAGTGCTTGTGGAGAATGGAATTCCCTTATCGAAGAAACTATAAATGGCGGCATAGGAAGTGGTCCTAAACAGAATGCTCGTAAAGGACGCATTGTCACACTCACATCTCTTTCTGGAAATATCGAAGATACTCCACGTATTCATTCTGGTATTGCTGAACTTGATCGTGTTACCGGTGGGGGCTTTGTCCGTGGATCAGCACTCCTTGTTGGAGGTGATCCGGGTATTGGTAAATCAACATTGCTGACACAAACAGCTGCTGCTTTATCACGCAAAGGATATAATGTTATCTATGTTTCAGGTGAAGAGGCTATTGCGCAAATTTGTCTGCGCGCGCAAAGGCTTGAAGCTAACAATACAGAGGTGAAACTTGCTGCTGAAACCAATGTTGAAGATATTCTGGCAACCTTAAGCGAACATAAAAACCTTGATATGGTGATTATCGATTCAATTCAAACCCTATGGTCAGATACAGCAGATTCATCACCCGGCACTGTCACACAAGTACGTATCGGTGCTCAAGCAATGATCCGCTTTGCCAAAAAAACGGGAACCGCCGTTGTTCTTGTTGGTCATGTTACAAAAGATGGGCAAATTGCTGGTCCTCGAGTTGTTGAACATATGGTTGATGCCGTTCTCTATTTTGAGGGTGAAGGAGGACATCATTATCGCATTCTTAGAACTGTAAAAAATCGCTTCGGACCAACAGATGAAATTGGTGTCTTTGAAATGTCTGATAAAGGATTACGCGAAGTGATAAATCCATCCGAATTGTTTTTAGGAGAACGTAATGAAAAAGCACCAGGTGCTGCTGTTTTTGCGGGAATGGAAGGGACACGCCCAATACTCGTAGAAATTCAAGCGCTTGTTGCTCCTTCTTCCCTTGGGACACCAAGACGTGCGGTTGTCGGATGGGATGGAAATCGTCTTTCTATGATTCTTGCCGTTTTAGAAGCCCATTGCGGCATTCGTTTTGGACAGCATGATGTCTATCTGAACGTGGCAGGTGGATATCGCATATCAGAACCCGCTGCTGATTTAGCTGTAGCCGCTGCTTTGGTATCCTCTCTTGCCAATATCGCATTGCCAACGGATTATGTATATTTTGGTGAAGTCAGTCTTTCAGGAGCTACCCGCGCTGTTTCACATTCAGCACAGCGCATCAATGAAGCAAAAAAACTCGGCTTTCAAGGAGCATTTCATCCCACAACAACAACCGAAATGATGAAGTCGCTCAATTTTCAACAAAAAACTTTCTCCGACCTTCCGGAACTCGTTGCTACTCTTACCGTAAGTAAAAAATGATCTGCACCATAGATATGATAATATAGAAAAAACTCTATAAAATACAAAAGATCCTTGCTATAAGAACAAAAAATATATTTGCACATAGACTTAGAAGAACACAACTTTATGTATAAGGAACAAACAAATGATCATAACAATCCTTGATGGAATTGTCGTAGTAATCATCCTGTTGTCCGCTTTTCTTGCTATGCTTCGAGGGTTTTCACGTGAAGTGTTATCGTTGATTTCTTGGGCAGTTGCAGCTATTACGACACTGTTTTTATTCAAGCCTGTCTTACCTTTCTTTGAACACTATCTCTCTAATAAAATGATTGCATTGATCACAACATTGGTCACGATTTTTATTATTGTTCTCATTATTACTTCAATTATTACAATGAAGATCTCTGATTTTATTATTGATAGTCGAATTGGTATTCTTGACCGTGCTATTGGTTTTATTTTTGGAGCACTTCGCGGTTTACTTATCATGGTCATCGGTATGTTGCTGATTAATGCACTGATTAAACCCGAGCTTCAAGCGAATTGGTTAAAAAATGCAAAAACAAGGCCTATTTTAGATTCACTAGGACAAAAAGTTTGGGAAATACTCCCAAAAGATATTGGATCGGTTCTCGAAAAGGCGGAAAATTTGTTTAAAGACAGCAATAAACATACGTATGGGCAACACTCTCATGAAAAGATAATTTTCAAAAAATAGAGAATAGTTTTTCATGAGGAAAGAGAACTAAATGATGTAGAATGTGATATTAATGATTCCTTCGTATCACAACTGAAAGAATATGATGATAAAGAGTGATGTTTTCTGTCAAGAATTTTCATTAGATGATGATACCCTTCATGAAGAATGTGGCGTTTTTGGTATTCTTGGGCATGAAGATGCAGCAACATTAACAGCTCTTGGACTCCACGCACTTCAGCATCGTGGGCAAGAAGCGGCTGGTATTGTTTCCTACCATAATAAAATGTTTCATCAAGAAAAGCATTTAGGTCTTGTTGGTGATCACTATACCAATCCTACAACACTTGCACGCTTACCAGGAAATCGCGCTATTGGACATACCCGTTATTCAACAACTGGAGAAGTAGCATTACGCAATGTTCAACCCCTTTTTGCTGAGTTGAAAGCTGGAGGCATTGCTATTGCTCATAATGGTAATCTTACCAATGGTCTCACATTACGCCGTGAACTCATCGCTTCTGGTGCTATCTGTCAATCAACGTCAGATTCAGAAGTTTTTCTCCATCTTATTGCCCGCTCACGTTATGAATCGTCCTCTGATCGTTTTGTTGATGCAATAAAGATAATTTTCAAAAAATAGAGAATAGTTTTTCATGAGGAAAGAGAACTAAATGATGTAGAATGTGATATTAATGATTCCTTCGTATCACAACTGAAAGAATATGATGATAAAGAGTGATGTTTTCTGTCAAGAATTTTCATTAGATGATGATACCCTTCATGAAGAATGTGGCGTTTTTGGTATTCTTGGGCATGAAGATGCAGCAACATTAACAGCTCTTGGACTCCACGCACTTCAGCATCGTGGGCAAGAAGCGGCTGGTATTGTTTCCTACCATAATAAAATGTTTCATCAAGAAAAGCATTTAGGTCTTGTTGGTGATCACTATACCAATCCTACAACACTTGCACGCTTACCAGGAAATCGCGCTATTGGACATACCCGTTATTCAACAACTGGAGAAGTAGCATTACGCAATGTTCAACCCCTTTTTGCTGAGTTGAAAGCTGGAGGCATTGCTATTGCTCATAATGGTAATCTTACCAATGGTCTCACATTACGCCGTGAACTCATCGCTTCTGGTGCTATCTGTCAATCAACGTCAGATTCAGAAGTTTTTCTCCATCTTATTGCCCGCTCACGTTATGAATCGTCCTCTGATCGTTTTGTTGATGCAATTCGGCAAGTAGAGGGTGGATATGCTATGTTAGCGCTCACGCGTACAAAGCTTATTGCTGCACGCGATCCAACAGGGATTAGACCCCTCGTGATGGGGGAACTTGATGGTAAGCCTATTTTTTGTTCTGAAACTTGTGCTCTTGATATTATTGGAGCAAAGTATGTCCGTGATGTTAAAAATGGGGAGATCATCATATGTGAAATACAAAAAAATGGGGAAATTACTAAAAAAATTATAAAACCAAAAAATGAAAAACCAGAAAAACTTTGCTTGTTTGAATATGTTTACTTTGCCCGTCCGGACTCAATCGTTGGAGGGCGTAGTGTCTATGCAACACGCAAAAATATGGGAATACGTTTAGCACAGGAAGCCCCTTGTGAGGGTGATGTTGTGGTTCCTGTTCCTGATGGAGGAACTCCTGCTGCAATTGGCTATGCACAAGAAATTGGAATTCCCTTCGAGCTTGGTATTATTCGTAATCACTATGTTGGTCGCACTTTTATCGAACCAACACAACAAATTCGTGCTTTTGGTGTCAAATTAAAACATTCTGCAAACCGTCCTGTGATTGAAAGAAAACGTGTTATTCTTGTTGATGACTCTATTGTACGTGGAACAACATCTCTTAAAATTGTGCGAATGCTCCGTGATGCAGGAGCAAAAGAAGTTCATATGCGCATTTCTAGCCCTATGATTTTCTATCCCGACTTTTATGGTATTGATACACCTAAAGTTGAAAGCCTTTTAGCAAATCAATATCCAGATTTAAAATCTATGTGTGATTTTATTGGAGCGGATTCATTAGAATTTCTTTCAACGGATGGATTATATCTTGCTGTAGCAGGAGAAAAACGGAATAATGCCGATCCACAATTTACTGACCATTATTTTACTGGATATTATCCTACGCAGCTGGTTGATCAAGAAAACCTCTCCAAAACTCATCAATCATCTGTTCTTAGAACAAGAGATTAATGATGACAAAATTTAGTCTCCATGGGCGTGTTGCACTTGTTACTGGCGCATCAAGAGGAATTGGTTATTATTTGGCACTCGAGCTTGCTACACGCGGCGCTCATATTATTGCTCTTGCACGAACAGTCAGTGGACTTACTGAATTAGATAATCAGATCCAAGAAAAAGGGGCTCATGCAACCCTTGTTCCCCTTGACTTGCATCATATGGAAAACATCGATACTCTTGCTATCTCAATTGCCAAACGCTGGAAAAAACTTGATATTATCGTTGCAAACGCAGGAATCCTTGGAACACTCTCACCAATAGCGCATATAGAAAACACGGTATTTGAAGATGTTTTTCAAATAAATCTTTTCAGCCAATGGCGCTTAATGAAAGCTGTTGAGCCTTTATTACGAGAATCTGATGCTGGACGAGCCATTCTGTTATCCTCAAGCGTTGCGCATGCTGCGCGCCCTTTCTGGGGAGCTTATGCAGCCTCTAAAGCGGCTTTAGAGATGATTGCCCGCTGTTGGGCAGAAGAACTCAAACAAACCCCTATTAAGATTAATTGTGTCAACCCTGGTGCCACACGCACTGCCATGCGCGCTGAAGCTATGCCCGGTGAAGATCCACAAACTCTCCCTTCACCACAAGAGGTTGCAAAAAAGATAGTACATTTGTTATCACCTGATTTAAAAGAAACTGGAAAACTCTTTAATGTCCATAAAAATCGGTTTGTAGATTATCATGTACCTGACTGATCATCATCGGAGAAGTAAATCGTTTGATTCTCTCTTTTTCCTGTGCTTCTCAACAGAAGAATGAAACACTTTATGATTCTTGGATAGCTTTAGCATCAGCCTTTTTCTCTTCTAAAGTAGCACGTTTATTATAAGCGATAAAACTACAGGGGAGAAAAATCATATAGCTAACAGCTGTAATCAATAAAGTTTTCCATGTGTAAGTCGCAAGAAAACCGACATAAATAACAATAACCAACATGCATGGTATAACGATATCGCGCCTTAAATTTTGATCAATTGTTTTTGCATTCCATACTGGTAAACGACTAATCAAAAGAAAAGCAATAATTACAGTATAAAGACTAAAAAATAATGCCCACCCCCAATTGGGGACCAAACCAAGAGCGCCTAAATAGGTAGGCAATAAAAGGAGTAATGCTCCTGCTGGTGCTGGAACACCAACAAAATAACTTTTCTGCCACTTAGGTATATTGGTGTTATCCAACATCACATTAAAACGTGCTAATCGCAAACAACAAGCAACACAATAAACAAGGGCTGCAACCCAACCAATGTGATTTGCTTGATTCAAGATAAAGGAATAAACAATAAGTGCAGGGGTAACACCAAAATTTATAACATCAGCAAGAGAATCCATCTGTGCCCCAAAAGATGAACTACCATCTATTAAACGGGCAATGCGACCATCAGCACCATCTAAAACTGCGGCCAAAAGCACCATTAAAATAGCAGCTTCATAGCGATGTTCAAAAGCCAAACGAATGCTGCTCATCCCTGCACAAATTGCTAAAATAGTAATGATATTGGGAATGACATACCGCATTGATGTAGGTGAACGCCGCCGACTTGCAACATCATCATGCTGCCCCTCAGGATTGAATGAAGAAAATGGCGAAAAATTTTTCATTGTGAGTCCTAATCGTATCTGAAGTCCGTTGTGGCACTCTTATCATCAAAAGAACCCAAAACTGTTTCTCCAGCAATTGCTGTCTGTCCAACTGCAACACGCAATTTCATTTCAGTTGGTATATAAATATCAAGGCGAGAACCAAAACGAATCAATCCAAATCGCTCACCAATCATAACGGCATCGTTTTCTTTTGACCAACAAACAATCCGGCGTGCAACCATTCCCGCTATTTGTACGATACCGATTTTACCATGTTTGCTATCAATTACCATCCCATTACGCTCATTAAACTGGCTAGCTTTATCAAACTCAGCATTGGTAAATCGACCTGGATGATAAACGATAGACTCTACTGTACCACTGATAGGAATACGATTAATATGGCATGAAAAAATATCCATAAAAATGGAAATACGGATCATTTCATCTTTCCCTAATCCTAATTCTTCAGGTGGAACACATGATTCCACAAATGAAATACGCCCATCGGCAGGCGACATAACCCAATTTGAATTCAAAGGGATCACACGATCTGGATCACGGAAAAAGTATATACACCACACCGTGAGAACGAGACCAAACCAAAACAACGGACTCCATATCCAACCAAGAATGAGCGAAATAACAAAAAACGCTACAATAAAAGGATAACCCTCTTTATGAACCGGTACAAAGCTATTATGGAAAGATTGCAGAATACTCATATAATTTCCTATTCATCGTAAACTTAAACAAGCAACAAATCTTTTTGTTCCTCTTGTATCTTTTTATGTATTTAATCAATCACTCCATATAAAGATATAGATTACATTTTGCCCTATTTATTTTTTACGATTAACAACACTCGTCTCATCTTCTTCACGTATTTTACGTAATTTTTCTTCAGCTTTCGATGCTTCAAGCTGCTTATTCCACATTGAAGCATATAAACCTTTCTTGCGTAAAAGCTCTGTATGCGCCCCATTTTCAATAATACGACCACTTTTAAGAACCAAAATTTCATCAGCATTGATAACAGTAGAAAGACGGTGAGCAATAATCAATGTTGTACGTCCACGGCTTACAATATCCAATGCTTGTTGAATTTCCTGTTCCGTTGCCGTATCAAGAGCCGATGTTGCTTCATCTAGGATAAGAAGTGGGGGGGCTTTTAAAAGTGTCCGTGCAATAGCCACACGTTGTTTTTCACCACCTGATAATTTGAGACCTCGCTCTCCTACCATAGACTGAAAACCTTCCGGTAAAATTTCAATAAATTTTGATATTTGTGCCATTTCAGCAGCTTTGCGCATTTCTTCATCTGTAGCACTTGGACGCCCATAGCAAATATTATAGGCAATTGTATCATTAAATAACACTGTATCTTGTGGGACCATGCCTATCGCTTCACGCAAACTCTTTTGTGTTACGTCACGAATATCCTGCCCGTCAATTGTGATAGAACCCGCGTCAACATCATAAAACCGAAAAAGCAACCGAGAAATAGTTGATTTACCTGCACCAGATGGACCGACAATGGCGACTGTTTTTCCTCCAGGAACTTCAAAATCAATATCTCTGAGAATCTGACGTGTCGAATCATAGGAAAACTTTACCTGATGAAAACGAATGGTCCCATCGCTTATCTCTAACGGTTTAGCATCCGATTTATCAACGATCTCCTTCTGAACATCTAAAAGATCAAACATTGCTTCAATATCCGTTAAACCTTGTCGAATATCACGATAAATTGAACCAATAAAATTCAGTGGAATGGAAAGTTGCATTAAAAGTGCATTAATAAAAACAAAATCACCCAAAGTTTGTGTTTTATAAAAAACTTCATAAGCTGACATCAGCATCATGATCGTCATTCCAATACCAAAGATAAGAGCCTGACCAAAATTAAGCCAGCTTAACGATGTCCAAATCTTTGTTGCGGCTTTTTCATAACCTACCATAGAAGCATCAAATCGATCGGCTTCTAGAGTTTCATTGCCAAAATATTTCACCGTTTCAAAATTCAAAAGAGAATCAACAGCACGCGTATTGGCCTCAGTATCTGCTGTATTCATTTGTTGCCGAATACGAATGCGCCAATCACTCGCCTTAATGGTAAACAAGATATATAATCCAACCGTTGCAACAACGATGAGAAGATAATGCCACCCATAACTTATGTAAAATACAAGTGCCGTTAATATAAACTCTAGAACTGTCGGTACTGTGTTCAGAATTGAAAATCTTACGATCGCTTCAATTCCTTTTGTACCACGCTCAATCACACGAGAAAGCCCACCAGTTCGGCGTTCCAAATGAAATCGCAAGGATAACTCATGCATATGTACAAAGGTTTTATAAGCCAATTGACGAACAGCATATTGACCAACAGTGGCAAAAAGAGAATCGCGTAATTGATTTAATCCAGCCTGCATAATACGTGCGACATTATATGCCAAAACGAGCATGATGGGAATAATCAAACTGGATGGGAACCATTCAGGTAACTGAAAGCTTGAATCAAGCACATTCGTAGAATATTTAAAGAAATACGGTACAGATATGAGAACGAGCTTAGCCAAAACAAGATAAAATATTGCCCATAGCACACGTATTTTTAGATCACGCCGACCTACTGGCCACATATAGGGCCATAAATTGTAAAGTGTGTGCAGAGTTCTCCCTGTATCTGATGATACAGTTTTTGTCATTTCATTGCGTTTCATAAAGTCCTTACTTCTCTATCATCCACACGAAAAAGGCAAAATACCCCCCGTGGTTGTTTATAGATTTATCTCTTCATTACGCTTCCAATAAGCTATACCTACTCGTTGTTTGAAGTTAGACTGTTTTTGAAAAAGGAACAAGAAATAATCCACTATACAATTTATTATTTTGATCTGTATTTTCATACCACTCTGCTGCAAATAAATTTTCAACTTTTACATGTTTTTTTTTCAATTCTGCATGAAGCCACTTTTTTGTTTTACCAATCTCTTTAAGTCCATCATCAATAACTTCACCATTTTCTATTAAAATCGTCGATTTCTTCCCCTCTTCCTTTTTAATGACAGTGAAATCACCATTGGTTTCCAAACGAACAAAGGCGGCTTCATGTAAGTGACACCCTTTAAGACGTAACATCGTAATGAGATCATTAACATTGATCCCTAAGTTCTTAATCTTATCTATTTGGAAAACCCCATCTAAAACTAATGTAATATTCCGCCCCGCGATAAGACGACGAAAAAAAACTGAATAGCGTGCAAAAAAATTAAAAGATGTAATCAAGGTTTGCCAGATGAGTAAAACAAGCAATAATTGAATGCTACTAATATTCTGATTATAAATAACTCCGCCAATAATACCTCCCATAACAAAATTACTGACCAAATCAACTGGTGTCATCTGACTAAGACTCCCCCGTCCTGTTGTTCTTAAAATAAATAAGAAGGCAACAAGACCTACAGCCAGCTTAAGCGCGATATATCCATAATGATATAAAAATTCCATCAAACTTTCCTCCCTTTATTTATGTAAGCTGCTGGAATAGGAAAATTAAAATCGTTTTATTTCCCACACAGTTATGCGCTCACCACTCTGCGGATCCTTACTGTCTTTTAAAAGAATCCCCTCAGCTGCAAGCTCATCACGAATTGTATCCGCTGCTTCCCACTCTTTATTATGGATAAGTCGTAGTCTTTCAGCAATACGTTGATCAATAAATTTTGAATCAAGAAAAATTTTTTTTATAAATAATGGGCAGTCTATTTCTTTAATCCATTCTTGTCGTAACAGTCCTAATAAATTCATCCCATTAGCAAGAGCCAACGCATTCCCTTCTTTATAAAACTTTCGCAAAAGAGTCAGTGCTTTTGGAGTATTAAGATCATCACTGAGTGCATCTATCAAAGTATCATTAATTGCTTCATTGTTTTCCATCTCACTTTTTTTGCTGCGAAGCAATTCATACCAACGATACAGTTCGCTGCTCGATTGTATTAAACGCTGTGCTGTCCAATTTAATGGTTCACGATAATGCGTTTGCAACATCGAAAAACGCGCAGACAAACCAGCCCAATTTTTCTTCATTTCATCGGTTAAAATACCATTAAACTCCCAAAAGTTATTCTCTAAAACAGAACGAATAGTTATGAAATTGCCAAAGCTTTTCGACATCTTTTTTCCTTCAACTTGTAAAAAACCATTATGCATCCAAAAATTTGCCATTCGCTCCGTCCCAAAAGCTGAACAACTTTGTGCAATCTCGTTTTCATGATGAGGAAAAATTAAATCAAGTCCACCACCATGGATATCAAAAACATTCGCGGTTGGATCATCACAAGTTAAACCACCGCCATAGGGCGCTAATAACTTTGCCATTGACATCGCAGAACATTCAATATGCCAACCTGGACGACCTAAAACAGGAATTCCGGCCGGCGATTCCCAACCTGGCTCCCCTTCCACAGAAGGTTTCCATAAAACAAAATCCATCTCTTCCCTTTTATAAGCAGCAACATCAATACGCGCCCCCGCCCTCATTTCATCTAAAGAACGATTTGCAAATGCCCCATAGTGGGGAGGATTTTTTATGCTACTTACAGAAAATAATATATGATTTTCCGCTTTATAAGCGTGCCCCTTTTCAAGCAATCTTTCAATTAAAGAGCGCATTTCCTCTAAATGCTCGGTTGCGCGCGGCTGACTGGTTGGTAATAGACAACCAAGTGCTATTGTATCTTGTTGAAACTGGAAATATGTACGTTCTGTTAATTGACGAATGGCGTCATTCAATGACAAGTTTGGATATTCAAAAGCTGCTCGTGCATTAATTTTATCATCAACATCTGTAATATTACGCGCATATAGAACATGCTCATTGCCATAAACATGACGCAATAAACGAAATAAAATATCAAAAACAATGACAGGGCGTGCATTTCCTATATGCGCATAATCATAAACTGTCGGACCACAAACATAAAGACGTACTCTTGTCGGATCTATTGGTGTAAAATTTTCTTTTTTACGTGTCAGCGTATTATAAAATCGCAACTCTCTCATTATTGACTCCATGGACGATACTATGCACCGCTCCTTTTAGATGTATCTTATCTCAACTTATCGTATTACGCGGTTTAGGCTCAAAACTTTTATCTTATAGTAAATTCTTCTTACCATTTTCCCACTAGTATTCACGGCTGTATTCATCATTTATCATAAAAACAATCTATTTTATTTGATTGAACAAAAGCATTCTATCATTAGAGATGCTTTTCCTCCTTAAAGAAAACGAGCTTAGAAAAAGTTCTATAGGCAATACAATATAAATCTATGTGAAAAATAGATAGCTTTCAGGAAGCAAATCTTAAATTTTTAACCACACAAAGCTTCGTCAGTATTTTCAATATTCCACAATGGGTTCCTTACTGCCTCTTACGCCCTATATTTTATAATCAATAATTGAGAATAATGTAGCAATTAACTCTATTTTTTTACACAGTTCTCATGACAAAATTATTTCATCTGTACAGAGTTTTATTCAAAGAAAGCAATAAAAATAATGCGTAATAGATTGATGAACATCATTATTTTAATATTTCTTGTCATTTCAATGCCAACCTTTGCGCAACAATCTCCACCTTATGAAAGAAAATTACTCCGACTAGCAGAAATTTTAGGATCATTGCATTCTCTCCAAAATCTTTGCGATCCTCCAACAAACCAATGGTATGATTATATGAATGCACTGATTGAAGCAGAACACCCCATTCCACAAAGACGTGCTTATTTTTATGAAGCGTTTAATGAAGCGTATCGTGCTTTCTCAGAAAATTATCATCATTGTACACAAGCAGCCATTGAAGCCAATCAAAGATACATTGAGGAAGGAAGAATTTTATCTGAAAACCTCCTCATGCATTATAAATAATTAATCTATACAAAAAGTATCTCTCTCAATTTTAGCGATATCAATGATATTCCTCTCACAAATGCGGAGAGCAATAAACCAGCTCTGAAAATAGAGAGACTTTTAAAAAATAATGTCTCGATACGCTTTTATTCGTATGAGCGCCTTCTTCCCATACAAAATCGTTCTTTGGCTTCCTCCCCACACCTCAAAGGATGAAGATTGTTAACTAAATTTTTTCTGTAAATAATCTAGGTTCTTGTTGAACAAGATTCCTCTTGGCTTCCCACTCATGTAATTTGCTTCATAGTTTCTACAAATAAGCCTAAGAATATTCACCACGCATAAAAAAATACTTATGTGCCAAAGAGGCTGACATACCCTATATCATCACTCTAAAAGATGATATTTTACGACACACTTTTTAATCTTTTTACACCAAATTTTCCATAAATTTAACAGGCTCTCCTTGTGAAGGTGTGACAATTTCACCTTCCCACATAACGCGCATACCACGGATAATAGTCCCAACAGGCCAACCTTTAACTTTTTGACCATCATAAGGTGTCCAACCGGCACGCGAACCAATTAAGCCATTCGTAATAATTTCTTCTCTCTTAAGATCAACAATGGTTAAATCAGCATCATACCCAACAGCAATGCGCCCTTTACAGCTTATACCAAAAATACGACTAGGGCCATGTGAAGTGAGATCAACAAAACGTTCAAGAGATATTTTTCCTTCATTCACATGTGTCAACATAATTGCTGCTGTTGTTTGCACCCCTGTCATTCCTGAAGGTGAAGAGGGATAAGGTTGAAGTTTTTCTTCAAGGGTATGAGGCGCATGATCTGAGCCTAAAACATCAATAATTCCTTGTTGAACACCATACCAAAGAGCTTCACGGTGGCGCGACTCACGAATAGGCGGATTCATCTGAATTAATGTACCAAACTTCTTATAATCATCAGCCGTGAGAGTCAAATGATGTTGTGTCACTTCAATTGTTGCAACATCCTTATGTTTTTTTAGAAAATCAATTTCTTCTTCTGTCGAAAGATGTAACACATGAATCCGTGCTTTCGTCTCATGGGCAATTTTTACCAAACGCTGCGTACATTTTAATGCCGCAATTTCATCACGCCAAATCGGATGTGACGATGCATCCCCTTCAATACGCAATATTTTACGCTCTTTGAGCCTCGCCTCATCTTCAGAATGAAAAGCCGCACGACGGCGTGTATTCTTCAAAATAAGGCGTACACTTTCATCATCATCAACCAAAAGATCACCTGTAGAGGACCCCATAAAGACTTTAATTCCAGCCGCACCAGGAAGTCTTTCTAATTCAGATAGTTCATGAGCATTTTCACGCGTTCCTCCAACCCAAAATGCAAAATCACAATGCATTCGATGAAATCCGCGTTGAACCTTATCGCTTAATGTTTCTTCTGATGTTGTTAATGGATTGGTATTAGGCATTTCAAAAACTGCCGTAACACCCCCTAACACAGCAGAATACGAGCCACTTTCCAAATCCTCCTTATATTCATTTCCTGGCTCACGAAAATGCACTTGGCTATCAATAATTCCTGGTAAAATATGAAGCCCCGTACAATCAATGACCTCACTAGCCGATGCACATGTAAGGTCGCCTATTTCAGCAATACGACCATTTGTAATACCAATATCACGCTTGCTTCTTCCATCATGATTCACAAGTGTTGCACCTTTAAAAATTGTATCAAATGTTTTAAACATAGCCACGCTCCTTACATATTGCTCACTTATCGATTATGTAACTTTGAGCAGAAAGGCAAGAACCATGATTGAAAAACAAAATGCCATTTGCTTAAAAAACCGCGGGCTTATTCAAATTACAGGCGAAGAAGCAACAGATTTTCTACAATCCCTGATCACGACAGATGTAAAAAAAATCAGCCCACAGGAACTTTTCCCTGGAGCCCTTTTATCCCCACAAGGAAAGGTTCTTGCTGATTTTCTTATCGGAAAAAAAGAAAATGGTTACCTGATTGATATCAGAATGCCTTTAGCTGATACGCTTCACCAACGTCTGTTGCTCTATAAGCTGCGTAAAAAAGTAGAAATTACACAACCATTACAAAAGCTTGTTACGGTTTCTTTGAATAATGAATCAGATTCTTTAAATTTTGATTCAAGTTTTGTTGATAAACGCTTCCCACAACAAGAAAAAATAATACGAATCTATGGCAAAAAACCTTTTTTGACTTCAGAATATCATGACACATGGAATCAATTGCGTATCCGTTATGCAATTGCGGAAAGTGATCAAGACTATGAAATTGGTAAAGTCTTTCCTCATGATATTAATTACGATCAAATCAATGGACTCTCATTCAATAAAGGATGTTATATTGGACAAGAAATTGTTTCACGAATGCACCATCGCCGTGCAGCACGTCGCCGTATTTTTATTGTAAAAGGCCAGTGTGAATTAACCCCTCAATCTAGCATTGAAGCAGGAACAAAAGTGCTTGGCTACTTGGGAACGTGTGTAGAAAATGAGGCTCTCGCTTTAATGCGTATTGACCACGTCAAAGATGCTATGGATCATAACATCCCCTTTACTGTAAAAAACATTCCTGTCACTATAAACATTGCTGAAAATATGAATTTTACCTTTCCTGAAAATACTATAGAAAATACGCATGGCTAAAGCTGAATTATTAAAAAATGGAGAAGCCCGCGCTTGGCAAAGAATGCTCTCTGGAAGGCGACTTGATCTTCTCAACCCTTCTCCTTTTGATGTTGAAATTGAAGATATTGCCCATGGACTTTCTCGCGTGGCACGTTGGAACGGTCAAACACGAGGGGAGCATGCCTATTCTGTTGCACAACATTCACTTTTGGTTGAACAAATATTTCAAAAACTTTTTCCACAATCGGGAAGCAACGAATGTCTTTATGCTCTTCTTCATGATGCTCCAGAATATGTCATCGGCGATATGATTTCCCCCTTTAAAGCTGTCATAGGAAAACAATATGAACGCATTGAAAAGGGCATCCAAGATGCTATCCACATGCGCTTTTCTCTTCCCGTTGATCTTTCTCAAAAACTTTTAAAAAAAATCAAACAAGCCGACCGTATCGCTGCATATTATGAAGCGATTACGCTTGCTGGATTTAGTAGAGAAGAAGCCCTTCGCTATTTTGGCTCTCCCAATAATATTTTACCCGATGATCTTAATTTATACCCCTACTCTACCCAACAAATTGAAAACGCATTTTTAACTCGCTTCAATGCCTTGGATGCCCAAAGATTATAGACTCTTCGCATTGTTCCTTCCCTATCATTAAAGACTCATCACACTGATTTATAATAATAATTCATTGTTTTTTCATGTTGAATGAGAGCCACTAATATCGTAAGATTCACTCATTTCAAATCTGTTTATATTGAATCAATCAAAACCATTCTCTTGTACGTCATAAGTGGGACCGGCATATGGGTAAAAACTTTTAAAGAAAGAATTTGAAATGTCTCTTATGAAGCGTAAAGATGGGGGCGCTCTATAAATTGTACACTTCACAGGGGCTTTACCGCTATACCATTCACAAGCGCCGTCGCGAAATAGGATTGAGTCCCCAAGAAAGCTTTCTTAAAAAAAGCACATGACTTAGCAACCCAATGGCGTTCTGTTTTGCATGAGAGGAGTGACTCCATTAAAGAAATGGAAAAAATCACAGCTCAAATTGCATACAAAATATATGAAATAATACACTTTCATTATCAAAATAACAAATGTTCCCTTGTTAAACTTTTCATCTTAAACTGAAGTTTATTTTAATTTATAAACTTCATTATCCGCTGGGAAAGCACGAGATGTGACATCCTCTGCATAATTCTTTATTGCAGTTTCCATGGCTTGTTCAAGGTCTCCATAACGGCGTACAAATTTTGGCACATGAACACCATAGCCCAACATATCTTCCATAACCAATACTTGTCCATCGCATTGATTGGATGCACCAATACCGATCGTAGGGATAGAAAGCTTTTCTGTCAGTTTTACTGCTAAAGGTTCGACAATCCCTTCTAAAACAATAGCAAAAGCACCGGCCTCCTCAATTGCAGCCCCATCGGCTTCAATTCTTTGCCAATCACTCTGTTTTCGTCCTTGTGTTTTGAAACCACCAAAACGATTCACCGCCTGGGGTGTAAGACCGATGTGCCCCATCACTGGAATGCCACGTTTACACAAAAAATCAATTGTTTCCGCTATATAAACACCACCTTCAAGCTTAACTGCACCACACCCCGTTTGAGCAAGAATACGCGATGCATTAAAAAAAGCTTGCTCTGGACTTTCCTCATAAGAGCCAAAAGGCATATCAATAACCACAAGAGCTTTTTGAGATCCACGCACCACGGCTTGTCCGTGTAAAATCATCATATCTAAATTAACAGGAAGCGTTGTCTCAAACCCATACACAACCATACCAACGCTATCACCAACCAAAAGGATATCGCAATATGGATCAGCAATCCGCGCAGTATAAGCTTGATAAGCTGTTAAAGAAACAATTGGCTGTTGTCCCTTTCTTGTACGTATTTCGGAAGATGTTATACGCTTTACGGTTTTATGTACACTCATTTTCCGCCCTTCTCTTGCAATATATATTGATCAATCAGCCTTACCTCTCCAAAGCGAACAGTAAGAAGTAAAACTGCTGGTTTATTCAATGTTCCTTTAACCACGCATAAAGTTTCCATATCCCGCAAATCTATTGCTTCAATGATTGCACGCGTTTCTTGTTGTAAAATATCACGAACAGTTTTGCATAATTTATCAACCGACCGTTCACCTTCATGGTAAAGCTTTTTAGCAGCTTTCCCACTTTCAGGAATAATTTTGGCAGCTTTACGATCTTCTAATGTTAAAAACTGATTGCGTGAAGAACAAGCGACACCATCTGACTCCCGTAGAATAGGAACTCCAACAATTTCAATAGGAAAAGCCAAATCTTCAACCATACGCCGAATAATTAAAATTTGTTGAAAATCCTTTTCCCCAAAAAAAGCCTTATCTGGTTGAACAATGTTAAAAAATTTAGCAACAACGCTTGTTACACCACAAAAGTGCCCTGGACGTAATTTTCCCATCAAAATACGTGATAATTTTTTCACTTGCACAATTGTATCATTTCCCAGTGGCCACATTTCATCTACAGAAGGGGCAAAAACACATTCAACACCTGCTTCTTTTAACAAAGCACAATCGCCCTTCAAATCTCTTGGATATTGAGAAAAATCTTCATGAGGTCCAAATTGCTTTGGATTGACAAAAATAGAAACCAATACGCGATCACACATTGCTCTTGCATACTGTACTAATGCAAGATGACCATCATGCAATGCCCCCATTGTTGGAACAAAACCAATCGAAAAACCTAAACGTCGTTCCTCTGAAGTATATTGGCGGACTTCAGCAATTGTCTTTAAAACTTTCATTTTTCCATTCAATTATCATCAGATCAACAAATTAATGCTCGTATACCAAATTGGCGCTCAAACAATTGTATCAAATTCATGCGCACTGACGGCTGCTTTATATCTCGTGGCTCCCAGACATGACGCATAAGAAAAAAACCCGTCAGTATAAAACCATTTATTATGTCACTAGAATCAGTAGGACGAGTTGTTCTTTGCACAAGAAACTGTGGTAGAATGAGAAGCTTTTTTTTCCAAGGTTCCCCTGCTTCTTCACAGACAGCCCGTCCAGATTTTGGTGATACGTAATGCAGCCTTTCCTGACGACCTGTTGCAGCACAACAAGATAAATCAAGACCAAAACCAAGTTCTTCAAGAAGCCGCATTTCAAAACGTACAAGCAATTCTGCAGTTACAAATGGTTCATCAAAATTCTGCATAAAAAGGTGTAAAATATCATATAAAACGGGATGTGGATCACGTTCGGGAAGAAGCCGCAAATGAAAAGCTATCAATTGCAAAGCATAAAGTGCTTCTGGTAGACAGATTAATCGCGCCGCGTGTAAATCAAGAGCTTCAAGTCGAAAAAGTCCCAAATGCTCTTCTAAACGAGCCCACCATTCAGCTTCCACAAAATTTCCAGGTTGAAGAAGAGCTGCCATACGACGCGACCGCCCCCCTTTTACCACTCCCATATAACGACCATGTTCACGTGTCATAACCTCAAGAATAACACTTGTTTCACCATATTGGCGTGTACCAAGAATAACGGCTTGTTCTTTCCACTTCATTTTACTTTAATTATTTTTAAAAATCTTATTTTTAAAAATCCAATCCCATTTCGCGATAACGTTCTGGATCGGTATCCCAATTATCGCGCACTTTCACAAAGAGAAAAAGATGAACCTTTTGATCCATAATTTTCATTAGTTCTTTACGTGCTGCTTGACCAATCGCTTTTATTGTATCGCCTTTTGCTCCTAAGACAATTTTTTTCTGACTCTCACGCTCAACATAAATAACTTGATTAATTTTAACGGAACCATCTGAACGCTCTTCCCAGTTTTCTGTTTCAACCGTTGAGGAATAAGGAAGTTCATCATGAAGACGAAGAAAAAGTTTTTCACGCGTAATTTCAGCAGCAAGATGACGCATGGGCATATCGGAAATTTGATCTTCCGGATAATACCATGGTCCCTCCTGCATCATATTACTCAACGCATGAAGTAAATCCTTGCAACCAGAACCGTTTAGAGCAGAAATCATAAATGTTTGCGCAAACTTTACACGTTCATTTATTTTAGTGGTTAACGCTAGAAGAGATGATTTAACAACTGTATCAACCTTATTAAGAACAAGAACTTTTTCTTGTTTCATGTTGTTTACAATATCTAACATCATATCAACTTCATCCGAAAGACCACTTTGAGCATCAATTAAAACGAGCAGAACATCCGCGCTCTTAGCCCCTCCCCAAGCAGCAGAAACCATGGCACGTTCTAAGCGCTTATGGGGACGAAAAACACCCGGTGTATCGACCAACACAATTTGCACATCATCATGAATGACAATACCGCGGATTAAAGTTCGTGTTGTTTGTACCTTATGCGTTACAATTGAAACCTTTGTTCCAACCAATTGATTAACCAATGTCGATTTACCGGCATTAGGCATCCCAATAAGCACAACAAACCCAGAACGCGTTTTCATAACGTCACTCATGATCATTTTTTCCCACTGTTTTCCATACACCCTCTCGTCGCAAAATTTTTTCAGCTGCCATTCTTTCGGCATATCTTTTGGAGCTTCCCTGCCCAATCTCTGAAGCAAACCCAGAAATACTGACCTCTACCATAAAAACAGGATCGTGATCTGGACCTGAACGTTTTATAACCTGATAATGTGGTTGTGCATTGCCTTGGATATGCGCCCATTCCTGTAATTCGGTCTTGGCATCACGCCGACCAGCATTCATTTTCTTTGCCCGACTTTGCCAATATTTTTGAATAAAAGGGCGAACGCTTTCCAAGCCTCCATCGAGATATATCACGGCAATCAAAGCTTCCACGACATCTGCATGCATATTGATGAGTCGACGCCCCTCGAAATTTTTCATCTCAAAACCAACACGGATCATATCAGGCAGCCTCATTTCACGCGCAATATCAGCACATGTCTGCGCGTTGACCAGATGATTCAAACGGACTGATAATTCACCTTCACTTGCCTGAGGAAAAAGTTGATACAGCATTTCTGCAATCAAAAGCCCTAAAACCCGATCCCCTAGAAACTCTAGTCGTTCATAATTCCCCTGTTCCGAATCTTGCACACTCGAGTGTGTTAATGCCTTCTTTAACCTCTCTTCATCTTTAAAACGATGCCCCGTCAGCTTGAAAAGCTGATCAATCATTAGACGTTTCATCGTTGTTTCCTTGATTGATAAGCGGCAAATCATGAACCGTATTTATGAAAGAAAACAAACGCTTCCAACGCACATCAAATGGCCAGCGCCAAACCTGCCAAGCACTTGAACCGTTACTGATGGAAAAGAAAATCACGCTCGCGCGACCAATAAGATTTTCTTCTGGAACATAGCCTACATCTAAACGACTATCATCTGAATTGTCGCGGTTATCTCCCATCATAAAGTAATGTCCTTGAGGAACTTCAAAGACTTTTGTATCATCGACTTTCGGGATGAAAGCTAAATCAAGTGTATCATAACTGACACCGTTAGGCATTGTCTCGCGATAAACCTCAACAGGATAGTTAACCTCTGTTATATCAGAATTATCAATTTCCCCCATAAAGTGACGGGAAACAGCCTCATCATTAATATAAAGAACACTTTGACGGACTTGTATACGATCACCTGGTAGCCCAACAACGCGTTTTATATAATCAATCTTTGGATTACTTGGTAAGCGAAAAACGACCACATCTCCACGTTGAGGCTGAGATGCCCAAATCCGTCCAGAAAAAAGAGGAGGAGAAAATGGGATGGAAAAATGAGAATACCCATATGCATACTTAGAAACAAACAGATAATCTCCCACCAACAAAGTAGGACGCATTGAACCGGAAGGAATACTAAAAGGCTGGAAAAAAAGTGTCCGAATAACCGCTGCTAAAAGCAGAGCCTGTATTAAAACAGAAATAAATTCACGAACCCCACCTTTTTTTTCTTTTTTATGCACTTTATCTTTTTGGATCATCACCAACTGCCTTCTCATCACAGATATAATTTTTTTCATCATAATATTCAAATAACAAAAGCACAATCTCTCACACCATCTATCCACGTGGAAGTGCTTCGATAATAATAAATGCCTGTGCCCAAGGAAAATCATCTGTTATGCTAAGATGAATAACTGCATCATGATGAGGAGGTAATAACTTTTGAAGTTGTACTTGCGCACGATTTGTTAATTGCATTATTGGTTTACCAGATGGCAAATTAATAACCCCCATGTCTTTCCAATTAATCCCACAAGCGATTCCCGTTCCTAAGGCTTTAGCACATGCTTCTTTAGCAGCAAATCTTTTTGCATAGGAAGAAGAGCTTTTTTTGAGATTTTCCGATCTATTCCTTTCAATATCCGTAAAAATACGTTGGGTAAAACGCTCACCATAACGAACCAACATTTTCTCAATACGTCGTATATCAACCAGATCATTTCCAAGACCAACAATCATACGATATTACCCGATCTTTCTTACGATGAACGCTTCTTTAAACGCCTTTTTTTATAATCTTTTGATATCGCTTTTGTTTAAAACGAACCGTTGCTCTGTAAACACCTATATAAGATAAACCACCAAAAACAATACCTAAAAGAGTTCCACCTAAAATCATAGGACTCATAATTGTGTCCCATGCGCCTTTAAAGAGGAGAGAGAGATTTGACAATGTCAAACCATTAAATAGAGCACGAATTTGCGAAAGAGAAATCTCTTTGACATCGCTAAAAAGTGATAAACAAAAATACCCTACTTTATAATCAGCCATGACAATCAATAAAAATGTGAGTGGATTAGAAAAAATCGTCCCAATGATTGCGGCAGCAAAGTTTGCACGCAAAAGCCAAGATAAAAATATTGCCAAAATAATATGCAACCCAAAGAAAGGGGAACAAGCTAAAAAAATGCCAACAGCAACCCCTAATGCTACTTCATGCGGTGTTGCTGATATACGCAAAATACGTTTATGTATGTAGCAAAATGAGCGAGAAAATGAACGACGTGGCCATAACCAAAGTCGAATACGCGTTACAAAATCTATTGGTTCTCGACTACGAAAAAGCATATGACTCTCAATATACATCTTTTGATGATGAAATAATCTATATCATCCAAATTAATCTTTTTAAGCTTTTGCACAAAAAAAAATAGAAAGACAATTAAATATTTCGACTACCTGGTTTAATCGCTGGAAGAACAGAAAGCTCTGCAGGAAGTGCATCACTAGTATAAGAGGTTATCTCATATTCAGCAAGCGCAATCAATGGAACCCCAACATTGACCTTACCACCAGAACGATCAAGGATACATGCACTGGCCAATACCTCTGCTCCTGCTGCAACAAGCGCCTCAATAGTCTCACGAATGGAAAGACCCGTTGTCACAATATCTTCGACAATAACAACCCGTGCCCCCTTCTTGATTTCAAAACGACGCAATTCAAAGATGCCATTTACACGCTCTACCCAAAGAGAAGGAACACCAAGGTGCCGTGAAGTTTCATAGGAAGGAATAAGGCCGCCAATTGCGGGACCAACAACATAATCAATTTTTCCCTCGATAGATTTTTTGATTTTTTCAGCTAATCCACGACACAACTTTTCCGTCAAGTCAGCATGCATGAATACTTTCGCTTTTTGCATATAAGTCGCACTATGGCGTCCCGATGTTAAAATAAAATGCCCTTCTAGAATAGCATCTGCTTGTTTAAAAATATCAATGACATCTTGTGTATTCATTGCAAAATCTTTCTTTTATCCATGAACCCGCCGTACTGTACTTACTGAACCTGCCTCTTTTAACTGAGAAAAAATACGATTCAAATGTTTTAAATCCCACACTTCCAAATCAATCATAATTTCTGTAAAATCTGGTGCTGTACGGATAAAAGATAAATTTTGGATATTGGCATCGTTAGCAGAAATTATTTGTGTAATTTCAGCCAAAGAACCAGGACTATTTACAACCAAAATGTTTATCCGTGCAGGAAAACGTTCATTCATTTGGGCATCAATATCCCAGCGGACATCAATCCATCGTTCTGGCTGATCATCATATGCCATCAAAGCTGAAGACTGTATTGGATAAATAATGATCCCAGCCCCAGGCTGCATAATACCAACAATCCGATCTCCAGGCACTGCTCCTTCCGGTGAAAAACGTACCGGTATATCTCCACGGGTTCCTCTAATAGGCAATGCTTTAGATTGATGATTCTCGACCATTGCATTCTTTTCATTTTCTGGAACTTTAAAAATCATACCTTGAGCATTCTCAATATTAAACCAACCTTCTTCCCCAGGCTTAAAAGATGACTTTTGTACTACACGGTGATCTTGATAATCAGGATAAACCGCTTTAATCACATCAGCGGAAAACAGCTCCCCACGCCCAACAGCAGCCAATACATCCTCTACATCTTTACGTGCTAAACGTGGCAAAACTTTCTTCAAAACGTCTTTTGAAAATTGTTTTCCCATATATTCAAATGAACGCTCGAGAATACGATATCCTAAACCCGAATATTGTTTACGTACCGCAGCACGACTTGCTCGTCGAATAGCTGAACGTGCTTTACCTGTGACAACAAGAAATTCCCATGCAGCCGGCGGAATTTGAGCATGTGAACGAATAATATCAACCTCATCACCATTTTTTAATTTGGTCATTAAAGGCATAATACGACCATTGATTTTCACACCCACACAAGAATCACCAATATCGGTATGGACGGCATAAGCAAAATCAATAGGAGTAGCTCCTTTAGGAAAAGCAATTAATCGACCTTTCGGCGTAAAACAAAAAACTTGATCTTGAAAAAGCTCAAGCTTTGTGTGTTCTAAAAATTCTTCCGGATTATCTCCATCTGACAAAGATTGAATCGTTTGACGCAACCATGCATACGCATTTGTTTCATTTGATAACCTCGAAGCCGAATAATTAGAACCTTGCTCTTTATAAATGGAATGTGCCGCAACGCCATATTCAGCAATTTCATCCATAGCAGCAGTTCTAATCTGCAATTCAACACGTTGTCGCGATGGTCCCACAATCGTTGTATGAATGGAACGATAATCATTTTGCTTTGGTATAGAGATATAATCTTTAAAACGACCAGGAACCATTGGCCATGTCGTATGAATGACACCAAGAGCACGATAACAATCATTCACGGACTCAACAATCACACGAAAACCAAAAATATCCGATAACTGTTCAAAAGATAATGCTTTACTTTCCATTTTGCGAAAGACTGAATAAGATTTTTTCTGACGGCTTTTAACATCTGCTTTAATGCCGTGCTCGAAAAAAAGCTTTGTCAATTCATTTTCAATTGTGGAAAGCAAATCACGGTTGTGTTTCAATAATTCAGAAAGTCGATTAGTAATCGTACGATAACCTTCTGGATTTAAATAAAAGAAAGAGAGATCCTCTAATTCCTCGCGCATATCCTGCATACCCATACGACCTGCAAGTGGCGCATAAATATCCATCGTCTCCTCAGCAATTCGCCGACGTTTATCATCACGCATAACACCAAGGGTACGCATATTATGAAGGCGGTCAGCGAGTTTGACTAAAAGAACGCGAACATCATCAGAAATAGCAATAAGAAGTTTACGAAGATTTTCTGCCTGTACAGCTTTCTTTGATACAAGATCAAGCTTATTAAGCTTTGTAAGTCCTTCAACCAACTTCCCAATTTCAGAACCAAAAAGCTGATCAATTTCTGCTCGTGTAGCGCTTGTATCTTCAATTGTATCATGCAAAAGAGCAACAGCAATCGTTGCCTCGTCCAACCGCATATCCGTCAAAATAGCAGCAACTTCTAAAGGATGAGAAAAATAAAGATCACCTGACGCACGCTTTTGATGTGCATGCTTTCTCATTGCATAATCATAGGCCCTGTTTAAAAGAGCCTCATCTACGTCAGACTTGTAACGTTGAACACGTCCAACAAGCTCACACTGACGCATCATACGAGCATATCCTTTATCTTTTCACACCCCTAATCTTTATTGAACACGTCCTATCAATAAAAGACAAGAAAAATAATTGCTCCTCACATGACAAGGTATCTTTACTCCTGTAACATAAATTGCTGCAATTAATAATCGTCACTTTTTTCTGGAACAACCAAACCTTCAATACCCGCTAAAAGCTCTTCTTCTGACATATGATCAAATGAAGTACCTTCTTCTTGCGACGACGTATTAAAAACACTTTCAGCTTCACCTGAATGGGTAATAAATTCACTTGCCATTTCTGGCTCATCTACTTCCACATGCTTTTGCAGCGAATGAATAAGGTCTTCCTTTAAATCAGCAGGCGACAATGTTTCTTCTGCTATTTCACGCAAAGCAACAACTGGATTTTTATCATTATCACGATCAACCGTAATCTGCGCTCCTTGTGAAATCTGACGCGCCCGATGACCTGCTAAAAGTACCAATTCAAAGCGGTTGTCAACTTTATCAATACAATCTTCTACCGTTACGCGGGCCATTTATGCCTCTTTCTCAAATAAAAAAATTTAATAGCGGATAGGGAAGTATATACAATAATCAAAACAAAACACAAGAAAAACAACACAAACTTTTATATTTTTTGATTAAAGAAATTATTTAAGAAAATTTATAAAAATGTATAACCTATTCATGCCCGTTATCAAAGCTGCTCTTAAAAGCATTCCAATAGATTGGCTTCAAACAGAGGGAGCTCTTTCTTGACAAAATACTTGTCTGGAGTCTTTATCCTTTTAAAAAGAATACCAGCTGTTGAAAATCCTTTGCAATAAAGGCAGCCTTATGCATAATTTTTATGATAATATTTTATCTTAAAGAGAGAGATTTTTTCTTTGAACATCATGTGTATTACGCTCTTATTCATCGAATAAATTACTGAAAGATTACCTCTCTTTACACAATAATTAGTAATAAGTTTATATTAAATTTTATTTATATTCATTATAGATTGTTTCTCAAAACATAACCCGTCATATACGCTATAAAAGACTCAAAAAAATAGAAAAAACGATTGATGCCTAACACCATGAATAACCAATTAACATCACTTTTCCCAGAACCACCCAAAAATTGCAATTTATGTCCTAGGCTCCATCAGTTTATCGCTGACTGGCGTGTAAAAGAACCAAGTTGGTATAACGCACCGGTGCGCCCCTTCTTTCCTTATAAAGGAGCAGACACAACGCGCCTTCTTATTGTTGGACTTGCTCCTGGATTACGTGGAGCAAATCGAACTGGACGTCCGTTCACTGGTGATTATGCTGGGCACTTACTTTATTCAACTTTAAAAAAATTTGGTTTTGCCCAAGGAACCTTCGAAGAAAGAGCAGATGATACTCTTGAACTGATTGATGCAGCAATCGTTAACTCTGTTCGTTGTGTTCCACCAGAAAATAAACCCACCGGTGCAGAAATTAACACGTGCCGCTATTTCTTCTCACCTCTTTTAACAAATCTTCCCAAACTTAAAGCCGTTATTACCTTAGGAACCATTGCACACCATTCAACGATACGTGCCCTTAATGCAAAAGTTTTAGCTCACCCTTTTGGACACGGCGAAATCAATAACATCGGCAGATTACGCATCTTTTCAAGCTATCACTGTTCTCGTTATAATACAAATACTGGACGCTTGACAGACGCCATGTTTCACCAAATTTTTCAAGCAGCAAAAACATACTTAGATCAATGCTAAAACTGTTTTAAACCAGCGCTATAAATAAAGGATACCTAGATCGCATTCGTCATCCATATCTTTTTAAAAGTCTTGCTTTTTCACGTCCCCAATCGCGTTTTTTTTCTGTTTCTCGCTTATCATGAAGTTTTTTCCCCCGCGCTAGAGCAATCTCCAACTTAACGCGCCCACGTTCATTAAAATAAAGTTTAAGAGGAACAAGCGTCATTCCTTCACGAGACGTTGCATTAAAAAAACGTGCCATCTCACGTTTTGAAAGCAATAACTTGCGCAAACGTCGCGGTTCATGATTAAAACGATTAGCCTGCGTATATTCAGGAATATAGCTGTTTACTAACCATAATTCCCCATTCTCAAAACTCGCATAGCTTTCAGCAATATTGGCATGATTAGAACGTAAGGACTTTACTTCCGCTCCCTGAAGGACAAGACCGGCCTCGAGATTATTAAGGATTTCAAAATTAAAACGTGCTTTACGATTGTCAGCAATTATTTTCCGTACGGGCGCGTTCTTTTTTTTATTCATGGCTTTGTCAATATCATTTTATGCTTTTAAAATACCAGCATGACTGAGGGCTGCATCAATAATCTTCTTTGTTCTTTCTGTTAACGGAACAATCGGAGAACGCACAGTATCACCACAAAATCCTAATTTTGCAGCAGCATATTTAATACCCGCTGGACTAGGCTCAATAAACACAGCACGATTAAGAGGCATCAAGCGATCATTTAATTCTCGTGCTGTTTTATAATCACCACGAAAACAAGCATCTTGAAGCTCTGCACACAGCTTTGGAGCAACATTGGAGGAAACTGAAATACACCCCATACCTCCATGTGCATTAAAACCTAACGCTGTACAATCATCACCGGAAAGCTGTACAAAATCCTTCCCACACTTTTCACGTTGTTCACTAACGCGTTCAATTCTGCTCGTTGCATCTTTTACACCAATGATATTTTTAAAATCTTGATAAAGGTCTTTCATCGTTTCCACAGCCATATCGATAACAGAACGACCAGGAATATTATAAATTATAATCGGAATAGAAACAGCTTTGGCAATGGAAGAAAAATGTTTGTATAAACCAGATTGATTTGGTCTATTATAATAGGGAGTGACAACCAAAACTGCATCTGCACCAGCTTTTTGCGCGTATTGTGCAAGCTCTACAGCCTCACTTGTGCTATTTGATCCCGCTCCAGCAACAACAGGAACACGCTTTGCGACCTGCTCAACACACAATTCTATAATCCGCTTATGTTCTTCATGACTTAACGTTGCTGATTCACCGGTTGTCCCAACTGGGCTTACACCGTTAATCCCTTGTGTGATCTGCCATTCGATAAAATCACAAAACGCCTTCTCATCAATTGCGCCCTTATTATCAAACGGTGTAATAAGCGCAGTTATAGCTCCCTTGAGCATGATAAACTCCCTATAATGTTCGCTTTTATTTTTTTTAATAATCGCCTTTTATAAATTTTAAATAGAGCATAATCTTGCTCTATCATTGAAGCAAGATGAATTTCAAAAAAAGCCCTCTTAAGATAAAAATATTCCTCCTTAAATGTTGCACATTTTTTTAAAATAAGCCGTCTATATTAACGCGTTTTTCATGCTTGTGTTCTATAAATCCTTAAGTTTTTACAAAAAGCAAGGTCTCAAGGTCTTTTCTCTATGCGTGTATTTTCCACCTCTCTTTTCGTATCAACCTTTACTGCACTTATACTGGCAATAAGAATTTTATTTTCAAGTGCATCCGCGCAAACACCCCTTTTGCACGGGAAAGCGCCAATCCCTTTGGTGCGCCCTACTCCCTTTACCGAAAAAGAAGCTCTAGAGCCTCTTCAACAGATACACACGACATTACACAATACTGCTACACTTCAGAAACTGAAAGCTGGGCTAGATGCACTAGCAAACAACAATATTGCAAAAACAATAAATCTTCGTAATTCAATGGAAAAACATAGCCTTGATCGTCATATTTTGACATGGGCGCTGGGGATATCAAACCAAGCTGATATACCAAGTTCTGAAATATTTAATGCAATCAACATGCTAAAAGGATGGCCCGGTATAGAAACGATGCAACGCAATGCTGAACGTGCTTTTCTTAACGAAACCAACCTCACACGCGCAATCATCCAAAAATTTTCTCATCACCCGCCCCAAACAGCGCAAGGAATGGCTCTCTTCGCTAAAGCACTTATTGCAACGGGACAAACCACTCGTGCTCGACACGTTATTGCGCCATGGTGGCATAAAACACAGCTTAATGCAAAAGAAGAAATATTTGTTCTTAAAAATGCAAGCGCTGCATTAAAACCTATTGATCATCTGAAACGCATGCAGTTTATGCTGTATGCATATCGTTTTGATTCAGCAGCACGCGTTGCAAAATTAGCCCATGCTCAATCTCTTTTTGATGCTTTTGTGGCCGTTGAAAAAAATGATCCTAGAGCTACACAAAAATTAAAAGCTGTAGAAAGATCATGGCAAAAAGATCCTCTTTTTCAGTTTGCTCGAATACGCCATCTTCGACGAACAGAGCAATATAATGCAGCTGCAGCACTCATGATGAAAACATCAAAAGATGCATTCCACCTTATGAACCCTCATTCATTATGGAAAGAACAACGCGCCCTTTCTCGTGAAATGCTCGATTTAAACAAACCAAAAATTGCTTATCAACTCGTTGCAATGCACACTGGTATAACATCTGCATTAGCTATCGATGCTGAGTTTCATGCAGGATGGTACGCACTACGGTTTCTTCATAACCCTAAATTGGCAATGCAGCATTTTTCACGTATTCCTCAACTCTCTTCTTTACCTTTTTCTGCATCACGTGGATATTACTGGATGGGACGAACAGCAGAAACGCTAGAAGAACATAAAAATGCCCAGCAATACTTTCATCGCGCAGCTCATTTTGGTGCAACTTACTATGGTCAATTAGCCGCTGCACGACTCAACCAAAAAAAGCTTAAAGTTTCCTTTCCCAAACCAACAACCGCTGAGCGACAACATTTTAGTGCACGAAAAGCGATCAAAGCAATTCAACGTCTTGAAGCAGCCGGCTATGCTGATTTTGCTAAAATTTTTTATAGAGAGCTCGGAAAAAAAATAGAAAGTCCCGGCGAATTAGCCCTTCTGGCTGTTATGGCAGAAAAAAACGGAGACTATTATACCAGTCTCAAAATTGGAAAAATGGCTGTTTTTCAGGGAAAAAATGTCGGTGCACTCTCTCATCCTCTGGGAGCTATACCAGCTTCTACTAATATTTCTGTAGAAGAAAAATCGCTTATCTATGCCATTGCACGCCAAGAAAGCGAATTTAATCCAACAGCCATATCAAAAGCAGGTGCACAAGGTATACTCCAATTGCTTCCTACAACAGCAAAAGCATTGGCAAAAAAACACTCAATTGCATGGTCTCCTAAAAAATTTAGCAGTGATGCTCATTATAATGCAACATTAGGTGCCCATTTTCTTAATGAACAATTGGAACGTTTTAATGGATCCTATATACTAACTCTTATTGGCTATAATGCGGGTCCCCGTCGTGTCAATGAATGGATAAAACGTTATGGCGATCCTCGAGGACAATCTCTCGATAACGTCATTGATTGGATTGAGCGTATTCCTTATACAGAAACACGTAATTACGTGATGCGTGTCATGGAAAATTATGGTGTCTACAAAGCAAGACTCACTGGGAAAATAGATATAAAAACCGACCTGCTTTCTGGTCGACGGAAATAATATGCCTTAACTTCCCAAATAGTACTTTGAAAGCGTTCATAAGACGTGTTTTTATTCCTTTTTAAATAGCACCCACATACCAACCTGCTTATGATGTATACGCAAGTAATTTTAATTGATTCAGTATCAATAAATTCAAAATGAGAAAACCCTATGCTATTAGGATCTTTTATTTCAAATACAAAATGATGAATTATCATTATAAATCAATATATTATAAGAAAAGCGCCCCATATAAAAAATCAGCTAAATATCAAGGATACTCTGATTATTTTATTCACTTTTGATGGGGGGGGGGGTGGAAAAGAACCAACGCGTTGAAGTGCCGCCATCGCTAATCGATCAAGTTCCGGATTACCAGCAGAGACTGCTACACGACTAGAAAAAATACTCCCCTGCTTATGCACCATAAATTCTAACTTCACCGTTCCTTTTGCACGACTGGTACGCTGTCCCACAATATAATTTTTTTGCCTTTCTAATTGTGACTGTACCTTTGCTAACCACTCCATTAACAACATATCTTCAAGCCCTGCTGTACTGACGCCCTTGTTGGTGGAAGAAGAACGTACCGCCTTTGCATTGGAGCGCTTTACTACAGCTTTTGGCATCGGTATTGTTTTTTTGATAAACGCTTTATGCTCCACTTTTTGAGGAAGGGGCTCTTCCAAAGACTTTAAGTCATCTTGTTCTACCATATGCTGAGGCTCTTCCGATTGAACTTCATCCACGGATTCTAATTCCTCTGACTCCTTCTCTAAAAGATCAGACTGTAATACTTTTGACTCTGTATTAATATCCGACTCTGTATGAATATCTGACAAATCTGTATCAACATCCGGATAGATAGTTTCTTGCACAAAAGTCAGCATAATCTCCGACGAGAGCAAGCTATTACTTACACCCGTACTTTGAAAATAAAACTGCGCTCCCAATAATACATGCAAAAATAAAGCTCCAACAAATGCACCAATCCAAAGAGTTAATAATTGCGTCGTATTTTCAAAATTCATCGTTTCTTCTGCCGCTATTTTAAGCTTAATATTGGTGTAAATCTCATTAAAACAGGCTATTTTGAAATTGCAACTTTTTTCTTGACTGATTTTGTCATGTTTAATATGGTTTTCTAGTGGTTTTGTCTTGTTGGCAAAATCACTTCTGCTTGGCTGGCAAGTTTTAATCAGCGGGTCCAGCCTTTTTGTATGTAAATAAAATTTCAAAACAGAGAGGGGATGTTTAAAAAGGTTGTGATGTGTTATGCAAATAAGACGAAAAAATATCTATAAAAGCTGTGTGATTTTAAGTGCATTATCGGTCTGTATACCTTCATTTGTTTTTGCACGAAATAAAGATGGAGGAGCTGTCACTGAACTCAAACCAATTGTTATTGAAGAGAAAAAAATAGGGACGGCCTTGGATTCGGTCACTATTCTGACAGATCGGAAAACCGCGAAGGATATTCGTGAGAAACAAATAACTGATGCCTATGATATTAGTCGTCTTTATCCAACCGTGGGGTATAGCCCAAGTAATAACAGTTTTGTCATTCGTGGTTTAGAAGCAAACCGTGTTCTCACAACAGTGGATGGTATTGTTCTTCCGTGGTTCAATGATATATTGCGTAATAACAGTGGTAACACAATGTTTGACTTTAGTGCGCTTTCCACACTTGATGTTATTCAGGGACCGGATTCTAGTCTTTATGGATCTGGTGCACTGGGAGGAGTTGTTGCGTTGCGTACCCTTGATCCTGAAGATCTTATCACAGAAGGAAAAAATTGGGGTGGTCTTATAAGAAGTGGTTATCATTCTGTTGATAATAGTTGGCACGTAGATCAAGCTGTTGCAATGCGTGCTCAACAAACGTTTTTCCTTTTCCAAGGTTCTTATGCGGAAGGTCATGAGCGCAAAAATATGGGAACCCTAGAAGGTTATGGAGAGCGCACACGTAAAAACCCTGCTCATTTTGACCAAAATAATTTGCTCTTTAAAATTCACCAATACCTTGATGACAATCACCGACTTGGTTTTACAGCAGAACGTTTTGGTCACAATGTTGATACACATTCATTGAATGCTTCTGAAAGATATTATGCCCGTGGTTCCGTTTATGACAAGGACGACAAACTCCGTGAACGCCTTTCTCTTTCTTATGACTATAACGGCAATGAAGATGCACTTTTTGATGCGTTTCGTGGACAGATTTATTGGCAAAGACAGTCAAGTCATGATATTATGACTTCATTTCGTGTTCGGGCACCCAAAGGGGATTTTTTGAGAGATAATTTTTTGCGTAATACCAATTATGGTTTCAATGCTGATGCTCTCAAGAAGGTTCATATTGGCACTGTAGACCATACGTTAAAGCTTGCCGCTAATGTCTTGTCATCTAAGTTTCATCATTATTTGTTCGGGAAAGATAATTGTCACTTGCCGGAAAATGCACGGGGATGCCTCTTTGTGCCCGCTAATCGGTCAGATTCACCAGATACAAATGGCTATAATTTGGGTTTTGTTTTCGAAGATGAAATTGGCCTTGCCGATAACCATTTCCGTATCACACCTGGAATTCGTTATGATTGGTATAAGTATGTCCCTCAGAAAACGTCTTCTTATGAGAAAGCTCTACTTTCTGACAAATTTCCTCCAGAAAGAAATGGTTCACGTTTTTCTCCCAAATTACGTGTGGAGTGGGATGTTCGTGATCAAGTAACGCTTTATGCCCAATGGGCACAGGCTTTTCGTGCACCACGTATTGCAGAACTTTACGTCTCTTATATAAAACCCTCTGCTTATTACTCGAAGGGCAACCCTGATCTTAAAGCAGAAACGAGCAATGGGTATGATGTTGGTATAAGGTATGGAAATAGAAATTTGGGTGGTTCAGTCAGTGCCTTTTTCAATCAATACAAGGACTTCATAGACACTATGGATAAAGGTCCATCAGAGGAATTCCCATTAGCACGTCGCCATTATATAAATCGTGCAAATGTGCGTATTTATGGTGCTGAAGCAAAAATACATTTGGCTCTTAATGGTGGATTCCATAGCAATTTTGCTCTTGCCTATTCGCAAGGAAAAGATATTGATAAAGATGAATATCTTAACTCAATTCCAGCTTTAAAAGCGATTGTTGGGATCGGATATGCAAAAGAAATCTGGGGAGCAGACGTTGTTCTTACCTCATCTGCCAAACGTGATAAAGTTGCTAAGGAATCGGACTATCAAAAAATTCCAGGTTATAATATTATTGATGTGTCAGGTTGGTTGAAGCCATTTGGTGAAAAGGGTCCTGTTATAAGGGCTGGTGTTTATAATCTGTTCAATCAAAAATATTGGAATGTATCAGATCTTCCTTCCGATGACGGCTCAACACCGAAGGATTATTATAGTCAGCCTGGTCGCAACTTTAAAGTTTCGTTCGTGCAAAAATTTTAGTCACTTTTGTTAATCATTAGATCAATTAAAAAGGTTATATCGATAAAAAATAAATTATTGCGTTTCTGTTCTCATTGTTCTTTGAACAACGAATTTTGAGGTTTGCGCTTTAACTCTTTGTATTTATTGGTTTTTATTGTTCTATTGTTGATAAAATAAGGGCTTTTTTGGTGGTGAGTTGAACCATTAGTTGATAGTGGTTCAACTCACTGTTTTTGAGTTTTAAAATTAAACAATTAACCTTTAAACAGGTAACATAAGGATAAGCCCATGTCATACACAGCCGAAATGATTATTCACTTGCGTGAAGAAAAAAAAGAAATGCGTAACCGCGATTTCGCGGACTCTATTGGTATATCCGAAGCAGAACTCATTGCGGCTTATTGTACAATTGGAAAAGCAAAAAAACTACGCGCTGATGTCGCTACTCTCTTGGAAAATGCTCCTAAACTTGGAATAGTCATGGCATTAACACGGAATGAAAATGCTGTCCATGAAATAACAGGATGTTTTGAGAAGATTGTTCAAAGTCAGCATATTCCGATAACACTCGGTGAAATTGACTTGCGTATTTTTTCAAAACAGTGGAAGTTTGGTTTCGAGCATGACGTGACTATTCTCGGAACACCTATGAAAAGTCTGCAATTTTTTGATCAATATGGCATTGCTATTTTCAAACTCTATTCTCAAGACGCAACAAATATGGAAGAATGGGCTGCACTTGTTGAAAAGTTGCTTCATGACGATCAATCATCCGCACTTGATATTTCTCCCGCTCCTACTCCAGTACAATGTGATACGGCAAAGCTAGATGTTGAAAAGTTCCGAGATCGTTGGCGACAGATGACTGATGTGCATCAACTTCATGGAATTATTTCTGAACTGAAAATTAATCGACATAATGCCGTAAAACATGCCGGAAATGAATTTGCCGATGAGTTAAAAATAGAAGCTGTTGAGATGATGCTCAAACAAGTTGCACAAGAAGAGTTACCAATTATGTGTTTTGTTGGAAATAAAGGATGTATCCAAATTTTCACTGGGCAAGTAAAGAATATTAAGCAAATGGGACCTTGGCTTAATGTTCTCGATCAGAAGTTTCACCTCCATTTACTCGTTTCTGGAATCAAGAAGGTATGGCGTGTTCGCAAACCTACAATTGATGGATATGTCAACTCACTTGAAGTTTTCGATAAAGATGATGAGATGATTATTCAATTCTTTGGCGTACGCAAGGAGGGCCAAAAAGAACGTGAAGATTGGCGCTCTTTATTGAATGGTTTACCATCGAGCCAAGAAAACAGCAGTAACTAAGATAAGGTAAGGTCAGACATGTTCATATCTCTTTTGCATAGGTTATCAAACCTTTTCCTTATATGTTTACTGCTCTCTCTTACCTGTTTTTCTAAACAAGTGATTGCTGAACCCACAACCCGTTTTCCTGAAAATGCTCGAATTGTTTCTATCGGCGGAGCACTTACAGAAATTGTCTATGCATTGGGTGCCCAAGATCAGCTTGTCGCCCGTGATAGTACAAGCGTCTACCCGCAAGAAGCGCTCAAGCTTCCTGTGCTTGGATATATGCGTGCTCTTTCACCGGAGGGTGTTTTATCACTTGCCCCAGAGGGCATATTGCTTGTTGAAGGAAGCGGTCCCGCTTCAACAATTGATATTCTCAAAAAAACATCAATCCCTCTGGTGATCATACCAGAAGACTACTCCCGTGAAAATGTGATAGAAAAGATTCGCCTCGTTGGTCAAGCCATTCATCGGGAAGTTCAAGCCGCTGCGTTAATTGAAAAATTGAAGCGTAATTTTTTAGAAAACGATACGCTTTTGGCGAAAGTAACAACACCAAAGCGTGTTCTTTTTGTTTTCTCTGTGCAAAATGGACGCGTCATGGCATCTGGAACAGGTACTGCAGCTGATAGTATGATAAAACTTTCAGGTGCTATCAATGCTATCACCGATTATAAAGGATATAAACTTCTCAACGGCGAAGCGTTATTGAAATCAGATCCTGATGTTATCTTACTTGTAAAACATGGTGCAAGATCAACTAGCATTGATAAGATTTTAGCCATACCGGCAGTTCAAGCAACAACAGCAGCAAAAAATCATGCCATAAAACAGATGGATGCTATGTATTTTTTAGGATTTGGTCCACGCACTGCAGACGCATCAAGAGAGCTTATTGAGATACTTTATGGTGCAAATCAAAACGGTAAGAGCTGATAAAAATGGTAGACGGTACATCCATGATGCATTTACCTGAAACAAAAGAAGGTAAAAAAATAAACCGTTCAAAGCAGGGGAAGGTTTTATTATTAAGCTTAATAATATTCCTTACCTTCAGTATTTTTGGTGGGCTCTTGAATGGTGCCGCAAAGGTTTCTTTCCTTGATCTCCTCCATGTGATGCTTACACAAGATTTTTCAGTAAGTAGTAAAACGCGTGATTACCTCGTGCTTATCGACATAAGGCTTCCCCGTGTTATCTTTGGATTGTTAATTGGAGCAGCTTTAGCTGTCTCCGGTGTTCTTATGCAAGGGCTTTTCCGTAATCCTCTTGCAGATCCTGGAATTATAGGTGTATCAGCAGGTGCTGGACTTGGAGCAGTCTTAGCAATTGTTGTCGGTATTGCTTTTCCTGTTTCATTTGCACCTTTTCTAGAGCCTTACAAAGTTATCATAGGTGCTTTTTTTGGTGGACTTTTATCAACGATTATTCTCTACATAATAGCAACGCATAATAGCTTTACCTCTATTGCAACCATGCTGCTTGCTGGTATTGCTCTTGGTGCATTAAGCAGTGCAGTTGTTGGAACATTGATTTTTATCGCAAATGACCAACAACTCCGTGATATCACTTTTTGGAGTCTTGGCTCTCTTGCAGGCGCTACATGGTTGAAAGTATGGCTCGTTCTCCCTTTCATCGTTATTGGTCTTCTTTTCTCTCCCTTTTTATCACGAGCACTTAATGCCCTTGCTCTTGGAGAAGCTGTTGCTGGCCATATTGGTTTCCATATTCAACGCGTTAAAAATATTGCTATTCCCCTTGTTGCCCTTATGTGTGGTAGTGCTGTTGCTGTCAGTGGTGGTATTGGTTTTATTGGTATTATTGTTCCTCATATTTTACGTCAACTCATTGGTCCTGATCATCGCTATCTCATTCCTTGCTCTGCTCTCTTGGGAGCAGCATTACTTATTTTTGCTGATACGTTTGCACGCTTAATTGTTGCCCCCGCAGAATTGCCGATTGGGATTGTAACAGCGCTTTTTGGTGCTCCTTTCTTTCTATGGATCCTTATATGCAAACGAGGAACAGACTTTTCATGATTAAAGCGACAAATATTTGTGTTCAGCGCGGAAAGAAGCAGATTCTTAAACACATTAATCTTCAAGCTAAAAGTGGTGCTTTTACCATTATTATTGGTCCTAATGGATCAGGGAAAAGTACTTTTATCAAAGCTCTGAGTGGTGAAATTCCTTACAGTGGAAAAATAACCTTAAATGGTTATAATGTATGCCAAACAAAAACTCATGAAATGGCAAAAATGCGCGCTGTGCTACCACAATCAACAACGCTCGTATTTCCATTCTTAGTCCATGAAGTTGTAGGGCTTGGCCTTTCTGTAAACCAATTTACCATTACCAAAGCCGAAATGCAAAATCTTATCCAAAAAGCTTTAGAGTGCGTTGACCTTTCTGATTATGGCAACCTGTATTATCACCAATTATCAGGTGGAGAACAAGCTAGAGTACAACTTGCCCGTGTCCTTTGCCAAATCTGGAAACCTGTTCATAATGGGATTCCTCGCTGGATGATATTAGATGAACCTATTGCTAGCCTCGATATTCAACATCAAATCATCGTTATGGATATTGCTAAACAATTTGCCCATTCTGGTGGCGGCGTTCTTGCTGTTCTTCATGACCTCAATCTCGCAGCACATTATGCAGATAACATGATCTTGCTCAAGGAAGGAGAGATTTATTGCAAAGGAAATGCAACTAACGTTTTGACAACACAAAATCTTCGCGATGTTTATCATTGTTCTTTAAACGTTTCTGAATTACCTAAAGAAGATATCCCATTTATACTCCCTCAAACAGCCTCCTCCTATGAAATTAGATCTCTAAGCTATCGGTTTCAATCTAAAAACTAAAGTCCATAGAAAAATAAAACATGCAAATATTTAAGAATCTTTTTTATTTTTATATGAACTTCTTTTTGTCATCTGTCATTTTAAAAAAGAAAACCAAACACCCTAAAAATATTTTGAGAAAAAACCACTAGTTTAAAATCTTTCAAGATTTTACATAACTAAAAACATGCGAAATTTTGTTTTGCTATCAAGCTGTTAGATAATACGAATTTATACAACATAAATATGCGTTTTTCCACTCTTTCTATCACTTTTATCTTTATAAAAATGTTTCAAGAAATGCGTACAAATGCCTTTGTTATAATAATGGGGTGTATTATTTATATCTTCTAAGGACTATGTAGAAATCAAGTACCTTTCTCCCATCTATAAAAATTTATTTGTAGCTTTAATGGTAATATTTTCTTTATAACACATATACTTTAGCTTTTTGTATAAATAAATATTGATTTATAATGATATTTTTTACTTTTCTCTCTCTATTTAAAAAATCGTTTATTGGCATATCACAAAGAATTAAACTATTGAATAAAAACTTTAAAATAAAATCAATAACGCTTCTTGTAAGCCCCCTAATACAAAAACAATGCGGAATATAGGAATGAGGAGAGAGATAGCATTTGTCTGCTGCTTCACAAGCATAACGATGATTCCACTCAAGGAATACTATCATTTACAGATAAAGCCTACACCATAGCAATGCAAAGAAATGAAATGGACAACAAGATGAGAGATATCTTTATGAGATAAATTAACTCATACAGGGGTATGCTATTTTTACACAAAAAACGTTAAAAATATTGTACTTTTTATGCCTCAGGTTGAATAATTTTATCACCTTATCCCCTATCAAAACACCTTATGAACAAATATATCTCCAGATCTCTTCATGGCACAGTTTAAATGATTTAATACATTTTCCCTATGTTATCATACAATTATAAAAAAGTTATGATTTTCTTTTTCTTATAATAAATTATATCCTTAACTCTTTCTTTCAATCATTTTTAAATTGTTTTTTTGATTCTCTCAAGTATCCTATTAACAGTATAGACTTCCTCTTCATATGCATATGAAAATAACGCGGAATTGCTCCGCGTTAACAAAAATTATCAGGGTGTATAGATTATTATTACTCAAACATACTCATGATTTTATAGCATAGACAACGGTTGCATTAACAGGACGCGTTTCTGCCTCACCCGTATGGGAAAGAGTTACCTTGTGTGTATGTGCGCCAGCAGAACCTGTTCTCCCCTTCAGGGTCGCATTATAGGTATAATGGTTCGGTAGTCTCCCAATATCACCAACTGGCCATCCAACTCCTTTATACTCAAAATTATGCGCATGCTCGCCTGCATTTTCAATACTCCCAATATGCGTATGCGACTTTATGCTATCTTGTTGTTCATCTGCAAATTTTCTACCACCATCTAACCCCCGACCATTATCAAAGCCGCGTAAAAACATGCCTCTAAAATCAGGAACTTTAAAAGTTTTATTGCTGTCTTTTCCCCATTTATCACCTATTGCGTTGAATAACTGCGGATAATCTTCACGCTTATAGGCCTTACCATCACACAAAAGCCAACCATTTGGCACATTTTGCATAGCAAATGTTGCAATAAATCCAGAGGGAAAACTTTCTATCTTTGGTGGTGTAGGATTTAATAAATACCACCCCTCATGCTCTTTTATTAAAACACCATTATTGTATACCATTTCATAAATGCCATCTGTTTGAAATTCTCCACCTTCTAATGGTATAACCCCCGCATCAGTTGCTTTATAGATAAGCTTTTCTCCTATATTATTAACAGTTATTTTTGTCGAGCCAATATTTACACCACAAGCTTTAAAACGTATGATGATATCATTGTTGTATTTTTTTATAGGCGAAACTGTCTTTAAGGTAATTAATGTTGTTTTATCTTCCACATTTACTGTAAAGCTTGAATTAATAGATCCACCATTATCTGCAAGATATTCACGCACGCGCTGCATCATCGCCCGTGCACTATCATTAACAGAACTAGGCGGCTGACCTTCTGCCCAATTAATGATACTATCTGAATAAGCATTTTCATCAGCCTTTAGAGACCAATTGTAAATATTAGACATTATAAATCCCCCATTATTTTCATAGTTTTTCTAACAAATTCTCGTTCTGTGCACTAAAATGTGCTGCCACTGTTGATTGGTACATCATAATCACTGCACCATCCGTATTTACGCATTTTACCTCTCTTCACTCCTTATAATTTAATAACCTAAATTCACCAGATGCTTTTCATAACATTAGTATTAATGTTTTCTCTTCTAATGTGTGATGTAACCACCTCATCTGATGTTACTTAATATCTTGTTTTGTTGCTTTGCTGTTGTTATATAAATATTTCTCAAATCTTGCATCTTGTTGCAAAATTTATAAATACTGTTCAAAATTTTCCTTATTATGGATTTCATATAACCATTATCGAATGTAATAACTTATCATCCACATAGAAAGTTTCTGACTTAAGCATTATCTTTTTTATTTTTTTCAATAGTTTAAATCTATCTCGTTGATATTTTAAAACAAGGAAACTCTATCTTTTGGCTATCACTTGTATTAAAATTTTAAAGTTAGCTTTAAATTCTTTGCATGCTTCATTATGTTTTTATTCACATGCAAATGCTTTGTTCTATTTTATTCAATTTATTCCTGAAATTGTGTTACAAGGTCAGCACCAATGTTTTTTTGAACAGGCTTTTGTTCAATCTAAATGCACCATAGAGAATATACTCAATATGGCCATTTCCTCACACTTTCATTGAACTGGAAATGAAATACCACACACCTTCACCACATCTGAAGGTTGTATCCGATCCGGAAAACATTAAAAAACATAACCTAGCACCCTCCCCCAATTTTTATGAACAATACCCTTGTTTTTTTAATGCCCCGTAACCAAATTCTCCCCTCCCGCATTTAGCATATTTCTATATATGTTATTATATGTATATTTTTTTTGCAAGAATAATAAATCATTCTCAACAACATCTTGCAATTATTGGTGCTCTTCTCTATTCTTTCCAGCGTTTACCTCATTATTTAGTATAATTGAACTACTTAAAAATGATTTTTTTAACAAGATCTAAAAGATAAGCTATTTTTTATATCTTTCATAGTGTTCATAACGAGTTTTATGATATTAGTGGAACAATGCAAAGCAATTATAGAATGCTATGATAGTTTAGATAAAGAATTCACTAACGAATTTATCTATGAGTCTCTTGTTAACACATTTGTCTATCTCTGGGGTATACCAATCATCTTTTCCTGTATAGCTGCAGATTTTATATGGCTACCAATTGTAACATTGCTAATAATAGCAATATTAGTGGGAATTTGGTTACTCTTCCTCATAATTCCTTACTTATTCCAAAATTGGTTTTTGGCTTTGATAATCATTATTATAATAATTCTTTGTTTGCGTTTGTTTTATTTATTCCCTATTTTAGTGTTTAAAAATTTTTTTGAGGCGAATTTACTCAATTTTTTTCTTGTTGTATTATAATAAATAAGAGCACTTCATTATAATTAGAAAGCTTTTTGTATATCTTTTTGTATATAATGAGTGATTTCTTATCTGTAATATTACTGCACGATATCACATGACTCTTGAGTACCTTTACCTTGAAAACAAAGAGCTTTATGTCTCAGAAAATGAATTTAAGTAGTACTTTATACTGAGATACATCCTTTTGCTTTCTCTCTTCCAACTCTTTAAAAGTGTTGATGAAATTTCAAGATGAAAAGCCTTTGTTCATTTTCATCATCATTTTTTAATAATAAAGATTAAGTATTGTTTCACATTTTTGTTTATCGCATTCTTAATGGGAATATCTCCTCATGAAAAATAGAATGCCCCACACAAAATATAATGATATTGCATATCACGCACTTTTTAAAGAAATATTGCTCAAAATATACTCTGTTCATTTTACGATAGCACACGTCAATGATACAATAGAAAGCCATTACAGATCATCATCTTTAAGCTTTTGAAGATACAAGCTGGAACCCATTATACAATTTTGTTGGTCGCCACATTGCGATCGTCCTCGCATCTGAGAATGTTCATGTATGACTTTTCGCTTCCTTTCTTCAAGTATTTTGCCCCATATGCTCCCACTGATGACGTGCAAGAAGTGATTTTATATGAAAAGATGTATGATGAAAGAATCTTATGGTATTCTGAGTTATTATTTTAATATGAAAAAAATCTCGATCAGAGCTATAAACTATCTAATTTTTCCTTGATAATCCGTTTTTAACTTTATTCTTGTTTATAAAAGCTTCAGTATCATAGTTTATCACTTCATAATATCTATTTTCACTCTTAAAAAACACACCAAAATCATTTAAATATATTTTTATGATTGACAATATAGATATTTAAGCCAACCATATTCGTATTAAAAAAATACTTTAAATGGGAGGAGGCATGCAAATATTAGAATAGATATTGTATCAATTTTTCAAAATAAATTTTCTTGAGCTTTATTCGGTTTGCTTTGCTATAAAGCAAATACTATTTCTATTCATCCGAATGCTCGTAATTGATAATTTGAATATATCTCCATTAACATCGCAACCTATTTTTGAACTCTGTATCTATAAGGAAAAAGTTTGTGCAGAAAAATACTCCATCAATCAGTTGTAACCCCTTTCCCGCTTCACGCAAAATTTATCAACAAAGTCCTATCTTTTCTGATGTGCGCGTACCATTGCGTGAAATTTCACTGACTGATGGCAGTGGTGAGAAACCTTTAAAAGTTTACGATACTTCTGGCCCCTACACAGATAAAGATATGATCATTGATATTACAAAAGGCTTGCCAGCAATTAGCTTGCCTTGGCTCTCTAAGCGGGATGATACTGAAACTTATCCTGCACGATTAGTTAAACCTGAAGATAATGGATTGGCTTCTGATAAAAACCTTACACCAACCTTTAAACAAAAACGTCCCATTTTACGAGCAAAAAATGGCAAAGCAATTACACAAATGGCTTACGCGCGCGCAGGCATTATTACCGAAGAAATGGAATATGTGGCTATACGAGAAAATGAAGGATTAGCAGTAAAAGAACAGCAAAATGTACCATCAAATGAAACATTTGCTGGATCAATACCAGAAATTTATACTGCCGAATTTGTTCGCAATGAAATTGCTTGTGGACGCGCCATTATTCCACAAAACATTAATCATCCAGAGTGCGAACCCATGATTATTGGGCGTAATTTTCGTGTTAAAATTAATGCTAATATTGGCAATTCAGCAGTGACTTCATCTATGGAAGAAGAAGTTGATAAAATGGTTTGGGCCATTCGCTGGGGAGCAGATACAGTTATGGATCTCTCAACAGGTCGAAATATTCATAATATTCGTGAGTGGATTATTCGAAATGCCCCTGTTCCTATTGGAACTGTTCCACTTTATCAAGCACTCGAAAAAGTACAGGGTATTGCCGAAAACCTAACATGGGATATTTTCCGTGATACTCTTATTGAGCAAGCAGAGCAAGGTGTTGATTATTTTACCATTCATGCGGGATTAAGATTACCTTTTATCCCTTTGACCGTTGATCGGGTAACAGGTATTGTTTCACGAGGTGGTTCTATTATGGCAAAATGGTGCTTGCAGCATCACAAAGAAAGTTTTCTTTATGAACATTTTGATGAAATTTGTGATATTGCACGCACGTATGACATCTCTCTTTCCTTGGGGGATGGATTGCGCCCTGGCTCTATTGCCGATGCCAATGATGAAGCCCAATTTGCAGAGCTTAAAACTTTGGGAGAATTGACAAAAATTGCTTGGAAAAAAGATGTACAGGTTATGATTGAAGGTCCTGGGCATGTCCCAATGCACAAAATTAAAGAAAATATGGAGCAACAATTAGATCTCTGTCATGAGGCGCCTTTTTATACTTTGGGACCTCTTACAACCGACATTGCTCCTGGTTATGATCATATTACATCAGCAATTGGTGCCGCTATGATTGGATGGTTTGGAACAGCTATGTTGTGTTATGTAACACCTAAAGAACACCTAGGACTCCCCGATAGAAATGACGTAAAAACTGGTGTGATCACTTATAAAATTGCTGCTCATGCCGCTGACCTTGCCAAAGGTTTGCCTAGAGCACAATTGCGCGATAATGCTCTTTCGCGTGCACGATTTGATTTTAGATGGCATGATCAATTCAACCTTTCTCTTGATCCGGAAACAGCCTGTGCCTTTCATGATGAAACAATGCCTAAAGAAGCCCATAAATTGGTACATTTTTGTTCCATGTGTGGACCAAAATTCTGTTCTATGCGTATTTCTCATGATATTCGTGAGGCAGCAGCAATAAGAAAAACAAAAGGGGAAGGTATGATCGCCATGGCCGAAAAATATCAAAAAAATGGTGATCTTTATATGGAAATCATTTCTCCTCAAAAAAAGAAAGTAAACAGTTGAAGAACATTCTTATCAAAGGTGCAGGTGTAGGCGGCTTAACGGTTGCCTTTATATTACAGCAAAAAGGTGTTTCTGTTACTATATCGGCTCCCCCTCATTCTCCTATAGGAAGTGCTAGTTGGTATGCAGGAGGAATGCTCGCACCTTACTGTGAGAGAGAAAATGCGGAACAGATTGTTGAAGATCTTGGTATACAAGCTATACAGTGGTGGCGTAAAACGCTTCCCAACCTTGTCATACAAAAAGGCACTTTAGTGGTTGCACCTACACGAGATAGAGGAGAGCTTGAACGGTTTTCTGGACGCACGCATAATCACAAAACCATAGATAATATAGAGATAGCTCATCTTGAACCAGATCTTGCGGAACGTTTTAACTGTGCACTCTTTTATGAAAATGAAGCCCATATTGATCCTCGCAAAGCACTTATGGCTTTAAAAGAAAAGCTTCTCAACAATGGAGCGTGTTTTGTTGATGTAGAGACGGCTGAAACAAATTTTGATATTGTTATTGATGCGACAGGAATAGCACGTTTAGGAAAAGATAAAAATATACGGGGCGTACGCGGCGAAATGCTTCTCGTGCGCTGCACCGATATTAAAATTTCGCGTCCAATTCGTCTTCTTCATCCACGGTTTCCTCTCTACATTGTACCTCGACAAGATAATATTTTTATGATTGGTGCAACGATGATTGAAAGTGACTTTGATGGTGCAATCTCAGTGAGATCAATGATGGAACTGCTCAACGCGGCTTATACTTTACATCCTGCTTTTGCTGAAGCAGAAATTATTGAATCTGGCGTTGGTGTTCGTCCATGTTATCCTAATAACTTCCCTTCTGTGCATAAAGATGGTAACTTTATTTCTATTAATGGATTTTATAGACATGGTTTTCTGTTGTCTCCAGAAATGGCAAAACGAGCAATGGAATTGGCATTGGAATAAAGCATGCAAATATTTGTTAATGGTGAAACAGTCCAAACAGAAGTTATGACTCTCGGTCTCTTGCTTGAAGAATTGGGGTATGAAGGAAATTGGCTTGCAACTGCTGTTAACGCTGAAGTTGTTCCCATAGATGCACGAAGCCAATTTGTCTTGCATGAAGGAGATAAAATTGAAATTTTAAGCCCAATGCAAGGAGGCTAAAATTATGCTGAATCTTTATGGACGACAATTCTCTTCCCGTCTTCTATTAGGTACAGCGCAATATCCTTCACCAGCAATCCTTCGTGATGCTATTCATAAATCGAATACGGAAATTGTAACTGTTTCCTTGCGCCGTGAAACTGCAGGTGGAAAACAAGGTGGACAATTTTGGCAATTTCTTCAAGGACTTGGGGTAAAAGTGCTTCCTAATACTGCTGGTTGTTATACTGTTAAAGAGGCCGTAACCACAGCCCAATTAGCAAGAGATCTTTTTAAAACAGCTTGGATTAAACTCGAAATTATCGGTAATTCAGATACCTTACAGCCAAATATTTTTTCCTTAATCGAAGCAGCTCAAATTTTAAACAATGAAGGTTTCAAAATTTTTGCTTACACAACGGATGATCTCATTGTTGCTGAAAAACTTTTTGACATTGGTTGCCGTGTTATTATGCCTTGGTGTGCTCCTATTGGTTCTGCCAAAGGACCTCATAATACTGATGGATTGCGTTCTATCCGTGCTTACCTTCCTGACGCTACTCTTGTTGTTGATGCCGGCATTGGACGCCCATCACATGCCGCCATTGCGATGGAACTCGGTTACGATGCAGTACTGCTTAATACCGCAGTTGCTAAAGCAGGTGATCCTGTCTTAATGGCTGAAGCATTTTCTAAAGCTGTTCAAGCAGGACGTATGGGATATAAAGCTGGCATGATCGAAGCACGCAATGTGGCAGTCCCTTCAACGCCAGTCATTGGAAAAGCAGTATTTTCATGAAACTGGATCCATTTTACCTCATCGTTGATAACGCTGATTGGGTTGAACGTTTGCTCCCTCTTGGCATCAAGCTCGTACAATTGCGTATGAAACATGAAAATCAACAAATAATCCGTCAACATATCAAGCGCGCAAAAAACATATGCAATAAATTGGGAGCACAATTAATTATTAATGATCATTGGGAAATAGCAATTGATGAAAAGTGCAATTTTATTCATCTGGGACAAGAAGATCTAAGCAATGCTGATCTTCACGCAATTCGTAAAAGTGGTATAAAAGTTGGTCTTAGTACACACGATGAACATGAATTGGATATCGCACTCTCTGTTAATCCTGAATATATTGCACTTGGTCCTATTTATCCGACAATCTTAAAAAAAATGAAATGGATGCCGCAAGGACTAGAAAAAATCAAACAATGGAGAAAGCGGATTGGTGCTTTACCTTTGGTGGGCATTGGTGGTTTAACACCAGAACGCGCAGTTGGTGTTTTAAAAGCGGGAGCAAATAGTGCTGCTGTTGTGACTGATATTATCCTCCATAAAAAACCTGAAGAGCGTGTCCAACAGTGGATAAAAGTGACACAAATATGGCGTTGATACCTTCCATTCTTATTGTTGCAGGCACAGATCCAACAGGAGGTGCCGGTATTGTTCGTGATATAGAAACCGCTGCACATTTTCAAATAAAAGCAAATTTAGCAATCACTTGTGTTAACGTACAAGATGATAATCGCGTTGCCGAAATCATTCCAATGCGTGAAGACCTCGTCGCTGCGCAAATGCGTGCTGCCCTAGAAGCAAATCCAATAAGCGCAATAAAAATCGGTATGATGGGGACAAAAGCAATTATAGAAGCAATCTGTAACGTACTCAAAGACTATCCCCATATCCCAGTTATTTTGGACCCCGTACTTGTCGCTTCATCAGGAGGAAAACTAACAACGGAAACAATCATCGACACGATGATCGATAAACTGCTTTCTCATGTTACTCTTTTAACACCGAATAGAGAAGAACTTGCTCTTCTTAGCCAAAGTCCATTGGCATCTTATGATGAGCAAGCAATACAACAAGCAAAAAAACTTTTGTCATTGGGAGCTCAATCTATTTTAGTAAAAGGGGGACATGCAGAGGGTCCTCTTGCAATTGATAGCTTCTTTGACAAAACTGAAGTCATAAATATTTCTACGCCACGTTTAAAAGGAACAATGCGAGGAACAGGTTGCATTCTCTCAAGCGCTATTGCTGCGCATTTGGCGTTAAATGAATCTATGACTGAAGCGGTAAAAAAAGCAAAAGCATATACCCACACATTACTTTTAAACCATTGTAAAAACAGTTTGTAAAGTCTTAGTATTTTTTCATATAAAAGTAATATTTATATATCTCATTAATATATTTAATATTTTTAATAAAAATTATTAAAAATAATATAATAATAAAAAAATTATAATTAATTTTATAAATAAAATACTATAAAAGTAACTTTCATTAATTATTAAATATAGAATATAATGATCAAAAATGTTATCATACCACTTGCATTCAGTAGAGAATTCTTTTATTATAAAGAACTTAGTCTGTTTAAAAATTTAAAATAGCGTAATTTAAACAAATTGTACATTTAAAGATGTATATAATCGCGAACACTCGCATTTTACGATTTGCCTTTTTTGTGAAAAGAGAGAATCCTATCAGCGTTCTTGTACATTAATGGCTAGCGAATACATTTATAAAACTTGAAGGATAATTTTGTTTGATCTATAGTTGCTAGATCATTAGAAAAAATAAAATGTTAAATCAAACGCCGTGCTCAATTTCCTATGAAGAACTCTTAAACTTTTATAAAGAAAGTGGTGCGGATGCTGTTCTGACAGATTTCCCTATTAATCGTTTTAAGCAGTCTGCTTGTTCAGAGAGCAAATTAATATCTGTCGTGAACATTTCTCATAATCAACAAACATCTCCCAAAACATCTCCCACCGTAAAATCAGATCATCGTCCGCTGCATAACTCTAGGGGGGCTATACAAAATGAACCCACAGCTATAGAGAGTGCAAACAATGCAAAAACACTTGATGAATTAAAATCTGCGCTCCTCGCATTTAATGGCTGTTCACTAAAATTGACAGCAAAAAATACCTGCTTTTCAGATGGAACAGCAGGAAGCCCCCTGATGCTTATAGGCGAAGCACCAGGACGAGAAGAGGATATACAAGGAATTCCTTTTGTGGGAAAAGCAGGAATGTTGCTTAATAAAATCCTCGCATCAATTGGCTTAACAAGGAATAATGTTTACATTGCCAACACTATTCCTTGGCGTCCACCAGGAAATCGTACACCAACACCAAGAGAAGTCGCCTTGTGCCGCCCTTTTATTGAACGGCACATTTATCTAGCGCGTCCTCGTGTACTTATAGCACTGGGAGGCATTGCTGCACAGCTTCTTACGGGATCTCAAAATGGGATTATCCGAACACGAGGGAAATGGCATATTTATGAAAGTGAGGATAATATAAAAATACCTGTTATGCCAACTTTCCACCCTGCCTACCTTCTCCGAACCCCTAGTCAAAAAAAACTTACATGGATAGACTTCTTAGAAGTAAAAAATCGCCTCGATAGCCTTTTGTAATTCTTTAATCTTCTTTGACTCTAAAATTAAAAACCTTCTTTAACTCTTAAAATATGAATGGGAAAAACTATGGAACAGCCAACAACACCTATTTATCGTTTGGAAGACTACCAGCCAACCCCTTACGTTATTCCTAAAACACAACTTTCCTTCCAATTGGCACCAACAAAAACCTATGTTACAGCCATATTGTCTATTGAGTCCCGTCACAATACAAAAGAATTAACACCTCTTGTTCTTTCTGGTGATGATCTTACTTTAATTTCCGTTTCTATTAATGATGAGACATTAGCCCCAAACACTTATAAAGTGACGCCTTCACGTTTAGAAATTACAACGCCACCAGCAGCTCCTTTTACATTGAAATTGGTTACGGAACTGAATCCTGAAAGCAACCGCCAACTTATGGGCCTTTATCTTTCAAATGGTGTTTATTGCACACAATGCGAATCGGAAGGTTTTCGTCGTATTACTTATTTTTACGACCGCCCAGATGTTCTTTCTACCTATAGAGTGAAAATTGAGGCATATTCCCAAACAATCCCAATCTTGCTTTCAAATGGTAATCTGGTGGAAACAGGAACTTTAGAGAATAATCGCCATTTTGCCATTTGGGAAGATCCTTATCCCAAACCATCCTATCTCTTTGCTTTAGTAGGTGGAGATCTTGATAAGTTAGAAGATCATTTTACAACTGTATCTGGACGACGTATCGAGCTTGGTATCTATGTGGAAAAAGGAAAAACCAAACGCGCAACCTATGCAATGGATGCTCTTAAACGTTCCATGCGTTGGGATGAACAATGTTTTGGGCGCGAATATGATCTTGATATTTTCAATATTGTTGCAGTGTCCGACTTTAACATGGGAGCAATGGAAAACAAGGGACTTAACGTTTTTAATGATAAATATGTTCTGGCAGATCCTGAAACAGCAACCGATCAGGATTATAGAAATGTTGAACGTGTCATTGCACATGAATATTTCCATAATTGGAGCGGTAATCGTATTACCTGTCGCGATTGGTTTCAACTCTGTTTAAAAGAAGGATTCACTGTTTATCGTGATCAGGAATTTTCATCAGATCAAAATGTACGCAGCCTACAACGAATTGAAAATGTAAAAGCATTAAAAGCGACGCAATTTGCAGAAGATGCAGGACCTCTTGCGCATCCTGTACGTCCTCGTCAATATAGCCAAATTAATAATTTTTACACCACAACTGTTTATGAAAAAGGTGCCGAAGTTGTTCGCATGATACGGACTATTTTAGGACCCTCTCTATTTCGTAAAGGTACTGATCTTTATTTTCAACGTCATGATGGACAAGCTTGTACAATTGAAGATTTTATCGCCTGTTTTGCTGAAGTATCTGGTCAAGACTTTTCCCAATTCATGTTGTGGTATGAACAAGCTGGAACACCAAATGTAGAAATCGATAGTCATTATAGCGATGGTGTTTTAACAATTCATGCAAAGCAACATATTCCGGCAACCCCACAACAAAATACAAAAAAGCCCATGCTTATCCCTATATTATTTGGCTTGTTAGGACCTAATGGAGAAAACCTCACCTATGAAGCGGATACAGATATTCAATCAAACGTTATGCTTTTATCCAAGGAAAACCAAACGTTTACATTAAAGGGTCTGCGTGAAAAACCTGTTTTATCACTGCTTAGAGACTTCTCTGCACCAATCAATCTACAAACTCCATTCAATGAAAGCGAACTTATTTTTCTTGCACAACATGATGACAATCACATCAATCGCTGGCAATCTCTTAATCATTTAATGACGCAAGCTTTGATTCAAAGCATTCAAGATGAAACAAAAGCAAAAGAGGGTATGCCCTCTGCTTTGATAAAATTGATTGAAGCTATCGTTACAGATGAAAGTCTTGAACCTGAGTTTCGTGCATTTTGTTTAAGTTTACCGAGCGAAGTTGAACTTGCCCACACACTTGGTAAAAATATTGATCCAGAGCGTATTCATCATGTGCGCAATCAGTTTTTAGCTTCGCTCGCGCATACACATCAAGGGCTCTTCACAAAATTTTATGGGCAAATGCAAACTAAAGAGCCCTATTCACCAAACACTGTACAAGCTGGAAAGCGAGCATTAAAGAATATAATACTGGATTATCTTTCCATTACTGAGGCCAATCCAAATCGTGCTGCCACACAATATGCAACAGCTGATAATATGACTGACCGTATGGCTAGTATCGCTGTTCTCGTGAAGCGTTTTAATGAAAGTGAGCAGGCGCAAAATGCCTTAAATGATTTTGAAAACCGCTATCACCATGATCCTTTGGTCATGGATAAATGGTTCTCCATTCAAGCAATGGTTGCAGGGGCATCAACGCTCGAGAATGTTCAAAAGCTCATGCAACACCCGCTCTTTTCAAAAGATAATCCCAATCGTGTGCGTTCCCTAATCGGTGTCTTTGCCTCTAACAATCTCACGGGCTTTAACAGGATGGATGGAGCGTCTTATCATTTTCTTTGCCAAATTATTTTGGAAATTGACAAAAAAAATCCACAGCTCGCTTCACGATTATTAACAACGATGCGCTCTTGGCGACAATTAGAACCCATTCGACAACAAAAACTTGAAACTGAATTAAAAATGATTGCTGCTGCACCAAAGTTATCAAGTGATGTCGCTGATATCATCAACCGTCTGCTCACTTGAAACGAAAAAATTATTTTAAATCAATATTCTATAATATTTTTTAAATAAATTCTACAGACTATTCGATCATCATTAAATCTATAAACAGGCAATCTAAGCCTGTTTATAGATCATGTTTAAAGTGCCTTTTCCTTTTCATATTCCAAATTCATAGAAGTAAAATTATTTTTTTTAAAAAAAAGACTGGACAGAAGACTCCTGTTTTGATTCATTGCACTCGATGGGGTTACTATGAATATCGAAGCAGTTTTTAAATCACATTATTCCATAATTAAAGGAACTGGAAATGGCTAAATTGGACGCATATCATGCGCCAACGGAGGTGTATGCTGATTCAAAATCGAGCGCTCCAAGTCATAAAGCGCAGAAAAAACGTATTCATCTGCTTTCTGGCTCTGCCTATCAAAAGCTTCTCTTTATTGAGCCTTGGTTGCGTCGCTCACTTCCATTTGTCATTGTAGCATTTCTTATTGTACTTGCATCAATTCGTTTTGTATCACTCTATGATTGGCGTAACACGATTGATAAAAACACGCGTTCTACCATCACTCTCTTAGCTTCTCATATTACCAATACAATTAATCATGACTTACTGGCTGTTTCTCAGAAAGGAAAAGTCTCTACCCTTTCTCATAGTCATTTACAAAATATCCTCACCACTTTTCGTAATCAAGAGCTTATTAATCCTAGCACTCTGATCGCCATTATTGATCAAAAGGGAAATGTCTTAGCTTCATCTAGTTCAGAGATTGCTTTAGGTAAACCTTTGCAAGATTTTATCTCTGACAGCATTGCTTTACAATCTCTTGGTCAGCACATTGGAATTATGAAAATCACAATAGGAAAAGATGCCCCTGCTCTTGCTTCATTTCACCAAACAGAAAATGGGCAATATGGCGTATTCATTAGCGAAAAGATGCAAGATAGCGCCATGGAATGGCGGAAAATTCTCTCGTTAAATATAACTCTGTTCATTGGAACTAGTGGCGTTATCCTCGCTCTTCTTTATGCTTATTACAACCAAATTGTACGAGCACGCAAAACGGATCTTGTTTCAGAAAAAATTCAAAACCGTATTGATATGGCAATGATGCGTGGACGCTGTGGACTATGGGATTGGAATATGGCAAGTGGACGCGTCTACTGGTCACGAGCAATGTACGAAATGCTCGGCTATATCCCTCAGGATGCATTGCTCTCAATTTCCCAAATTAGCGCCATTATCAATCCAAATGATGCGAATTTTTTTGATCTTGCTCAGGAATTAATGAGTGGTAAAAAAAAGCATATCGATATTAACGTTCCCATGCGTCATGCCGATGGCCATTATGTCTGGATGCGTATTCGTGCTGAAGTTACTGAAGAAGAAGAACCCCATTTGGTTGGTATTTCCTTCGATATTAGTGAACAGCAACAATTGGCTGAACAAACAGCGCAAGCCGACCTTCGTATCCGTGATGCAATTGAAAACATTTCAGAATCTTTCGTCTTGTGGGATGCTGAAGGACGTTTAGTCATGTCCAACAGCAAATTTTGCGAATATGCCGCTATTCCTAAACAAATTCTACAATCAGGTATCCAACGTGCAACCGTCGAAGCCATGGCACGCCCTGCACTCAGTGAATATCCCCTTAAAGATGATGGTACTGGTAACTTAACCAGTATTCGCCAAACGGCAGATGGTTGTTGGCTCAAAATTAACGAACGGCGAACCCAAGACGGAGGATTGGTTTGTATTGGTACTGACATTTCTGAGCTTAAACAACAACAGGAAAAATTTGAAGACAGTGAAAGGCGTCTTTTTTCTTTCATTCAAGAACTCAAACGTGCTCGAGGAAGTGCTCAACAACGTGCCTCAGAAGTTGAAAAACTTAATAAAAGTCTCAAGGCAGAAAAAGAGCGTGCTGAAAGTGCTAACAAAGCTAAATCAGAGTTTTTGGCTAATATGTCCCATGAATTGCGCACTCCACTTAACGCTATTCTAGGCTTTTCAGATATCATGTTACAATCGACTTTTGGCCCTCTTGGTTCACAACGCTATAAGGAATATATGCATGATATTTACAATTCAGGAACCCATCTTCTAACCCTTATCAATGACATCCTTGATATGTCAAAAATTGAAGCTGGAAGATTTACGCTTGATTGTAAAAATACCGATCTTGAGCCCATCATTAGTGAAGCAGTACGGACATTAACGCCTCAAGCTCAAGAAAAAAATATTGTTGTTACAACAAACATTACGCCAGAACTTCATGCTGAAGTTGATGGTCGTGCTATGAAACAGATTTTCCTTAATCTCATCTCTAATGCCGTTAAATTTACGCCTTCTGGCGGAAATATTGATGTTTGCGCTTTCAAGAAAAAAAACAGCCTTATTTTTAAAATTACAGATACAGGTGTTGGTATTCCCCAATCAGCAATTAAAAAACTTGGGCAACCTTTTGAACAAGTTGAAAATCAGCTTACTAAATCTCACACGGGCTCAGGTCTTGGCTTAGCCATTTCACGCTCCTTGCTAGAACTCCACAAAGGAAAACTTGAAATTACCTCAAAAGAAATGAAAGGGACAACTGTAACGATTATAATGCCCATCACACAAAATTAAATTCCTCCATTTTGTTCTCGTTGTAGCAAAATCTGTTTCCGTTTGGATCCCCAACGATACCCTGAAATAAAACCATTTTTACGCACAACACGATGACAAGGAATGATAACAGCCAATTCGTTACGTGCACACGCATTAGCAACGGCACGAAAAGCGTTCGGTATACCAATACGGCACGCTAAGACTTCATATGAAATTGTTTCACCACATGGTATATCACATAATACTGCCCATACTTGTCGTTGAAAAACTGTACCATTTATATCTAAGGGAAAATTATATTTTTTGACCAACTTAGGTGTTTCTATCATGGCTATAATATGGGCAACTTCTCTCTTAAATGTATTGTCACCTACAACTTGTTGTGCATCACCAAAGCGTATCGTAAACCCCTGTAATAATTGCTCTATAGTGTCTCCTAACGCTATATAACAAATCCCTTTTTGAGACCTAGCCACCAAAAGCTTTCCTATTGATACATCTTTCAAACAGAATATTCTCGTTTGGGAAATGTTCAGCATTTTAGCCTTCTTTATATTTTTAAATATTTTAAAAAGTTTTGAACATCATCCATAAAGTAAAGAGAGAGTATTCACTATCTTTTAACAACAAACAAAATCATTCTGAAATTATCTCCTTAGCCATTGTATTAAAATACACTCTCGCCCTTTTATGAAATGGAAACATACATCGATTGACTTCCTTCCTACCCTAAAACGGAAACTTCAACCAGAAAAGATCTATCAACAATCTTGCTTTTTATCTAACAGATTCCAACTGAGACCATTTCATATGGTTTATTTCACAAGCTCTCTACAAACAAATCCTGCCCTGAATTCTATCATATACTCTAACAAAAAACACCTTAATGTGGTAAATTTTCATACCTTATATTAGAGCTCTAAACGGTAGTATTTTACGGATTAACAAGATAAACTTCCCATTTCATTTTACGAAATCTCATCGAACCATAAATAATAGCTTATGTTTTACAAGCAACAGAAAAAGCGCGCGTCCTCTTTAGGCAAACAACGTCATAAAACACAAAATATGCCGGCAATGGATTGGAAAGATGTTCCGGCTTTTTATTCTCCACAGTATGCTTAAATATTCTAATTTGTTGGAGCACTATTATTATTTTTTATCAAAGATCATACTTTTGATATACTGACGAGATGACTCAGCTCAAAAAAGAAATTTATCTTTAATTTTATGAAAAAAAGCATGGAAAAGGTATTTTAGTGCTTACTTTCTTTGTCACTTAACTTATAAAATGACTGTAGCCTCAGAACTGAAATATTTTACCCGCAACAATCGCGCACAGATATTTGTCATAGGAAAAAGCCATGCCCAAACGCACAGATATAAAATCTATTCTTATCATCGGAGCAGGACCTATTATCATTGGTCAGGCATGTGAATTTGATTATTCAGGCACTCAAGCCTGTAAAGCATTAAAAGAAGAAGGTTATCGAATTATTTTGGTAAACTCTAATCCTGCCACGATCATGACAGATCCAGATCTAGCTGATGCAACTTATATAGAGCCCATTACTCCTGAAATAGTTGCCAAAATTATTGCCCACGAACGTCCCGATGCCCTTTTGCCCACTATGGGAGGACAAACAGCTCTCAACACTGCTTTATCATTAAAGCGTATGGGTATTTTAGACCGCTATCATGTTGAAATGATAGGGGCCAATGCTGATGCTATTGATAAAGCTGAAGATCGTGCTTTATTCCGCCAAGCGATGGCAAAAATCGGTTTGGAAACGCCACGCTCTATGTTAGCCAATGCAACAGAACTAAAAGAAGAAAATCGCCGACAGCACGCAAAAACGCGTGCTGAACTTAAAGCAAAACTTTCTGGTGCTGCACTTGACAAAGCACTCGAAGAACTTGAGCGCAACTGGCGACATACCGAAACTGATCGCAAACAACATTATATCGCCCATGCAACAGCAAAAGCAGTTCAAGCTCTTGATGTTATTGGACTTCCAGCTATTATTCGTCCTTCATTTACCCTTGGTGGAACCGGTGGTGGAATCGCTTACAATCGTTCTGAATTTTATGAAATTATCGAACGCGGTCTTGAAGCTTCGCCTACAACAGAAGTTTTAATTGAAGAAAGTGTTTTAGGGTGGAAAGAATATGAGATGGAAGTTGTTCGTGATAAGAACGACAACTGTATCATTGTTTGTTCTATTGAAAACATTGATCCAATGGGGATTCATACCGGTGATTCGATCACTGTAGCACCTGCTCTCACCTTAACCGATAAAGAATATCAATGTATGCGTAATGCTTCCATTGCTGTTTTGCGCGAAATTGGTGTTGAAACGGGGGGATCCAATGTACAGTTTGCTGTCAATCCTGAAAATGGGCGCCTCATTGTTATTGAAATGAATCCGCGTGTTTCTCGCTCTTCAGCGCTTGCCTCAAAAGCAACGGGGTTTCCCATTGCCAAAGTAGCGGCCAAACTGGCTGTTGGTTATACTCTTGATGAATTAAAAAATGATATCACGGGTGGTGCAACACCAGCATCATTTGAACCTTCTATTGACTATATTGTAACAAAAATTCCTCGTTTTGCTTTCGAAAAATTTCCCGGTTCATCACCTGTCCTCACAACTGCGATGAAATCTGTAGGAGAAGTCATGGCAATTGGACGCACTTTTCAAGAATCGTTACAAAAAGCACTCCGTGGACTTGAAACAGGACTTACGGGTCTTGATGAAATTGTTATTCCAGAGCATGCTGAAGGTGATGAAAAAAGTTCTATACGCTCCGCCATTGCAATACCAAGCCCTGATCGTCTACGCTACATTGCTCAAGCCATGCGCACAGGCTTACCCTTAAATGAGATTCACCAAATTAGCAAAATTGATCCATGGTTTTTAGAACAAATAGCCTCCATCATTGAAATGGAGCAGCGTATCCGCGTTCATGGATTACCCCAAGACTCAGATAACTTACGTATGTTAAAAGCTATGGGATTTTCAGATGCGCGATTAGCCTCCCTTACTGGAAAAGAACCCGATTATATCGCAGCTTTACGCAAATCACTGAATGTTAAACACGTCTTCAAACGGATTGACACTTGTGCCGCTGAATTTTCTTCTCCTACAGCCTATATGTATTCAACATATGAAGTTCCCTTTGCAGGTGTAGAGCACTCGGAAGCACACGTTTCTGAACGCAAAAAAATTGCTATTTTAGGCGGTGGACCAAACCGCATTGGGCAAGGTATTGAATTTGATTACTGTTGCTGCCACGCTGCTTTTGCACTGCGTGATGCAGGCTTTGAAGCGATTATGATTAACTGTAATCCTGAAACAGTTTCAACCGACTATGATACCTCTGATCGTCTTTACTTTGAATCTTTAACAACAGAAGATGTTATCGCTATTTTAGAAGCAGAACAGGAAAAAGGAGATTTGGTTGGAGTCATCGTTCAATTTGGCGGACAAACACCCTTGAAATTGGCAAGCGCTCTAGAAAAACACAACATTCCTATCTTGGGTACTTCACCTGACGCTATCGACTTAGCAGAAGATAGAGATCGCTTTCAAAAACTATTATTTAAACTTAACTTAACACAACCTCAAAATGGTATTGCTCACTCCATCGAACAAGCACGCCTCATTGCCCACGAACTAGGCTTTCCATTGGTTGTACGTCCCTCTTATGTTTTAGGAGGACGTGCTATGCAAATTATCCGTGATGAACGTAGCTTACAAAATTATTTACTTGAGAGTGTCCCTGAATTAATTTCAGAAGATATCAAAGTCCGTTATCCTAACGACACAACAGGACAAATCAATATATTGCTTGGTAAAAATCCGCTTCTCTTTGATACCTATTTAACAGAAGCAATTGAAGTAGACGTTGATTGTCTATGTGATGGCAAAGAAACACTGATTGTTGGTATTATGGAACACATTGAAGAAGCTGGTATCCACTCTGGTGATTCAGCATGTTCTTTACCAGTCCGTACGCTCTCAAATAAAATAGTTACTGAATTAGAGCGCCAAACCAAAGCATTAGCACAAGCACTTCATGTTCGCGGCTTAATGAATGTACAATATGCTATAAAAGGTGATACCATTTATGTCTTAGAAGTCAATCCCCGTGCTTCACGTACTGTCCCATTTGTTGCAAAAACGATTGGTCGCCCTATTGCTAAAATGGCTGCACGTATTATGGCAGGAGAAACACTTCATGATGCTCTTCAAGCTTATGGTGGATTACCTTCTTTGCAGAAAAAACAACATATTGCCGTCAAGGAAGCAGTGTTTCCTTTTGCTCGTTTTTCAGGTGTTGATACACTTCTTGGTCCAGAAATGCGTTCAACCGGTGAAGTTATGGGACTTGACTATGAATTTTCGCTTGCTTTTGCTAAAGCCCAACTTGGAGCTGGTGTAAAACTCCCTAAAGAGGGAACTTTGTTCGTTTCTGTAAGAGATGAAGATAAAAAACGCATCTTAAATCCTGTAAAACGTTTAACTGAGCTTGGCTTTTCTGTTGTCGCCACAAGTGGAACACAAAAATTTCTCACAGAACACCACGTTGAAGCAACAAAAATCAACAAAGTTCTAGAGGGACACCCCCATATTGAAGATGCTATTCGTAATCGCCAAATTCAATTGATTTTTAATACAACTAGCACTGCCAGTGCCATCTCAGACTCAAAATCATTACGTTATGCAGCACTCATGCAAAATGTTCCCTATTATACAACAATAGCTGGAGCCGAAGCCGTCGTAGAAGCGATCAAAGTACTCAAAAAAAGGCGCCTTGAAGTACGTTCACTACAAAGTTATTTCAGTTGAATTTTCTCTACTCAGCAAAATGTACACTGTTTTCTTATTTTTTCTTTATATAAAATTTGATTAAGACTTGCTTTTTGTTCTAAAGACTTTTATAGAGGTTTCATCGAATTTTCGGTTACGTGACTTTCTTTCCTGTGCGATCTGCACTTTTGACGAAACTTCTCCCACCTAATTTCGATCTACAACCGTATTGAAGGAATGAAAGCTTCAATACTCAATATAATTATATATTCTAAGGAGTTTCCTATGTCTACAGGAACAGTTAAGTGGTTTAATACAACAAAAGGTTTCGGATTTATTCAGCCTAGTGATGGTAGTGCAGATGTATTTGTACACATTTCTGCCGTCGAGCGTTCTGGTCTAAACAGTCTTAATGAAGGGCAAAAAATTTCCTATGATGTTCTTCAAGATCGTCGTTCAGGAAAATTTGCCGCTGGCAATCTTGCAGCTCTTTAAGGTTTAAGTTCTGCAATATTTTATTTAAAAATCTTCGTCTGTAACGACGAAGATTTTTTTTATTTTGTATGAAGCATCATTTTATCTTGTTAACATAAAAGGCTGCTTATCTCCTTTGCACAATTTATCAAACCTCCCTTATACTTCCTCAAAAACTTTCATAAAATCTACGAAGAGATTATCTTGTAAAAATCTCAAAAAAGATGAATATAAAGCCCGTGTAAGAGTATTTTGGAAGTTTTTTATTGCATACAATATAATCTCTTATAGAATATCCTTAAAGCAATAACCATTTGTTGATATAATATAAGGATTTAAAATTATGGCTTTTATTGCCGACAAACTGTCTCGTATCAAACCTTCTGCAACAATTGCTGCTTCCCAAAAAGCCCGTCATTTAAGAACATTAGGGCGCAACGTTATTGCTTTAAGCGCTGGAGAGCCAGACTTTGATACCCCAGACAACATCAAAAACGCGGCCATTGAAGCTATTCGAAGAGGAGAAACAAAATACCCTCCCATATCTGGAATTCCAGAATTGCGCCAAGCAATTTCTGCAAAGTTTAAAAGAGAAAATAATCTCAATTATGAACCAGAGCAAATTATTGTTGGAACCGGTGGTAAACAGATTCTCTTTAATGCATTGATGGCAACTTTAAATAAAGGGGATGAAGTCATCATTCCATCTCCTTATTGGGTAAGTTATCCAGAAATGGTCGCACTCAACGATGGTACGCCTGTCTTTTTAGAAACAAAAGCCGAATTTTCTTATAAACTCCAACCACAAGAGCTAGAAGCTGCCATTACCCCCAAAACCAAATGGTTCATCTTTAACTCTCCTTCAAATCCATCAGGTGCCGCTTATACACATAATGAATTGAAAAAACTCACAGATGTTTTAGTAAAATATCCTCATGTTTATATTCTTTCCGATGATATATATGAACATCTCACATATGAGGGTTTTACCTTTGTTACTCCAGCTCAAGTAGAACCAGCGCTTTATGAGCGTACACTTACAATGAATGGTGTTTCCAAAGCCTATGCGATGACGGGGTGGAGAATCGGCTATGCAGGCGGACCACAAGAATTAATTAAAGCTATGGATACCATTCAAGGTCAGCAAACATCTGGAACAAGTGTCATTTCACAATGGGCTGCTGTTGAAGCTCTCAATGGACCACAAGACTTTATCGCTAAAAATAAAAGTATTTTTCAAGAACGCCGTGATCTCGTTGTTTCCATGCTCAACCAAGCTCCTGGCATTCACTGTCCAACGCCCGAAGGTGCTTTTTATGTTTATCCTTCTTGCACAGGACTTATTGGAAAGAAAACACCCAACGGTCAATGTATTACGAATGATGAAGACTTTGCCATAGCGCTTCTAGAAACAGAAGCTGTTGCTGTCGTCCAAGGATCTGCTTTTGGACTTGGATCAGCTTTTCGTATTTCTTATGCAACATCAGAAGAATTACTTGAAGAAGCTTGTATACGTATACAGCGCTTTTGCAACAGTTTAATTTAAAATTTTTAATACCATCTCTTGTGATCGTTTTTTTGCCGAATGTCAGTATAGGCGAGAAAATATCGGAAACTGTATCATGACCTGAATCAATCGATTCAGTAAAAATATCCATGAATAAACACATGTAGATAAAGATCAAAAAAATCTAGCGATCAAATAAATGAATCGGTTTATTATCATGAAAGATGAAAAACCTTTTCTGCTTTCTCCATTCAATTTATAACTCTAAAAAAGATCGAGAACTTTTAAATACAATTGCCCTTATAATCAAGAGCCCTTACAATCAAATCTTTTTTATTTCTCGGCTTCTTCTTGGTCCTAAAATGAAGAAGAAGCCACCTCCCGTCGTTATGTAAACAATCCAGTTTCCTTTAAGTTCTATCTAATAACGACTTGATTTACTTCATAGGCTTTATGAACAAAACCTGCCTTAAATATTCACCTCACACTCTAATAAAAAGCACTTCATGTATAAAGTTTTAAATATTTTATATCACGTCCCTAAAAGACAGACTTTTATGCTACAACATGATAAATCTCTCTCAAACTCCTTATTGAATTGTAGTATTCTTAAAAAAATGTTGGATATCTACAAATTTCGAAATTTTTTCCTTATCATCCTCCCATATATTGCAATTTCTAGGAGCTCTTTCAAAAATAAAAAAAAGCCGGACATCTGTCCGGCAAATTTGGAAAATCCTCAGAGATAAAATCAATCTGATAGATCTTCGTAAGGGAACACTCAAGAAAATGCACTGGGAGGCAACATAATCAAGAGATAGTATTCTATGTCATCTTATAAGAAAAAGTACAATAAAGACTTAAGCGTATCTGCTATGCAATAAACACATAGCTTTAAATTTGTCTCCATCATGTACCATTCTTTTTAATTAAATATAAAAATGTAAGCTACACCATCACACGATTGTCCAGTTTTCAATATATAATAACTCTCACATTCGCTAGTATTCATAAAAAACATTTATCCCTTTTTCCAAAAGTATTTCTCCACACGGACTCCCCCCACTTTTAATATGCAACGAATAGTTTTAATTGATTCAATATAGGCAAATTTGAAACGAAAGAATATTAGGGAGTCTCAAGTTATAGAACAGTTAATTATTCCTTATAAATTAAGGCATTAACATTAAAAAGACCACTGACGGGCTTTTAAAAAAATATAATCTCGAAAAGCATTTAATCTTGCCAAATTCTTTAAATTATAAGGATAACAAAAAAAAGTATCAAACGAAGGAATATCAACCATATCAGGAAAAAGACGCACCAAATGCTCATCATTATTGACGATATAATCAGGCAGCACAGCAATCCCAAGATCACGCATAAGCGCATTCTTTATTGAGATAATATTGTTGATTTGTAGAACTGAAACGCGCAATGATCCATCACTTCTACCAGCCTTTTCCAACCAATTTAAACCAGACAAATAAGGTGGGACAGGTTCACCGAACGAAATAATACGATGCTCATCGAGATCAGACAATTTTTCCGGCTTTCCATAATTTGCAATATACTTTTCCGAAGCATAAACATGCATATGAATTGTAAAGAGTTTTCTTTGTATAAGATCAGGTTGTTGGGGTTGATGTAAGCGAACAGCACAATCCGCATGACACATTGTCAAATCAAGCTCTTCATCGGAAAGCAAAAGCTGAACCTGCATATCAGGATAAAGACTAAGAAATTCTGGCATACGCTCTGCAATCCACCCTGCCCCCATTCCAAAGGTCGAGGTCACACGCAAGTGCCCCGTTGGTTTTTCATAGCTTTCACTTAATTGCAAACGTACACTTTCAAGCTTCATCAAAACATCATGAGCTGTACGATAAAGAGTTTCTCCCTGTTCTGTAAGAATCAAACCACGCGCATGACGTTGAAATAAGGATACCCCAACCTCTTGTTCTAAAGCCGAAACCTGTCGTGAAACTGCTGATTGAGATAAATGAAGTTTTTGAGCAGCATGCGTAAAAGATCCCGCTTCTGCTGCAGCGTGAAAAACCCTTAACTTATCCCAATCCAACGGTGGCGCCACAATTAATTCTACCTCTAGATTCTTTATGTTCTCAATGAATTACTAACGCTTAGGTATATCCAAAAACCGTTCTGCTTCCAACGCTGCCATACATCCTCTTCCTGCAGCTGTTACAGCTTGGCGGAATATTTCATCTGTTACATCCCCAGCAGCAAAAACACCAGCAATGCTTGTTGCTGTTGAGTCCGGTGCTGTCCATAAATAGCCGCCTCGTTTTTGTTTCAGCTGTCCTTCAAACAGAGAAACAGCAGGATCATGCCCAATAGCAATAAATATTCCCTCTGCATTCACTGTCATCTCGTGACCTGTCTTAACATTTTTTAGACGTGCCCCTGTTACAACAGCGCCCACTGCCCCCTGTGCAGGCAGCCCCACAATTTCTTCCACCACATGATCCCAAATGATACGTACGTTCTTGCAAGCAAGCAACCTATCTTGTAAAATTTTTTCTGCCCGAAACTGCCCCCGCCTGTGAACCACGCTTACACTTTTAGCCAAATGCGATAAATAAAGTGCTTCTTCAACAGCGGTATTTCCTCCTCCCACGACAATAACGTCCTTATCACGGTAAAAAAAGCCATCACATGTAGCACAAGCGGACACACCACCGCCCATAAAGGTCTGTTCACTTTCTAAACCAAGCCAGCGCGCTTGAGCTCCTGTTGCAATAATCAGGGAATCACAAGAATATTGTGTTCCTGAATCCCCATATAAAACAAAAGGATACTTCAACAAATCAGCCTTTATAATTGTATCATAGAAAATTTTTGTCCCCATATTCTCAGCTTGTTTCGCCATTTGTTCCATCAACCACGGTCCTTGAATGGGATCTGCAAAACCTGGATAATTCTCAACATCAGTTGTAATTGTCAATTGTCCACCCTGCTGCAAGCCCGTCACCAAAACCGGCTTAAGCATTGCTCTTGCTGCATAGATCGCCGCTGTATAACCAGCCGGACCTGAGCCAATAATCAGCAGACGAATATGTGATTGTACCATTAAATCCCCTTCACTTTATTATAACTTAATTATTCTATAAATGATAACGGAATGCAGCCTTTTAAAAAAATATTTTTCAAGAACTCCAATTATGTTATACATACTTCATTTTCAAGTTTTATGAAAAGGTCTGATTACAAATTTCATCAAGGCATGCTAATGTTAAGGATTAATCTTTATCCTATGAAGAGAAAAACGTAAATTCTTATGAGCACAAAACCATAATAAAAAGAGATACAAAGATAGGGAACGGTCATTTTTCAGTTTATTATCAATGTTTGTGCACGGTTTGCGTTAATCATGGCAGGAGCAATGCTTTTGCCAATTTTTGTGGATCTGCACGACAACAATCGTAATTGGATAACCTTTCTCTATTCTTGTGCCATAACCACCATGTTAGCAACGCTGATTCTTTTAGCAACTAAGGGAGCTACTTGTCGTTTTTCAGCACGGCTTGGCTTTATGCTCACTGTTTGCCTTTGGCTAACAGGAAGTATCGTAGGTGCCTTACCTCTTTATCTTTCTCCTCTTCCCATTTCTCTAGCAGGAGCGATTTTTGAATCTGTTTCTGGAATTACAACAACAGGCTCCACAGTCCTTTCTGATCTTGATAATTTATCGCGAAGTATTTTGTTATGGCGTTCTCTTATATGCTGGATTGGGGGTATTGGTTTTATCGGTTTAGCCCTCTTACTTTTGCCTTCACTGCGTGTGGGTGGCGTACGACTTTTTCATATGGAATCATCTGATAAATCTGAAAAAATATTGCCTCGCATCAACCAAATTGCTAACGGAATTATCATCGCTTATGTTGGGTTAACATTGGCTTGTATGCTTTCTTATTTTGCTGCAGGCATGAATTTATTTGATGCCATTAACCATGCAATGAGTACAGTCGCAACAGCTGGTTTTTCAACGCATGATGCTTCTTTTGGTTATTTTTCTGATACACCAGCCATCTTAATTATTTCAACAATCTTCATGTTGCTTTCTGCTTTGCCCTTCGTACTTTATGTTAAATTAGTCCTTCCTGGACACTCCAAACGCTTCCTTGACCCACAAGTGATTGTTTTTCTCCATATCGTTCTCCTTTTCAGCTTTGCTTTAGCGGCATGGCTACGGTTTTATGATCATCGCGCGTTCCACTTGATTTTCCTTGATGTCATTTTTCACCTTTCATCCATTATTAGCACCACAGGTTACAGCGCTGAAGATTATCAACTTTGGGGACCGTTTGCGCTTGGAATTTTCTTCATTGTTTCTTTTACAGGCGGATGTGCTGGTTCTACTTCTGGTGGCATGAAAATCAATCGCCTCATTATTCTTTGGCGTATTACACAAACAAATATAGAAAAACTTCTTTCTCCTAATGTCGTTGTAAAGGCCCGCTACGATCACTCAAATATATCAAACGATGTTGCTCAAGCCGTTTTGTTTTTTGTTTGTCTTTATATGTTTTGCCTCGTTATCGGCACTGCACTTTTGCTTACAACCGGTCTTGACTTTACCTCTGCCTTTACGGGAGTCTTAACCGCACTTTCAAATGTTGGTCCAGGCTTTGGAGATATTATTGGCCCCACTGGTAATTTCTCTACAATCAACGATAATGCTTTATGGATTTTAAGTTTTCTAATGTTAGCTGGACGCCTTGAAATCATAACAATATTCGTCCTTTTTATTCCCGCTTTCTGGCGTGAACAATTCTAATGCATAGAGCATTTTATTCTACTATGATAAAAAATTTACAATATAAAAAGGCGTGAACAGTATGAGTCATAATATTCACCCCTTACTCAATCCACTGAAGATTTCCTAAAATTTCATACAAGTCATCATATCAACGATATAAATGTTGATATAAAAATAATTCGACAAGAACAATCAAATACCAAGAGCCTTCAAATCGAGAACATATAAAACTTCACTTTATTGATCTTCTTTATCAAATAAAGTGGGCACATAGAACATCCTTTTTTTACGAATAATCTCTCATGCAAAAAATATGAATATTTGCTGATAAAAGTGCTTTTTCTCTTTAATAGAGTTACATCCTTATAGAAAAAATGCTATTATATTATGGATTCACAAGCTTGTTTGTAAAAAAAATCTCACAATACTCATCAACCCCATTTCACGACAGTTCTCATGAAAGATATAAAATGGGCACCATCATTTTTACTTAAATAATAATAAGGTGCAAGTCGGTACCACAAAATAAGATATAAATTAGTACCACCATATTATTTTCTTTCTGTTAATGCCGTAACAACCTGCAGTTCAGACAATTTATAAGAAATCTCTTTACACCCTGTCTTCAATAGTTTTTATCCACCACATGCTTTCTTCCAATTGTGATGTGCAAGAGGATAGCTCTTATTCAAATTAAAAAGGTAAATTATCTATAGAAATCATATATATATATTGATCTTAGATCCATCTTATTATGAATTTATTGAAAATATGTACGACTATTTTACCCATGGAGACACCATAAATATCTTTTTTAAGACAAGAAAACGTTTTTTCCATCTATTTAAGTCTTCCAAAACGAACAATATCAGTACGACACCGTATATCTAGACTTGAGTTAAAGCATTATTTTCTTATTCTAAAATATCACTGAATAAAAATAGCTTTCCTCTCTCCTAATATGCTTTATCATAAAGCACATGTTGCTCTCAAGCGTATACATTTTTAATATTTTATCCAAAATTTTGAGAACTTCTTATAGCGTTCTACTAAAGAAAATATAAATTTTGTAAAATAACATTTATATCATTGAGCTGTTTTCTTGATGACTATGAAAAATCTTTAAGGAAAAAACTTTTTATCACTCCTCAAAAAGATTTTTGATATAATAATCAAAGTGTTTTTTCCGCAAACAGTTCTTTGTAAACACGCTCAATCTCGGTTGCCTCTTTTTCCAAAGGAAAGTGCGTACGAACATGGGTTAAAGCTTTCTTTCCGGCTGCCAATGTTTTTTCTACATCAGCAAAATAAGGTTCAATTGCTGCTTTTAAAGCCGCTCCATCTCCTGCTTTTACAACTGTTCCTGTTCCCTTGACCACCAATTCTTTAAAAATTCCTACATCACTCGCCACTACAGCCGTCTGTGATGCCATTGCCTCCAATGGTGTCAGACCAAAACCTTCCAAACGAGAAGGAGTCACATAAAGTGATAAACGGCGATACCACACAGGTATATCAAGCCTTTCACCAAGAAAAATAATGCGGTCGTTTAAACCAGCTTCAGCAATCTTCTGTCGTAATTTCTTTTCAAAACCATAATGCTGTTCTGTAGTCCGACCAGCGATAAGTGCTGTCCATTCGGGATAGTCAGGCAATAATGCTATCATCGCGTCCACAAACAAATCAGTACCCTTTAAATAGCGCACGCGCCCAAAACATCCTACCGCATATTTTCCTGGCACCCCAGTTGCTGGAAAGTAATCATCAGGAATTTTGGGGGGTGAAAAACGCCTAATATCCACTCCATGCATAATAACCTTATGAGGCACTTCTAGATAGGTTCCCGTACATACACTAGTAGCGATAACTTTATCCATACGACGAAGCAACCATTTGGTAAAAGGCTTGTGTTCGCGTCGAGATGCCGAAGTAAAGATGAGTTTAAGCTTCATTCGCAAAACATCGCGTAAAAACACCCCGCACAGCATCTCAATATTGCGTCGTGCATGCCAAATACGAAATGGCTTCCCTTTCGGACTTTTCCAAAGTCCGAAAAGGTCCTTAAAGGCAAGAGTCGGCAAAGTTTGTGGTAAACCAAACCCTAAAGTGGATATACGCACACCCTGTTCGCGTTGCAGTGGAATAAGCTGAATAATCGTAGATGTTACTCCCGATAAACGCCTTTTAAAGTGAGGCGCAATAATTTCAGTTTCGTCCAAAGATACACGCATAATAATCCATATGTTATTTAGATATACTGAACCTTAATGATCTCGTAATTATGCGCACCACCTGGTGCATTCACCTCAATCACATCACCTTCTTGCTTTCCAATGAGTGCACGTGCAATAGGCGAAGAAATAGAGATTTTACCAACCTTTACATCAGCTTCTTGATCTCCTACGATCTGATACACTTTTTTTTCTTCTGTATCCTCATCCAAGAGTTTAATGGTTGCTCCAAATTTTATTTTGTCGCCTGAAAGACGCGAAACATCTATAACTTCTGCTCGGGCAATATAATCTTCAAGCTCATTTATACGCCCCTCATTATGGCTTTGTGCTTCTTTAGCTGCATGATACTCAGCATTTTCTGATAAATCACCATGTGCACGCGCCTCAGAAATTGCTTCAATAATTCGCGGACGCTCCTGTTGTTGACGCCAACGCAACTCTTCTTTAAGACTCTCAAAACCAGCTGTAGTCATCGGAACTTTTTCCATAATCCGTCCCTTTCTATTACACGGAAGGTTTAATAAAAACACAAAAAACGGCTTCCAAAATTACTTTTGGAATCCGAAAACTACGATCTTTTTTATTATATAGTACAGTATCGCTATTTTCCATACAAAAATAAATAAAGGAAACAAAACATGCACAAATAGTGATTAAAACATCTCATTTTGGTGTTTAAAACGTTAAACTTCACTCTTCTCTTTAAAATCTCCTAAAGAAGAAAGAATTGTATTTTTTTCTGTTTTATCATAATCTAGCAAAAGAAATCATATGGGATACAAAGAGAGAAGGATAGAAAATCTCTAAAGAAATTCTTTACAGAAGAATGAAAAAAATCGTCATTTTTTTTATGTTTGGCTCTTTCTTTTTCGCCACAACAGTATCTGAAGCTGCGGATGCTTTTGTTACGAGAAATCTTAATTTTAGAACAGGTCCCAGCACTCAGTATGCACTTTGCGGCTTAATCTCTGCTGGAGAATTGGTTTTTGTTAAAAACTGTGAAGGCAATTGGTGCCATATCCGATATAACACTCAAATAGGTTGGGTGTCATCTCGTTATCTTTCATTTAAAGATGGAAATGATCTTTATCACACATACACAATGTCTTTAGTGCCCAAACGTACCGATTATTCTCCATAACAGCCATAATAATTTATGCCATCTTAAATATCATCATGGCAAAAATGCAATAGTGTCCAAGAACAACCACAATATGCCCCCTCCAAAGAACCACTTCGAAGAATTCGTCTCATAGAAAAAACTTGATCAATATCCTAATGAAAGCTCCAATAAACCAAAATAAATCTGTTCAATAACGTTTTGCTGTTATCGTAATGAAATTGTAAAAATTAGTATTTTCTTTAAAATCACCAGCACTTTTCTATTAAAGGATACAACAATGAAAAATGGTGTTACAGCAACAGTTGAGGCTCTTTCTGCTCTGATTGCCTCAGGCAATCCTCTTTTTAAGAATGGCGTATTATGGACACCTCACCGCCCTATTCGTCCTGAAAAATCTGAAGGTGGCATTCCATTTCAACTCGAAACACCCTTTGAACCTGCAGGAGATCAACCTCAAGCAATTAAAACTCTGGTTGAGGGAATTCAAAAAGATGAACGTACACAAGTGCTTTTGGGTGTTACCGGCTCAGGAAAAACCTATACAATGGCCAAAATCATTGAAGAAACACAGCGTCCAGCTTTAATCTTAGCACCAAATAAAACTCTAGCAGCGCAGCTTTACGGAGAGTTTAAAAGTTTTTTTCCCCACAATGCCGTCGAATATTTTGTTTCCTATTATGACTATTATCAGCCAGAAGCCTACGTTGCACGCTCTGATACCTATATTGAAAAAGAATCCTCAATTAATGAACAAATCGACCGTATGCGCCATGCTGCAACACGTGCTGTCCTTGAACGTGATGACGTCATTATTGTCGCGTCTGTATCGTGTATTTACGGGATTGGTTCAGTAGAAACTTATACTGCTATGACCTTCAAAATAGAAAAAGGTGATAAACTCAATCAACGAAAACTCTTGGCTGATTTAGTCTCTCAACAGTATTATCGACAAGATATCAATTTCATTCGTGGTTCCTTTCGTGTTCGAGGGGATACAATCGAAATTTTCCCTGCCCACCTCGAAGATCGTGCTTGGCGTATTTCGCTCTTTGGCGATGAAGTGGAAACAATTACGGAATTTGATCCTCTAACGGGACAAAAAACAGACGATCTTCAATCGATTAAAATTTATGCCAACTCACACTACGTAACACCACGCCCAACACTCAATCAAGCGATGAAATCGATCAAAATGGAACTCGCTCAACGCCTTGATGAGTTGAACGCAGCTGGACGTCTTTTAGAAGCACAACGTTTAGAACAACGTACAATTTTTGATTTGGAAATGTTGGAAACCACCGGCTCATGCTCTGGAATCGAAAATTATTCACGCTATTTAACAGGACGAAAACCCGGAGAACCACCACCAACCTTGTTTGAATACATTCCAAACAATGCTCTTGTTTTTATCGATGAAAGTCACGTAACCATTCCCCAAATTGGAGGCATGTACCGAGGTGATTTTCGAAGAAAAGCAACCCTAGCAGAATATGGGTTTCGCCTACCTTCCTGTATGGACAATCGCCCTTTACGCTTTGAAGAATGGGATGCCATGCGCCCACAAACTATTGCCGTCTCTGCAACACCAGGACGCTGGGAAATAGAACAATCTCATGGCACTTTTGCAGAACAAATTATTCGTCCAACAGGGCTCATTGATCCGCCAACAGAGGTTCGTCCAGCCAGCAATCAAGTCGATGATGTTGTAAATGAAATTCGTAAAACAATTCAAAAAGGCTACCGTACATTGGTGACAGTTCTCACAAAGCGTATGGCCGAGGACTTAACTGAATATCTCCACGAACAAGATATTCGTGTACGCTATATGCATTCTGACATTGATACATTAGAACGCATTGAAATTCTACGCGATCTGCGGCTTGGCACCTTTGATGTCCTCATCGGTATCAACTTGCTCCGAGAAGGCTTAGATATTCCAGAATGTGGTTTTGTTGCCATTCTAGATGCTGATAAGGAGGGCTTTTTGCGCTCTGAAACTTCCCTCATACAAACAATCGGACGTGCTGCACGTAACGTAGATGGCCACGTTATCCTCTATGCAGATACAATCACAGGCTCCATAGAACGAGCCTTACAGGAGACACAAAGACGTCGACAAAAACAAATAGCCTATAATGAAGAACACCATATCACACCCAAAAGTATCAAAAAAAATATCGGAGATATTCTCAATTCAGGCTATGAAAACGACCATATTCGCACAATTACCCCTGATGTCATCGAGAAAAAAAATATGGTTGGCAACAATTTAGCATCTCATATTAAACACCTTGAAAAATTAATGCATGAAGCAGCTGCTGATCTCAACTTTGAAGAAGCAGCACGCCTTCGCGATGAAATCAAACAATTACAAAAGATAGAACTAGAAATCCCTGAGAACCCCTTAACTCATCATAGCGAACAATCTACCCTTGAGCCCGTATTACAACCAAGTCTTTTCTCCAAACCAGACCTTGCACACATGGGACCAACCATGGATACTGGTATTTTGGAAAATCGAAAAGGAAAATCTGGTAACCCCCCCTAATCAAGCAACAATAAAACGAAAAAAAACGCAACCAACAAAGGAGTAAGAAATTTCAAACCGCCTAAAATAATCTTCAGCTCTTCTAAAAAAACAACTAAAGCTCAAAAGCAAACAGCATTATCCGCAAAACAGACAACCTCAAACATCAAGGGAGCTCCAATTTATCTAAAACACCATGAGAGAGAACTTTTTACAAAAAATGCCTAAACTTTATTAACTTTTTAAGTAATTTTTCTTGTTAAACCGCGTTATAAAAAATTCCTAAAAATGTAAAAAAATTCTAAACTCTAAAAAAGCAGACAAATTTAAAGAGAATGTTTTGTATATATCAAAAAATTACTTACAATATATTATCTTTATACAGTTATACTCTGATATCGAACTCAAATATTATTTAGACTCACAAAAGAATATTCAAATATTACACTGTACTATAACACAAATAAAGTAAAACAAGACTTTATCGTAGAACCATAAAATCATGATAAAAAATGATAACTTTTATTCATACTCCTATTATTCAATTTATATTGTATCAAGTGATGCAAAAAGTATCCCTAAATAAAGAGTTTATATTCCATAGTAAAAAATCGGGTACTCTTACTACAAACTTATTAATTAACCTCAAGCATAGTACATTAATTGAAATCAAAATTCTGTCATGATTTTATTTTACTGTATCTGAGATGGGTTTAACTAAATGAATTTTCATTTGTTTTGCCACAATAAAGTCCAAAATTATTCAGGCTCTATTCAGTTTGAAACATGTAGGATGTGAAAAATACGAATTTACACAAGGAGCATCATTATGAAAAAGATGATCAGGTTAGCGGTATTATCAGCAATGTCAACTGCAACCGTTTTCATGCCGCTAAATACAACGCTTGCGGATATGGCATGGTATCAAATGAGTGAAATGAAGAGGGAGTCTGGTTTACCGTCTCGCAATTTTAGCTCCCATTCTTTTCATAGTAAACATCACTCTTTTGATGATCCCCACAAGCGTCATTATTTCAGCCAGACATGGAGAGAACAACAACATCATCATGTTGAAAGCAAAACATATCATTATGTCGAACGTAAAAAGACAAAACACAGTAATATTCAAGGAGATGCTTTAGCATTGGGCATTCTTGCTCTTGCAGCAGGTGCAGTTCTTAGTAAAGTTTTTAAAAAACCAGAACAGCCACAAATTGTCTATCAAGACGTACCACAAAATCAGGTGATTTATCAAGTGCAGCAAACGGTGGAATATGAGCCAGTACAACAATCATCAGAATCTGATTGGCTTCAATATTGCAAGAAAAAATACCGTTCCTTCAACCCTAAAACAGGTACTTTTCGAGGCCGTGATGGCTTAAATCATGTCTGCTATGCTCCAGTAAATTGAATTAACATTGAGAAAAGCCCGCTCTAAAGCGGGTTTTTGATGCCCTCCCCCTTAAATCTCTTGAAGAAAAGGATTATTTTGGCGCTCATAGCCTATGCTACTTTTGGGACCATGCCCACAGATAAAACAAACATCATCGCCTAAGGGAAAAACTTTTTCTCGAAGGGATTGCATCAATTTTTCATGGAAGCAGAATGGGATGCCATGCGCCCCCACAAACTATTGCCGTCTCTGCAACACCAGGACGCTGGGAAATATAACAATCTCATGGCACTTTTGCAGAACAAATTATTTGTCCAACAGGGCTCATTGATCCACCAACAGAGGTTCGTCCAGCCAGCAATCAAGTCGATGATGTTGTGAATGAAATTCGTAAAACAATTCAAAAAGGCTACCGCACATTGGTGACAGTTCTCACAAAGCGTATGGCCGATTAAGCAATTTTTCTTGTTAAACCGCGTTATAAAAAAATCCCTAAAAAAGTAAAAAACTTCTAAACTCTAAAAAAGCAGACAAATTTAAAGAAAACATCTTATATATATAAATTCCTAAAATATATTATATTTATACATTTATACTCTGATATCGAACTAAAATATTATTTATCCTCACAAGATAATATTAAAATAGGACGCTGTTCTATAATACAAATAAATTAAAATAAGACTTTATCATAGCACCATAAGCATATGATAAAAAATGATAACTTTTATTTATACACCTATTATTAAATTTATATTGTATCAAATGATACAAAAATTATCCCTAAATAAAGAGTTTATATTCCATAGTAAAAAATCGGGTGGGGTCAATAAAAACTTATTAATTAGCCTCAAGTAGAGTACATTAATTGAAATCAAAATTCTTTCATGATTTTATTTTACTGTACCTGCAATGGGTTTAACTAAATGAATTTTCTTTTGTTTTGTCACAATAAAGTCCAAAATTGTTCAGGCTCTATTCAGTTTGAAATGTGTAGGATGTGAAAAATACGAATTTACACAAGGAGCATCATTATGAAAAAGGTGATCAAGCTAGCGGTATTATCAGCAATGTCAACTGCAACCGTTTTCATGCCGCTAAATACAACGCTTGCGGATATGGCATGGGATGTTACTCACTCTATCACGAGAGAAATAGATGATATGATGAGGAAGATGCGTAAAGAAAGAGATGATGCGACAAGGGAAATGGATAAGGAAATTGATATTTGGCGTTCCAGTTTTTCTAGCTCCCGTTGTTCTGATAGCAAAAATGTCTGTCATTCTGATGATTTCCAAAAGTTTGTTGATGATTTCCGCAAGCGTTCTGAAGAAAACTCTAGAAGATTTGAAGCCAAACATAATAGGACAGAACAACAACAACAACATCATCATCATCATCATTATCATCATCATTATCATCATGTTGAAAACAAAACATATCATCACATTGAGCGCAAAAAGACAAAACACAGTAATATTCATATAGACAACTCAGGAGATGCTTTAGCAGTGGGTATTCTTGGTACAATTTTAAAAAAACCAGAACAGCCACAAGTGGTTTATCAAATAGTACCAAAAAATCAGGTGATTTATCAAAAAGTTCCGCAAAATCAAAGAGTTTATCAAGTGCAGCAAACGGTGGAATATGAGCCACTCCAGAAATCATTAGAATCTGATTGGCTTAACTATTGCAAGAAAAAATACCGTTCCTTCAACCCTAAAACAGGGACTTTTCGAGACCGTAATGGTTTGGAACACATTTGTTATGCCCCAATAAATTAACTTCTGTTCTACTAAAAAAGTCTTAAATGGCACAAAAAAACGCTTCAAAGCGTTTTTTTGTTTGCTCATATATTAAAATCTTGAAGAAAAGGATTATTTTGGCGCTCATAGCCTATGCTACTTTTAGGACCATGCCCACAGATAAAACAAACATCATCGCCTAAGGGTAAAACTTTTTCTCGAAGAGAGTGCATCAATTTTTCATGAGAACAGAAGGGGAAATCAGTGCGTCCAATAGAACCACGAAAGAGCACATCACCCAAGAGAGCTAAGCGTTCTTTTTCATTGAAATAAATAACATGACCAGGAGAATGTCCTGGGGTGTGAAAAACCTTAAACACATGTCCAGCAAAATGAACGCACTCACCATCTTCTAACCATTGGTCAGGAATACAGATGCATGCATCAGTGATGCCGTAATTTTTTGCGCTTTCGCTCACGGCATCCATCACAGGCTTATCATCGCAATGTGAACCGATAATTTTTACATTAAGCGCCTCTTTCGCTTGCATTGCTGCTCCCACATGATCAAAATGACCATGTGTTATCCAAATAGCCTCAACGATAACGCCATTCTTTTCGATTACGTCTTGAATCCGCGGCCAATCACCACCGGGATCAACGAGAACCCCCGTTTTACATTCACTATCAAAAAGCAAAGTGCAATTTTGTTGGAATGTCGTAACTGGAATAATATGTATATTAAGACTACCCATAATATCCTTTTCAAAAATAACTTTTTTAAATTTATAAATAAAACTTTCTCTCCTTTAAGGTAAAGGTGCTGCTCGACAGCTTTATACAACTTATGTAAACTTGCATTTTGTGTAAACTAAATTTTTATCAAGGTTTTTAAGAATGTCCGATCATGTTCAAGTTTTGTGTGATGACGCACCTCACCTTCTTGTGATTGATGACGACACTCGTATCCGCAATCTTTTATTTCAGTTTCTCATTAAAAATGGATTTCGTGTTTCAGTTTCAGCCAATGCTAATGAAGCAAGACGACTGTTGGCAAGTTTAGATTTTGATCTTCTTATTGTTGATGTCATGATGCCTGGTGAAAACGGTATTGATCTTACTCATTCACTCCGGCAAACAAAGGATGTTCCTATCTTCATGCTAACAGCTTTATCAGAAATAGACAATCGTATCCATGGCTTAGAAGCGGGTGCAGATGATTATCTTGCTAAGCCTTTTGACCCTCGTGAACTTCTTCTTCGTATCAATGCCATTTTACGGCGTGGTTTTCCCCCTCACCAACCCAAAATTGAGCAGATCGTTTTTGGACCTTATATATTTTCAATTTCACGGCGCGAACTCAAAAAAGGGGGAGAAATTATTAAATTAACAGATAAAGAACAAGAAATGATGGTCATTTTTGCCGAAAATGCAGGCAATACAATTCCGCGCCATAAATTCGCGACCGATGACAGCAATATAAGTGAACGTACCATTGATGTACAGATCAACCGCCTTCGTCGTAAAATCGAAAAAAACCCACCACTGCCTATATGGCTCCAAACCGTGCGAGGAATAGGGTATAAACTCTCTATTGAATAGGCACAAGAATGATCAAACCTTTAAGATTTTTTCTTCGATGGTTAACGAAAAAAATGCCTAAACGGCTTTATGCCCGCTCTTTGATCATTATTATCGCTCCTATGGTGCTTCTGCAAACAGTCATTGCTTACGTTTTTATGGAACGCCATTGGCAAATGGTAACCGAGCGTCTTTCAATAGCTGTCGTGCATGACATTTCAGCTATTATCGATATCATTGAAACATATCCGCAACAAGATAACTATGAAGATATCAAGCGTATTGCACAACAACGCATGGGATTAAATATTTCTATCCTGCCCCCTTCCCCTCTTCCCCCTCCAGGACCTAAACCATTTTTCGCAATTCTTGATTATTTTCTGAGTGAAGAAATCACCCGCCAAATTAACCGCTCCTTCTGGATTGATACAGTAGGCGATTCTAATCTTGTTGAAATCCGTATCCACCTTGGTCACAACATCTTACGCGTCTTTGCTCCACGCAGCCAAGCCTACGCTTCCAATACTGCTATTTTTTTAAGCTGGATGGTAGGAACAGCGCTTGTTTTATTGCTGATAGCAATTTACTTTTTGCGCAACCAAATCAAACCCATTCAACAATTGGCTGAAGCAGCAGAAAGCTTTGGACGCGGTCGTCCTTTACCAAAAGGATTTCAACCACAAGGAGCTGATGAAGTCCGTCGTGCTGGCATTGCTTTTTTACGTATGCGAGAACGTATTGAACGCCAAATCGAACAACGCACCATGATGCTCTCAGGAGTAAGTCATGATTTAAGAACCATTCTTACACGCTTTAAACTTCAGCTAGCATTAGTAAATACTGACTTTGATATTAAACCGCTTGAGCAAGATGTAAGTGACATGCAAAATATGTTAGAAGATTATCTTGCTTTTGCTCGTGGTGAAGGAAGTGAAAGTGTCAAGACTTTTGATTTAAATGCTCTTATGCAAAAATTCTCCGCCGATGCTCATCTTCACAAACGTCAATTTTCTTACACCATTGAAGGTCCTACAGAAATACAAGTACGTCCCCGTGCTTTCATACGCTTGGTCAGCAATCTTGTATCAAATGCATTTTGTTATGGCACAACCGTTACACTAACAGCTAACTCTCAACAAGAATCTTTTATATTAATAATCGATGATAATGGACCTGGAATTCATGAAAATATGCGCACAGAAGTTTTTAAGCCATTCTTTCGACTTGATAAAGCGCGAAATCAAGATGCAAGTGGAACAGGACTTGGTCTTTCTATTGCTCAAGACATAGCACGCAGCCATGGTGGCAATATACAATTAGATGAGAGCCCACTCGGAGGATTACGCGCTATTCTTGATATCCCCCTATGAGCAATATTTCAGCAAACCATCTGTAAAAATAACAGACTGTGTATTTTAGGCATTCCCTACAGTTTCAAACAAAGTGTACTGCAGTGCCTTGTAAGCACTTTCTCCCGACAAAGCAACCATCTGAAATGCAACATAATGGCTTTCACAGACTTTAAGTGCATGTATCAACAATGTTTCAACCTGTATATGAGATGGATGCATCCCACCAGCCAAAAGAAGACCTTGCCGATAAATAACTGAATTATTCCTTTGCCAGTAATCAAAATGTCCCAACAACAACTTTTCATTAATTGCTAGCAATAAGCGCTGTATTTCAGCTGTTCGAGCATTTTTAATAAAAAGATCAAACGAACAAGCCAAATGAAGTGCTTCATGCTCTTCCATCCATGAAAAAGCAAGACGATAATTTGCGCGCTTTCCTTCCACACAAACGCTAATTTCATCTTGCGCATCCCGCTCAAACGACCAATCATATTCACAGGCAATCTGTTCGATAAAGTCAACAGGGTGCTCTTTTCTCTCTGTGGCCCAAAATGCAAGCCTCATCACAATCCTCAATCATCTTAAAAACATTGTCAACAGAATATAAACCGCCTAAACTGTAACAATATTTTGCTACAATCAGAACCTTTACAACAAACAAATACACATAAAAACATCGACAGCACACAAACACCCAGAACACAATCGCGCTGTTTAGGGCAACCTGATAGTCATAAAACGAATCATCAAGTCTTTTCAGTGTATTGATACAATTTCATAGCGCCAGCCCCCCTGATTCAAAAAAATGTATTTTACCCAAAAAAAAATCAAAAATAGACAAATGCTCCGCTCTAACAGACTCAAGATTAAGCATTTTTTAGTTTCACGCATCATATTGAAAAATTGGGGATATTTTTTTGAAGATTCTTTTTTTAAGAAACTATCTTACTTTTTTTTTGTGTCTGCGTTTTTTAAATCATCTTTTTTTAAATCATCAAGACGCCTTTTCAAATCAGCATTATCAGCATGGATTTTCAGCATCATCTCCTTAAAAGTCTCAAACTCTTCGCGAGAAACAAGACCAAGTTTGTTTGCTATCTTTTCAGCCTGCACACGAAAAGCTGTTCCAGCTTCACGTCGTATACCTTGCGCGACGTCAGCAGCATCTGTTGTTAATTTTGCTAATTCATCAAGAATACGATTTGATCCATTACGCATAACATTTTTCCTTAAATTTTAATTATTGACGCACGCATTATAGCGTATTCTCATAACATTTAGATACTGTAATTTGTTCCTTTTACCCTATATTTTACATACTGTGCAGATTTTTCATGACGATTTTTTTTAAGATTTTTTAATATTTCTTTTATCACCATATTTTTTTACCGCAATAAACCAGTGGAAATCTATTCCCCTTTCTGACTAGCCTCCCTACTGACTTGACCATTGTGCATTCATCTGTCATTTCTGATCATCAGAGTCACTTTATATTCATCTCGTATAATGTAAGATGCTTAATTCATGAACAATCTTTCTTGTCCAGCCATTGCTTTTCCGTCTTTTCTTGATCCTGTCATTATCCAGCTAGGTCCCATAGCACTTCATTGGTATGGACTTGGTTACGTGGTGGGGATTCTTTTTGCTTGGTGGTATGCGCAAAAATTATTAAAAAAAACATCTCTATGGTATAGAGACCACCCTCCTATGGATAAAGAAAAGATCGGAGATTTTGTTGTCTGGTCTGCCATAAGTGTTGTTGTCGGAGGGCGTTTAGGACAAGTTCTTGTATGGGATCCCATTTACTATTTTAACCATCCAAGTGCTATCATTGCCGTATGGGATGGGGGAATGTCCTTTCATGGCGGACTTATTGGTATTATCATTGCTATGGTCTGGTTTGCCCGCAAAAATCATATTAACATACGAGCCATGTTTGATATCATTGCTGCAGGTGCTCCTATTGGTATCGGCATTGTACGAATTTGCAACTTCATTAACCAAGAGTTATGGGGCAATATTACCACACGTCCTTGGGCTGTTTGTTTTCCTCTCGATCCTCACTATCTACCGCGCCATCCAAGCCAACTTTACGAAGCTTTCATGGAAGGATTTCTTCTCTTCATCATCTTATGCCTTATCATTTTTGCCTTCAAGGCATTAAAGCGCCCTGGAGCTGTTGCAGGAACATTTATTATAGGCTACGCAGTAGCACGCAGCATTTCTGAAGTTTACCGTGCGCCTCAAGAAGATCCAGAATGGTTTTCGACTCTTTTCCATTCTACTGGTTTTACCTATGGCATGGCTTTATCTCTTCCCATGCTTCTTTTAGGGTTTTATCTTCTTCTCCACGCCTTTAAATATAAATCGACAGAAAATGACCAATCTAAAAGAAAAAATTAAAGAAATTATTGCCCTTAATGGACCAATCACTGTTAGCCAATATATGACGTTGGCACTTACCGATCCTCAATTTGGTTATTATCAAACACAAACACCTTTTGGACGTGCTGGTGATTTCATTACAGCACCCGAAATAAGCCAATTATTTGGAGAGATGATTGGGATTTGGACTCTCGCAAGCTGGAACGCTCATGGTTGTCCTCACCCTTTTATCCTCGCTGAAATAGGTCCAGGACGTGGAACTCTCATGGATGATGTTTTGCGTACCATTCAAAAATTATCTACGACAGCATTTAATGCAGCTGAGGTTTTTCTCCTTGAAATAAGTGAAAAACTCGCAAAAGAACAAAAAAAGCGCCTTTGCCCTTATCAAAAACAAATCCATAGCATTGAAAATTTTAATCAAATCCCCTCAAAACCTCTCTTCCTCATAGCTAATGAACTTCTCGATACACTCCCTATCAACCAATATATTAAAGTCAATGGAGAATGGAAAGAGCGCTGCATTACAGTCAATCAAGATGGAGATCTCATCTTTATTGCTGCCCCGCATAAACTTCCCTCTTCTTATCTACAAACCTATTGTTCTAAAGTGCCTGACGGAACAATTTTTGAATATTCCCCCTTACGGCATCAATTCATGCAACAAATCAGCCACCATTTAGTACAAGTGACAGGTTCTGCTTTACTTATCGACTATGGTGCTGCTGATCTTGCATTTGGCGATACACTGCAAGCACTGTCAAAACATAGATTCCGTGATATTTTTGATGCCCCTGGTGAACATGATTTAACATCCCATGTTGATTTTTCTTTTTTAAAAAACATAGCCCTTGAACAAGGTTGTTTTGCTGAAATCTTCGAGCAAGGAGATTTTCTTTTAAAAATGGGGCTACTGGAGCGCGCAAAACAGCTTGGAGTAAGTAAAAGTGCTACACTACAAGACAAAATCCGCCAGGACATCGAACGGCTTGCTGGTCAAGATCAAATGGGAAAATTATTTAAAGTTTTACATGTTTGTGATAAAAACATCTCCATACCTCCCCAATTTTGATAACCGTCGCTTTTGTCAATAAGCACATCAGTATCTGAAATATTCATTGACTAAAATAAACATCTCCACCCTCGCTTCCAATAATCTCCATAAGGAACTTTTATGAAATCTATCCCTCATCCCATTCTTGCAAAAAATCTTTCTACTTTACAAACCCATGGGATAGAACATGGTTTTTTTACTCGTCAAGGTGGTGTTTCAAAAAGCCTTTACCAAAGCCTTAATGTTGGCCAAAGCTCAAATGATCACCCTGAACATATTATACAAAACCGCACTTTGGTCGCTCATTATTTTGATGTTGAGATACAAAATTTAGTCACTGTCAATCAAATACACTCTTGTGAAGTCGTTGTCGTTGATAAAGCTTTTATCGGCTCCCCTCCTAAAGCCGATGCTCTCGTTACCACCACACAAGAACTCGTAATCGGCATTCTTACAGCAGATTGCGGACCCATTCTGTTTGCTGATCCACAAGCAGGTGTCATCGCTGCAACTCATGCTGGCTGGCGCGGAAGCTTAAATGGAATTATCGAGAAAACAATTGCTGTTATGGAAAAACAAGGAGCCAAAAGACAATCAATAACAGCAGTCCTTGGACCTTGTATTGGTCCTTGCCACTATGAAGTAACAAGCGAATTTTACGACCAATTTATTGATTGCCACAGTAAATACCAAAAATATTTTATAAAAAAAGACAAAATAAATCACTTTTACTTTAATCTGTGGGCATTCATTATGCATCAACTCATAGAAGCAGGCGTTAATGCTTCTTGTGTAGAGCTTTGCACCTACAAAGATGAACAGCGTTTTTTCTCCTATCGCCGTGCAATACACCGTAGTGAACCTGATTACGGACGGCAAATTTCTACTATTATGCTAAAAAATAAAAGATGATCCCCTTTTATTTTTTAAAACAATACCAAAACTGCAAAACTAAAATTTTTACCCAAATGTAAAAATAAATCCTATTGTACTTTGCTTTTTTTACAAAATCATTTACCAGCCCATAAAATATGATAGCATTTGCTCTGAATCATTTTCAATGTTTAGTTATAATGATTGAAAGCAAGATTATACTTCTTTGTTATTTACTCCCCTTCATTCATCTTAAATATGAAACATTCCCCATATTGAAAGCATTTTTTTATAAAGTAATAACCAAAAAGCTTAATCAATACGTATTTCTTTGTCGCATGGAGAAAAAACTTTGCTCTAAAAGCAACAAACTTTTGGAAAAAGAGAAAACATACCGCATAGCTCTTTAACAATAATCGATAAAATTGTAAGGCTTTTGTAATCGTTCTCTTGCAATTTAATAAAAAGAAATTAAAAACCGTGTCGCATTCCCACCATGATGATTTAGAGGTTCTACTATGAAACTTTTCTGCGGAAATTCTAATCCACGCCTAGCTGAAGATGTTGCAAATTATTTGAACATCCCCTTAGGCAAAGCAACTGTAAAGCGCTTTGCTGATCAAGAAATTTTTGTAGAACTGCATGAAAATGTACGTGGACAGGACGTGTTTGTTTTGCAATCTACATCCTATCCTGCCAATGATCATTTGATGGAATTGCTCATCATGATTGATGCGCTTCGCCGTTCTTCGGCACGTCGCATCACAGCTGTTATCCCTTATTTTGGCTATGCACGCCAAGACCGTAAACCTGGTCCGCGTACTCCCATTTCCGCAAAACTTGTTGCCAACCTGATTACTGAAGCAGGGGCCCATCGTGTTTTAACATTAGACCTTCATGCAGGACAAATTCAAGGTTTTTTTGATATCCCTACGGATAATCTTTATGCTGTTCCTGTCATTTCTCGCGATGTCAAAGTGCATTATTCTCTTGAAAATGTTATTGTTGTTTCACCTGATGTGGGTGGTGTTGTACGCGCACGCTCGCTCGCCAAGCGTTTGAACAGTTTGCTTGCTATTGTGGATAAACGTCGTGAACGTCCCGGTGAATCAGAGGTTATGAATATCATTGGAGATGTATCGGGAAAAGATTGCCTTTTGCTTGATGATATTGTTGATTCAGGTGGAACTTTATGCAATGCAGCAAGTGCTCTGCTTAAACATGGTGCCAATAGTGTCACGGCTTATATCACGCACGGTGTTCTTTCTGGTAATGCAATCGAACGAATTAGCAATTCAGAGATGAAAGAATTGGTTATTACAGATTCAATTATGCCAACACAAGCTATTGAGAACGCCCATAATATTCGTGTTTTGCCCATTGCCGACCTTATTGGGGAAGCAATAGCAAGGACAGCAGCAGAACAATCGGTTTCCAGCTTATTTGGTTAAAGTGGTTCCTTGGGGTCTCCGGGTGCTGTTTCAACACCAAGATCAGGAAATGCAACAATACGTTGACCACTAAAATGCGTGTGAATAACAATAAGTCCACGCTCTTCAAAGTAGGTTAAAAGTCGGCGTGCACGGCTTAAAGAATGAGTTCCATAAAGACGTGCTAAAAATGCATCCGATGGACATGGCTTTCCCCCTAATGCAGCCTGTGCTACATTCAAGAACACTCCTTGGACATCTTCTTCTAAACTTTCTGATATCTGCAAAATATGTTTCCAATGTTCACTGACAGCCGTTTGTTCATCAACAAAAGCCTGAGCAATAGCCAATTTACGCCGAAACTGTGAAAGATTAAAAGGAACCTTTGACATACCATGGATACGACAACGAACTGAAAAATCTTGATAAAGCACCGCTGTTGAACGATAAAAAGCCTCATAATCTTCAAGAATTTCCCGAATAATATGTTCTGCTTGGCCGTCACGCTCAACATCAGAAAGTTCAGGAAATAAACTTGGGGGTTCTTCCAACAACTCTTGTTTTTTATGCACTACCTCCTCTAACATCTCGTGCATTGATTTTTCCCTCATCGGCTCTCGTATTTGTTTAAATGGCTTTAAAATTTCCTCTGGTGAAGCAGTAAAAACGAGCTCTTGCACATCATCCCGCTCTGTTGGAAGTGGCATTAATTTAGGGCTAGAAGAGCGTGCCAAAGTTTCAACAGAACCGATAATGATTGGTAAGGGACGTCGTGATAAAGCGGGACCTAAAGCTATAAAATTCCCCCGCTCAAGATCTCTAAACATTTCCGCTTGGCGGCGCTCCATTCCCAAAAGATCAGCAGCGCGCACCATATCAATATCTAAAAAAGTCCGCCCTATTAAAAAGTTTGAAGCTTCAGCAGCAACATTTTTGGCCAACTTAGCCAAACGTTGTGTCGCAATAACACCAGCAAGACCACGTTTACGACCTCGACACATAAGATTGGTCATAGCACTAAGAGAAATCTTACGTGCTTCATCAGAAACTTCTCCTGCCGCAGTTGGAGCAAACAATTGTGCTTCATCGACAACGACAAGCATAGGATACCAATAATCACGTTCCACATCAAACAGTGCCCCAAGGAAAGCCCCTACAGCACGCATCTGTTGTTCAGTATCCAAACCTTCAAGATTAAATACCACTGAAACCCGATGTTGGCGAATGCGATGAGCAATACGAGTCAATTCTAATTCACTACGTTGAGCCTCTACAATAACATGACCGAATTTATCTGCCAAAGTTACAAAATCGCCTTCTGGATCAATTACACAATGCTGCACCCACTTAGCACTTTGCTCCAAAAGACGGCGTAAAAGATGTGATTTCCCTGAACCGGAATTACCTTGTACAAGAAGACGTGTCGCCAATAATTCTTCCAGATCAAGAAGTGCTGGCATCGATTTATGCAAAGCACGACTCTCTGACATCTCACCCAAGGCAATCTCAACCTTCATAACATCTCCAGTGTTTGATTTTGAACATATCAGTGCCAGCGCATATTGGTTGATTCTCCATCCACACCGTAATTTGTAACATTTCCTCCTTTTTAACGGTAGAAATCATCGATTTTTCCCACAACTCTTGCATCTATGAATAGTTTGAATTATAGAACAAGCTTCTGCGTAGACACCCTTGGAGGCAACGCAGAATGGAGCGATCGCTGTTGGTTAGCGCATATCTTCATATCCATGCAAAAACTATTATTGTTTTTGAAGGATCTCCAATCATGTAAAAAGGACTTAAATTATGAGCAAAAGCTACACTCTTAAGGCCGAAAAACGCGAGCGGGTTGGTAAGGGGTCCTCCCGTGAACTTCGCCGCAACGGTCTTATTCCTGCTGTCATTTATGGTGAAAAACAACCCCCTTTGGCAATAACAGTTCCCTATAAAGAAATTTTCTACAAAATTCATGCCGGTGGTTTTCGTACCACCATTGCAACGATTATTCTTGACAAGCAAAAAATTATGGTTTTGCCAAAAGATTATCAATTAGATCCCGTGCGTGACTTTCCCCTCCATGTAGATTTCTTACGCATTTCAGCAAAATCCGTTGTAGAAGTGAATATTCCTGTCCACTTCCTCAATGAAGATACAGCACCTGGACTTAAAAAGGGTGGTGTCCTCAATATTGTCCGGCACGAAATTGAATGTACTGCTCCAGCAAGTGCTATTCCTGAAGCTATTGAAATTGATCTCGCCAGCTACTCTATTGGTGATTCTATTCACATTTCAGCAGTGCAACTGCCAAAAGATGTGACTCCCATCATCCAAGATCGAGATTTTACCATTGCAACCATTTCAGCTCCTGCTGGCATGGATGTCAGTGATGAAACTTCTGAACAAGAAGACGATGAAGAAGACACGCAAACTTCATAAAATTCAAAAGGCGGGAATTCTTTCCGCCTTAATTTATGAGACATTATCTTACTCATACTTTGACTGAAGATGCACATGTGGCTTATTGCTGGTCTTGGCAATCCTGGTTTACAATATCAAAATAACCGCCATAATATCGGTTTTATGGCTGTTGATGCCATTTATCAGTCCTTCTCTTTTTCTCCATGGTCGAAGAAGTTTCAAGCAGAAATCTCCAATGGTTTCATAAATAATGAGAAAATTTTTCTTATAAAACCGCAAACTTTTATGAATCTTTCTGGTCAAGCTATCGGTGAAGCTTTGCGATTTTATAAATTAGATTTGAAGAATTTGATCATCATTTATGATGAGTTAGACCTGTCACCGGGAAAAGTTCGTATAAAAATTGGTGGAGGAAATAATGGGCATAATGGTATTAAGTCTATTGATGCCCATTGTGGTACTGACTATTGTCGTATACGCATAGGAATTGGTCATCCTGGAAAAAAAGAACTTGTTCATCAGCATGTTCTGGGAAATTTTACCAAATCTGATCAAGAATGGTTATCCCCTCTCTTAGAGGCAATTGCAAAAAATATCGCTCTCCTTATAAAAGATGATAAATCCCTCTTTATGAATGAAATTTCACAAACGATAAAAAACAATCAAAGCCATTGACTTGCGTATCACAGTCGCGTGAAGCATATGGATAAGAACTCTTGAAAAAAGAAAAAAATGCCTCTTATAAACTTTCTCAAAGGCAAAATCTGTTGGCAACGTGAGAAGCTAGAAAACAGAATAAGAATACAAGCTTATGTACACTTTTGAAAAAGAAAGGCTTATCTTCTCTTTTGAGAGAAAGAGAAGATTGAACAGCAAACCAAAAGATTCAAATGGCTCTCTCCAATCTTCTCCCCTAAATTAAAAAAAATCATTTGGCTGAATGGTCGACTGTAGCGGATCATAGCCATTTGATTGTTGACTATAAACTGTAGGAATACTCCTATTGTTTTGTAAGACCACAACACGCGAACCAACGGGAACACGATCATAAAGATCAATAATATCTTGATTAAGCAAACGAATACACCCACTTGAAATAGCACGCCCAATTGACCACGATTCGTGTGAGCCATGAATACGGAAAAGTGTATCTTTCCCATTTTTGAACAAATAAAGTGCCCGCGCACCTAATGGATTATCGGGTCCTGGTGGCATTCCTTTCCCAAGATGACCATAACGTTCTGGTTCTCGAGCCATCATAGCTGCAGTAGGAGCCCAATTTGGCCACCGACGCTTGCGCTGTACAACCCCTTCACCATCAAATGCTAAACCTTCCTTACCGACCCCAATCCCATAACGCAAAGCCTTTCCATTTTCACCAATAAGGTAAAGAAAACACTCTTGCGTATCGATAACCAATGTTCCAGGTGGATAAGATGTATAATAAATCACTTCTTGTCGCCAAAACTTTGGATCAATTGTCGCAAGATCAACAGCAGGTAACAAATAGGTCTCATTCGTTACAGGACCGTACAAAGCCTGTATTTCTGGTGGAATGTATCGAACTTGTTGAAAAGGAACCGATGACATATCTGACTGATGTGTAGCACATCCAGCCAAAGCTAAAAGTGCTGCAATTAAAAAGGCACAACGAGATAACACTCTTCTATTTTCTCCGATTAATTATTTATGCAGATTTGCATATCATGAAAAACTTAGCACATTATTAACATTAATTCGAAGTTTTCTTATCCTTGAGACTAAGGAGAGCATTAAGATAAGAAGAACTAAGGTAAAAAAGCAGATTATCTGTTACTTTAGACTTTTTTCTCACTTATCGCAACACAAAGACTATAACTCTTCTGAAAATATGCTATAAAAAAGAAGCTATCTTGACTATAAAATCAAAAGAAAAGAAAGACTCTCATGGGCTTTAAATGCGGTATTGTCGGATTACCTAATGTTGGGAAATCAACTCTTTTTAATGCATTAACAAAAACAGCCACTGCACAGGCTGCCAATTATCCTTTTTGTACCATTGAACCCAATACCGGTGAAGTTGCTGTTCCAGATTTACGAATGGAAAAAATTGCATCAATCGCTGGTTCAAAAGAAATAATTCCTACACGCATTAACTTCGTCGATATTGCGGGGCTTGTACGAGGAGCTTCAAAAGGCGAAGGTTTAGGAAACAAATTTTTAGCCAATATTCGCGAAGTCGATGCCATTGTCCACGTTTTACGATGTTTTCAAAATGAAGATATTACCCATGTAGAAGGGCGTATTGATCCTGTTAGTGATGCCACAACCGTTGAAACCGAACTCATGCTTGCGGATCTTGAAAGTCTTGAGAGACGAATCATACAAATTCGTAAACGAGCAACCGGAAAAGATAAAGAAGCTCTCACAATTTTACCCCTTATGGAAAAAGCATTAAACATACTGCAACAGGGAAACCCTGTCCGGTTATTACTCAAAGATATCTCTTCCGATGAACACCCCATTCTTAAGAGTTTGAATCTTTTAACCTCCAAGCCTGTACTTTATGTTTGTAACGTAAGCGAAAATGACGCCGCTCATGGAAATAGCTTTACCCAAACAGTTGAAAAAATGGCAACAGAGCAAAATGCGCAAAGCATTATCATTTCTGCTTCTATCGAAGCGGAAATCACACAACTGAGTGATGCTGAAGCATCAGAATATCTCAATGCTCTAGGACTCTTCGAACCAAGTTTAAATCGCCTTATTCGTGCTGGCTACTCTTTGCTTGATCTCATTACTTACTTCACCTGTGGGCCTAAGGAAACACGAGCATGGACAATTACGCGTGGTACAAAAGCTCCCCAAGCAGCTGGCGTTATTCACTCAGATTTTGAGCGCGGTTTCATTCGTGCCCAAACCATCAGTTACAATGACTATATTGCTCTGGGTGGAGAAAGTGGTGCAAAAGAAGCAGGAAAAGCCCGCGATGAAGGAAAAGAATACATTGTACAAGATGGCGATGTCATGTTATTTAAACATAATACTTAAATCTTCACTCTGTCTTAATAGTTTATCTTGAAAACCTTGTAATAGGTCCTTGGAATCTTGTAGCAAAAGCTGCCAAGAATTTTTTGAACAAAAAAAATGTTGCTAGCATATTATTATGATAGCAACAGTTTTATCCATTAAAGAATGGACATATAAAATTAGCGCGCCCAACGCCCTTCGTATTTAAATGTTGGAGCGTCCTTTAAAGAATCCTTTGTCGCATTTGTAATGAGTTTCCATTTACCATAATCATTTGTCATCTGGATTGTTTCTGGAGAAACGACTACATAACTCTCGCCTATGCCAAGAAAACCACCAACAGCAACAACAAACCCTGCAATATTATTTTCACGCAAAATAATATCTTTTACTTCACCAATATTTTCATCTTCTATATTATAGACATTGGCGCCTATAAGGCTGGAAGCAACAAAATCCGTTGCTAAAGGTGTCACATAACGCACAGACTTATCTACCCCCACCTGTACAATACCCGTAGAAGAGATCATTTCAGGTTTTGAAGGCACTTCAAAAGACTGGGCGTAAGTACTAGAAACCATCAAAATTGACATAAGAGTAGTACATGCAATTTTTTTCATTTTAACATCTCCGTTTTTACTTTGCTTTTACTTTATAAAATCTCAATGCATCATAAACAGATTTGTTCCTTATGCTCTTTATACTCTATACTCTTTCAAGCCTTGTCGCTTTATCATTTTTTCTTTATTTCGTCTTTTGTTTCTTTCTCTAACTCTTCTTCTAAACCACACCAAATACGATTTTTTAAAATATAAACAAGCCCTGCAAAAATGATTAAAAATAAAATAACACGAAAACCGGTTTTTTTACGAATTTCCATATGAGGATCGGCAGCCCACATCAAAAAAGCAGAAACATCGCGCGCGTAATGTTCAATGATTTCTGGAGTTCCATCTTCATAAGAAACCATACCATCACTCAAAGGAGGAGCCATAGTTAAAGAATTCCCGCCAATAAAATAAGGATTATACCAATAACCCTCAGCAATTTTCATATTTTCTGGTGCCTTCTGATATCCTGTTAAAAGAGCTGTAATATAATCTGGACCCGCTGTATCATAATGAGATAATACATCAGTAATTAAAGCAGGAAAAGGCAAAGATACACTACGTGCACGTACCATCAATGACAAATCTGGAGGATAAGCACTATTCAAAATAAATCTTGCTTCTTCTTCATGCGCAAAGGGAGAAGGGAAATAATCCGTTGCAACCCCAGCACGTTTAAAAAATTTTCCTTCTCGATTAGGACCATCGCGCACTTCATATTGCCCCGCCAAAGCTTTAATCTGTTCTTGATCATACCCAAGAGCTTTTAAATTGCGAAAAGCCACATATTTTAGCCCATGGCAGCTGGAACAAACTTGTTTATAAACCTTTAACCCACGCCTCAATTGCGCCTTATCATAAAACCCAAATGGACCTGAAAAACTCCATTCTTGTTTTTTAGGAATCCTTAAAGGAAAAGAAATAAATTCCTCCTCCTGATCAGAGGCATCTCTCGCTAAACTCTGAGCAGAAAAGCTCATAGCAACGATAACAATCAGTCCGACAAAAACATTTACCATAGTCTCTTTTTTTTCTGTTTTAAATCTTGCATAATTGAAGAAGGAAGAGAACAATTTTTTTCAAAGGCTGGCAAAGTAGGCAAAATAACCAAAAAGAATATAAAATAATAAACCGTAGCCAATTGCGTCCATAAAAGGATTTTGTCATTTATTTCTCTTGACCCCAACCAACCAAGGAAAACGACATCAATAACCAACGCCCAAAAGAAAATTTTATAAACAGGTCGATATCTTGCTGAACATATTTTAGAGCGGTCTAACCATGGCACAAAAATTAAAATGCAAATCGAACTGACGAATAAAACAAAGCCCACAAAAGTGGAAGGGAAAATACCAATATCAAAAGTTATAGCACGAAGTATCGCATAAAAAGGCAAAAAATACCATTCTGGAACCACACGAAGAGGTGCTTTTAAAGGATCTGCCACATTATAATTTTCAGCCTGCCCCATATAATCGGGCATATAAAACAAAAACCAGGCAAAGAAGATCAGAAAAACAGTAATAGCAAAAATATCTTTGATAAGCGCATAAGGTGAAAATGGAACCGTTTCCTTATCTGATTGTATAGCAAGACCCGTTGGATTGCCTTGCCCAACACAATGGATTGCCCAAATATGCAGCCCCACAAAAAGAAGCAAAACAAATGATAAAACATAATGGAAAACATAAAAACGATTCAACGTTGGTTGTCCTACGCCATAACCACCCAGAAGTGTCTCATGCAACCATGTCCCCACCAAAGGTATCGTTTTTAAAAGCCCTGCAATCACTGAAGCCGCTGAAATAGACATCATCCCCCAAACAAGCACATAACCAAAAAATGCTATTGCCATCATGATGATATAAATAAAAATACCTGTAACCCACACCATTTCTCGCATATTTTTATAAGAACCATAATAAAGTCCACGTGCCAAATGGATATAAACAGCAATAAAAAAAAACGAAGATCCTACAGAATGCCATGGACGAAAAAGCCAACCAAACTGCCCTTCACGCCGAAATCGTTCACTAGTTTCAAAAGCCAAATGAATATCTGGAACATAATGCATAGCCAAGACAATACCAGTCAAGAGCTGTGATAAAAGCATAATGGTCAAAATACCGCCAAATGTGTAAAAGTAATTAAGATTACGCGGAACAGGAAAAATTATAAATGTATTATAAAAAAAACGAGGAAGAGGAAAACGCTTATCAAACCAACGAGCAAGAGCATTTTTAGGACAATAAGGAGGAAAGCTTGTCATAACCTTATCCTATTTTGAGCAAAGTATCAGAAAGAAATTGGTAAGGTGGAATAGCCAAATTATAGTTAGCTGGACCTGACCGCACTCTTCCAGCAGTATCATAAACAGACCCATGACAAGGACACAACCATCCTCCAAATTTACCCGATTGCCCAAGTGTTACACAGCCTAGATGCGTACAAAGATTAATAACAATAAGCCAATTTTCACGTCCTTTACCTGCTGAACGCGCAAAATCTGTTGCTTCTTTTTCACCTTCAAGATTAGGATTTCGCGCTTGACGGTCTTTTAGAAGACTTAATTTAGTAGCGCGCGCATCAGCAATTTCTTTTGTCGTACGATTTCGAATAACAACAGGCTGTCCTCGCCACTTTACCGTCACCGACATCCCCTCTTCAATACCAGAAAGATCAACCTCAACAGAGGAAGATGCCAAAATAGCTTCATCTGGACGCAACTGACGGATAAAAGGCCACGCAACCGCTCCCATTCCAACTGCTCCTGCAACAGCTGTTACCAAAAACAGAAAATCCCGCCTCGTTTGCTCAACCATGGCCTTAACTTAAAGAGACTATTTGCTAAAACATTCTTCTACCATACCCTCTCCCATTGTACAATGCTTGATCACTGAGTTGCCTCAACCATAACAACATGCCTGTAAAAAACTTCTGCCATTTGTATGGTCTATACAAAAAACTGCTTTATAATGATAATTCATCGTTTTACAGAGTGAATGAAATACTGAAACACCGTAAACTTCTTTCATTTCAAACCTATTCATATTAATCAATCAAAATTACTCCCCCGCCTGTGAAAAATGGAGATAGCGTGTAAATAAACACTCCTAAAGAAAGAAACATAGTCTTGTTATGACCAGGTCTCAGTAAATAAGTTGAGCTTATCGATTATTTCTTTAACACATTTACAGCACCTCTCCCTCCCTCAATTCCAACTGGTTGAATGAGTATTTTTTCCGCTTCTGCTTTTGCATAAAAAGCATATTTTGTTGATTTTCATTAAAATGGATGATCTAACCTTATTAAATATCCCACTTTTCAACATAATGAGCCAATCCATTTCATGTATCGCTCAATATAAAGGAAGTCCCTAATAGGGAGATTCTCTCTTATCCCAAACAAACCTGTGTACATAACTTTTTCCCTGAAATTTAAAGTGAATAAAAATTAAACGTAAAAAAACATGTATTTCTCAAAGCATATTTTTCGAATAAATTGTGGCGCTTCTTTACAAAGTCGAAAGAAAAATCATATTACAGAGAACATGACACTTCATATAGCTCTTTTCCAACCTGATATCGCTGGTAATACTGGAACGATTTTACGTCTCAGCGCTTGTTTTGGTTTACATGTGCACATTATTGAACCCGCAGGCTTTAATCTGTCGGATCGTAATCTCAAACGCGCAGGATTGGATTATCTCGAATATGCTTCCTTAGAACGACACATCGATTGGCAACATTTTATAAGCTCCATGAAACACTTTAACCGCCGTCTGTTGCTTTTAAGTACAAAAGCAAAAACATGCTATACGCAGATATGCTATCAAAAAAATGATGTTTTACTTTTTGGTCGTGAAACAGCTGGGGTTCCCGATTATGTTCATGAAGCTGCCGATTACACATTGAAAATTCCCATGCAACCACAGGCACGCTCTCTAAATCTCGCCATGTGCGTAGCCATAACAACGGGAGAAGCATTACGACAAATTGGTTATCATGAAAGAAACTGTAATCTATAAAAACACAACAATTCCATTAAAATCTTTAGTAGAATATAATGAGTAATTAAAAGCGCATAAAGTTCAATAATACTTTTGGAATAACTTACAGAATGCCTATAAAAACCCATAAATTATCACGAAAACAATATACAACATATAAAGAACAGTTAGAGCGTATAACGCTTATCATTTTCCAACAATCAAGTGCTGATAAAATAAATATTTCTTAATGCTCATCACATCCATTTCATATCACCACCTATGAATGATTAAATACTCCTCATAGTAAAAATCCATTGGACATCCCCCTCTTTATGCTCATACAAAGTGCAAACCGCTATCATTATTCTTTTTATCCGTTTTCACTTTCAAAATCCTTATCTTTGAAATGGTTCATACGAGACTTTTTTTCTCTCTGTAATCATTTTTCCTCACACGGATTTCCCCACTTGTAATGTGTAAGGCTATAATTTTGATTGATGTAATAAGAACAGGTTTGAAATAACCTTACAATATTCAGAGCTCTTGTTTCACATGACGAATAATGAATTATTATTATAAATCAATTTTTTCTAATAATACATGACGATCCATTAAAAATCCGCTTTCAACCCATATCATTTCTAACTCTTTAAGCTTTTTTCCTAAAAGCACACCTTTAGCAAAACCTTTCTTTATTAAATCGTTACCATTAATGGGAAAAGTTGGAATCTGCCATTTTTTGGCAAGTTGATGAAGCTTGACATAATCCTCTGCTTTTTGCAAAGCATCACTTTTTTCCAGATTATCGAGATGTGATGCAGCGACAGACAACGATAATTGATCTAAAACTGGCTGTCGTCCATGAAAATAAATCAGTTTTTGCACAAAATGATCAGAACTGTTTTGGTTTATTATTTCTAACTCTGCCCATTCTTTTAATCGCGTTCTTTCTTTATGGGAAAAATGCAAGCGCTGTGCCATTTCATGAAGACGTATGGGGTCAGGAGGAAGAAGGCTTTCTAGCCGTAACAATGGATCAACTTTCCAACCAAGAGCGTGTTCTGTCTTCACCAATGCGTGAATTGCATCAATACCCCATCGTTCTGTTTCAGGAAAAATGAGTGCCAAAATTCTGCTTTGTCGCATCCATAACAGAGCACGCGTTGGATCAAACGCCGTAAGAAGCTTTTTCATTTCTGCCCAAATACGTTCAGAAGAAAGTTTTTTTAAACCGTCTTTTAAACGAACACATGCCTTCAATCCTTGTACATCAGGTCGCCCTGCTCCATACCATGCAAAAAAGCGAAAAAAACGTAAAATACGCAAATAATCTTCGCAAATACGATCTTCTGCAATCCCAATAAAACGAACTGTTCGGCTAGCAATATCACTCAAACCTCCCACATCATCATAAAGATTGCCAGCAGCATCACAATAAAGCGCATTTATCGTAAAATCCCGCCGTTCAGCATCTTTTTTCCAATCACGACCAAATGCCACTTTTGCATGACGACCATCTGTTTCAATATCGCAGCGAAGCGTTGTAACCTCATAGGAACATGAATGAGCAACTACTGTTATTGTACCAAAAGTAATCCCTGTAGGAATAGCTTTAAATCCTGCTTCTTCTACACGTGCAATAACCTGTTGCGGCAAACAGGTTGTTGCAATATCAATATCACTAATAGGCTGCCCTAGCAGTTGATTGCGCACTGCTCCCCCTACAATACGCGCCTCTTCTCCCTCCAAAGACAAAACACGAAGAAGTGTTTGGATATCCCTTTGTTGTAACCACGCAACCTGTTTGAAGTCCTGTCTTATGTTCACCCTTTAACCTTTCAAAAAAGTTGTCTTCATTGCTTTAAAGAACTCTCTTCATACAACAAAATTTTTAAGACATCCCTTATAAAACACGTCTATTCCTTCCAAAAAACTTTTCTCTTCTTGTATACGAATATGAAAAAATGGCATATGATACTTCATTTCTTCTCATTTTCTGTTACAAACAATAAGATATCCATTATCATGCAGAGAAAATTACCATTTTTGCGACAAACGCCTTAAGGAAGAAATATGAGTCAACATGATCCATCATCCAATTCTGTAAAAAAGGTCAATATCAATCATGAGGCTCAAGTCATTATTGATGATATTGATACGGCACACAAAGAATTGGATATTTTACAACAAGAAATTGACAAAGTTATTTTTGGGCAAAATCAGGTAATCGAATATGCTTTAATCGCTATTTTTGCTGGTGGTCACGCCCTTCTTGTTGGTGCTCCAGGACTTGCAAAAACACGTCTTGTTGAAACATTGGGAACAGTCTTAGGGCTTGACGAAAAACGCATCCAATTTACTCCTGACTTAATGCCATCGGATATTATTGGTTCTGAAATTATGGATTCCGATAAAGACGGTAAACGTTCTTTTCGATACATTCAAGGTCCTATTTTCACGCAACTTCTCATGGCCGATGAAATCAATCGTGCTTCTCCACGGACACAGTCAGCCCTTTTACAAGCTATGCAAGAATATCATGTTACTGTTGCAGGGAACCGTTATGATTTGCCACAACCTTTTCATGTTCTTGCAACGCAAAATCCTCTCGAACAAGAAGGAACCTATCCACTTCCTGAAGCGCAACTAGATCGCTTTTTGATGCAAATCGATATTGACTATCCTGACCTCACAACAGAGCGACGGATCATTTTAGAAACAACAAAAGAAAAGAAATCAAATGCAAAACCAATTTTATCTGCCAAAAAATTGCAAAAAATTCAAAATATCGTTCGCAAAATGCCTCTTTCAGAAAATGTGATCGAAGCTATTTTAAAAATTGTCCGCTCAACTCGCCCTCATAAAGACAATAGCCTTGCTAATACTTATGTTTCTTGGGGACCTGGTCCACGGGCATCACAAGCCCTTTCACTTTGTGTTCGCGCCCGTGCTCTTTATTATGGACGCTTAGCCCCCTCACTTGATGATGTTGAAGCATTGGCCTATCCCGTATTACAACACCGCATGGCTCTTAATTTTTCTGCCCGTGCTGAAGATATAACCGTAAAAGATATTATCAATAATCTTGTGAAAGATGCTCTTTGAATGGCTATTGGCAAAAAAGTTTTACAAAAGCCTCCATTGTCGCTGGCAAATGAACTCCATAAGGATATTGGCAAAATGCCATATTTCCTTTTACAAGCGCGTCATATCGCTAATACACTGATAACCGGATGGCATGGACAACGTAAACGCGGTAATGGGGAAAACTTTTGGCAATTTCGTCCCTATATGGAAGGAGAATCCATTACCCGCATTGATTGGCGTCGCTCAGCGCGTGATGAAAATACGTATCTCCGCGAACACGAATGGCAAATGACACAAATCGTTTGGCTCTGTCTCGATCAGAGCGCATCAATGCATTACTGTTCGCGCTTTTCTAAAATCTCTAAAGGTAATCATGCCATTATTCTTACCCTTACCCTAGCATCACTTCTTGCTCGCAGTGGCGAACATATTGCTATTCCAAACTTAATGTCCCCCACAATGACATCAAATGTCGTAGAGCGAATAGCCTTTGCTTTAGAAAATCATTCAGATGAAAATTCATTTCCGGATTTTTCAACGATTACACGCTTTTCACATGTCGTTATAATGAGTGATTTTCTCGACTATCCTGAAAAAATCATCCAACATTTAACTGTTTTAACTACAAAACAGGTGACAGCTCATTTAATTGAAATTTCTGATCCCGCAGAAGAAAGCTTTCCCTACACAGGCCACACAGAATTTTTTGATCCTGAAACGAAAGAGAAACATGTTTCCACAAAAGCAGAAGATCTTCGTAAGAACTATTGTAAACTATATCACGCAAGGCGACAAGAATTGGCAAATTTTTGCGCACGCCAAGGATGGTCTTATCATGTTAGTACAACGGATCAACCTTTAACAGAGACCATTTTTTATCTTGCAAATACAATGGGCGGCTCTCCATTGCAAAAAAGGGGGGCGCTTTGAGTTTTTCTGCTCCCTTTCTGTTACTAGGGCTTTTATTCCTACCGGTCATTTGGTGGCTGTTGCGGATAACTCCTCCATCTCCGCGTAAAGAGCTTTTCCCTCCGTTACGCTTCTTACCCAAACCGACTCATCAGCAGGAAACAGCAAAACATACACCTTGGTGGTTGCTCTTGTTGCGTTTAACCATAGCGGCACTTGTTATCATAGCTTTAGCACGCCCCACGTGGAATCAAAAACCAATCAGCTTTTCGGGATCTCAACCCCTTGCACTCATTATTGATAATGGTTGGGCTTCTGTAAAAGAATGGAAAAAGCGCATCTCTATCGCTGAAATGCTCCTTACACAGGCAGAAAAACAGCAAAAAAATATTTACCTTGTTGCAACGGCTGAAAATGATATCTCCAATATAGAGCCCCAACCAGCTAAGATTATAAAACAGCATTTAATGCATTTGCAACCGCGTCCTTGGTCTGTCAACCGTGTGCATGTCTTAAAAAAACTCAGAAAAATAACCAAAGGAAAACCTCTTGATATTGCTTATTTAAGTGATGGATTACAAACAAATGAAGATGAGCAAACTTTTGCTTTGCTTGAAGAATTAAAACCTGAAAAATTCTTATGGTATTTGGCGGATATTTCCGATTTAATCGGTATAACATCCGTAGAAAATAATGATGGAAGTATGGTCGCGCGTATTATCCGCTCAACAACACACGGCAAAACTTCCGCTACACTCAACCTCTACGATTCAAACAATCAACTTCTCGGTCAATTTACGAAAAATTTTTCTGAAGGAGAAACAACAGCTCTTGTCCCTTTTGATGTACCACTTGAACTACGCAATGACATCGCTTGGATAAAAATGAATAATCAAAACCATGCTGCTGCAACTTTCTTGGTAGACAGCCATAATAGGATAAGCCGTGTTGCTCTTCTATCACCCGATACCAATGAAATGGCACAGCCTTTACTTTCTCCATTTTATTACATTATCAAAGCATTACAGGAATATACACAGCTTATAACCGCCGGTGGAAGAGAGCTTTCAACGGATATTGATTATTTGCTTAAACAAAATCCATCTGTTTTCATTATGAGCGACATGGTTAACATGCCTGAAAAAGCAGAAAAAAAACTTTCTGATTTTGTGAATAAAGGGGGAACACTCATCCGCTTTGCAGGAGAAAAACTCAGTAGTGCAGAACATTATGATAGTCTCCTTCCGATACCGCTGCGTCAGGGTCAACGTTTCCTTGGAAGTATTATGTCTTGGACGAAACCACAAAAGCTTGCTCCTTTTGCAAAAAATAGTTTTTTCTTTGATCTCCCTTTTCCAGAAGATGTCTCTGTCTCGCGCCAAATCCTCGCAGAACCAGCCCCAGATCTTTTTGAAAAAACGTGGCTTAGCCTTGCGGATGGAACCCCTCTTATTACCGCAGCAAAACGTGGTAAAGGAACCCTCATTCTCATTCATGTTGCTCCTGACCCAACATGGTCTAATCTTCCTCTTTCTGGCTTTTTTGCACAAATGTTGCAAAAACTAATCACATTAGGGTCTCACGAAAACACCAACCTAACACATAGAGAAAAAAGAACAATGGTACAAAACCCGTGGCGAACCATAGCCGCTGACGGACAATTACAAGTACCGCCCTCTCATGTTGTTCCACTGGTCTTTGACTCTCAAAATCCACCCCATCCTTCCTATAATACTCCCCCAGGACTTTATGGTGTCAAAAGCGATTTTTATGCACTCAATCTCTTAACTCATTCGTCGCACTTGATGAAACAATCATCATTGCCAACTTCTCTTAATAAAAGCCCTTTATCTTACGATACAAAAGAAAAAAATCTTATCGGTCCACTTTTAGGATTAGCCATCTTATTATTCGCCTTTGACAATTTTCTCATTTTATGGATGGGAGATATTTTTTCTTTCATGAAACGGCGTAATATATTTCTCCTCCCTTTTATAAGTCTTATTGCCTTATTTTCATATGATCCAACACTTCATGCACAAACGAAAGAAAATCATCATGATAGTGTACAAGCTGCTGGTGCAACACATCTTGCCTATGTTATAACCAATAATCATGAAATTGATACAACGAGTAAAAGTGGTCTAGAAGCGTTAAGTCAATTTATCGCAGAACGTACAATGCTTACCCCAGGCTCTGTTACAGCACTTGATCTCGATAAAGATGAACTCTCTTTTTATCCTCTTATTTACTGGCCAATTGATGTTAAGAGTCCTATACCTACCCCCAAAAGTCTTGAAAAAATAAATAACTTTATGAAACATGGGGGAACAATTTTATTTGACACACGCGATCAGATAAAGAGTAATCTTAATCTTGAAGGAGATGCCACTCCAGAAACGCAACGATTACGAGATATCTTAAAAGAGTTAAATATTCCATCCATTGAGCCAGCATCAACGGATCATGTTGTTGCACGTTCTTTTTATATTATGCCAGATTTTCCTGGTCTCTACCGTGGTTCACCTTTATGGATTGAATCCTCATCAACAAACAAAAAAAATAAAAATTCTCTTGCTAGCGGTGATAATGTAAGTTCTCTTCTCATCACCGCCAATAACTTTGCCGGGGCTTGGGCACTCGATGAAAAAGGGACATGGAAATATCCCCTTGTTCCCAATGATCCAATGCAACGTCTATGGGCATTTCGTGCAGGTTTAAATATTGTCCTTTATGTTCTTACAGGAAACTATAAAGCGGACCAAGTTCATGTTCCAGCACTCTTGGAACGCTTTAAAAGAGAAAGAAGGCAATGATATCATTTTTCACTTTTCAGCCTTTTTTACCACTCATTTGGATTCTGTTCTTAAGTGGAATATCAATGCTTTTTGTCGTTGTTGGTCTTGTTACGCAACGTCAAGGTTCTTTATTTCGTCTGATGGCATTAAGCGCCCTCATCCTTGCTTTGCTCAATCCAATGATCATAAAAGAACAGCGCGAACCACTGAAAAGCACCGTAGGTATTGTTATTGACCGCAGCAAAAGCCAAACATTTGGAACACGTACAAACGACAGTGATGAAGCGCGCGCGCAATTAACGCAAGCATTAGCGCATTATCCACAATTTGAACCACGCTTTATTGAAGCTGGAAAACTTGCTGATAATCAGTATGCGCCCTCAACGAATTTGTTTGAGGCTTTAAAACAAGCAGTATCTGATGTACCGCCCTCTCGTTATGCAGGAACCATTTTTATCACCGATGGACAAGTGCATGACATTCCTGACCTATCAGACCTTCATCATGAAGCCCCTCTCAATGCCCTGATTACAGGGCACTCAGATGAATTTGATCGCCAAATCAAGTTTATTTCTCCTCCACGCTTTGCCCTTGTCAACAAACCACAAACGCTCTCCATTTTGGTAGAAGATAAAGGGCCAGCCCAAAAAACAATACCACAGAAAGCAAATATTACATTAAGCGTCAATGGGCAAGACATTGGCCATTATTCTGTAACTCCTGGCGTGATTTTTCAAACTGAAATTACCCTTCCTCATGCTGAAAAAAATATTATCCAAGTGATAACCGATCCACACAAAGGTGAACTAAGCTTTGAAAACAACCGCGCCATAACAATCATTGAAGGAATCAGAGAAAATTTACGCGTTCTTCTTATTTCAGGTGCTCCTTATAATGGAGAACGGACATGGCGAGACCTTTTGAAAGGTGACTCCAATATTGATCTTGTTCACTTTACTATTTTACGTCCTCCCACCAAAGCAGATAATACGCCCTTAAGCCAATTATCCTTGGTGGTCTTTCCGACAAGAAAACTCTTTGTTGAAGAGATTAATAACTTTGATCTCATCATCCTTGATGGCTACCAGCACTCTGCTGCTCTACCCTTAATCTATTATGATTATATCGCCCAATATGTACAAAAGGGGGGTGCATTGCTGATGGTAACAGGACCTGAATTTACAAAAAACAACTCACTTGCGAAAACACCTTTAATAAGCATTCTACCGGCATTGCCCAATGGAACTATTATTGAAAAGCCTTTTCGCCCCACATTAACCAAAGAAGGTGAGCGCCATCCTGTCACAAGGGGACTTGCAACACTTAACCTTCCAGCTTCTCAATGGGGGCAATGGTTGCGACAAATTGCTATTCAAAACATAAATAACGGAATCGCCCTCATGAAAGGAGCCGATGAACAACCACTTTTACTTCTCGCGCATGTTGATAAAGGACGTGTAGGCATGTTGCTCTCCGATGAAAGTTGGCTTTGGGCACGAGGTTTCGAAGGCGGCGGTCCTTATGCAGCTCTTTATCGTCGTATTGCCCATTGGCTCATGAAAGAACCAGAGCTTGAGGAAGAAAAATTAAGTGCAACCAGCAGCCATCATCATTTAACAATTCGCCGCCAAACTCTAAAAGACCATCCAGAACCCGCTGAAATAACCTTTCCTTCTGGAAAAAAAGAAAATATCACTCTCACCAAAGAGCAAGAAGGTCTCTTCAGCGCAACCGGGACCACTGATGAAACAGGAATTTTTACCATTAAAAATGGCGATTTAACAATACTTTCTTCTGTAGGGATACTCGATAATCTTGAATTGTTTGACTTAATTTCAACACAAGAAAAACTAGCTCCCATTATTAAGCACACCGGTGGTTACATCGGACGGTTACACCCTGAGGGAAAAGAAAACATTCATCTTCCTCCATTCAAGCTGATTCAATCAAAAATAAACCCGTCTTCTTCCCCAGCACATTCAATTGTTCTGAAAGAAGCGACAGAAACCCGTTTAATTAATACCTTTTATTTTTCGATATTTTCTGGTTTCTTGGCGCTGCTTGCTTGCCTTTTACTGTTGAGCAGCATGTGGTATCGTGAAAGCCGTTGAAAAATCTGAAATTTCATATAATAGTCTTAAAATTCAGCTTATTTTTTTGTGTATTTTCTTGTCTTTTACAATTAGATAAAAACATTGATCTATAATGATAATTTATCATTATTGTCATATTGAGTTATTATTCCCTGTAGGGTTTTTCTTTTTTGTAATACTTTCTATATTAAATTAATTAAAATCACTCGCTTGCACATCATTAAAAGAGATCTGTATGAATAAACACCATTGAAGAAAAGAGTAAAGTACCTCTTATGAATCCTCTTAAAGCAAGGATTTTCACAAAATTGGGAGGGAATAGTATGATGGTTTTACTTTGCACCTTGTATAAATGTAAAATGGTGGCGCATAATAAGCCTTATAAACGAGACTTTTCATAGAATTGAGAACTTTCGTGAAATGCGATCAAGCGCACTGGGAAATATCTCTTCAAAACAAATATATGAATGTACAACACAATGATATTTTATTTGGGATCTTCTTCTTGAATCGTTCTGTTTTGCGTGAAAAAATCTCCCGTTAAAAGCAATACATGGCAGCCAAAAACCGTAAAAATTCCTGATAAATACAATACATTCTTTTGCATTTTATACTGAATAATTAGATTTTTTATGATAATGTGTGGTCGTATGAAAGCTGTTTAAAAGTCTTAAAACTTTATGACCATCATTTTAAAGTCTATCCCATCATAGAAAAAACATATCGGCTACCAAGAATGATATGTTGTATTATGTTGTTCTTTTCATAAAAAATACAATACAGCGTTAATTCTTAAAAGAATTTTCTCATATTTTCAACAAGCTATTTTTCATTTTACAATCCTTCTTGCCTTTAAGTATCAACTTATCTTATGCTTATTATCTAAATCATTTTTAATACTCTACGAGCTTTTATGTTTTATCTTGCCCATATATCGGATGTACATCTTTCCCCTCTCCCGCAACCTTCCCTTTTTGAACTTTCTGGAAAGCGTCTTACCGGTTATCTGAATTGGCAAAGAAAACGTAAGAGTCAAATGGTAACAAATGTCCTAGAAACTTTAATAGATGTCTTGAACAAAAAAAAACCTGATCATCTTGTGATCTCTGGTGATCTTGTTAATCTTGCTCTAGATAAGGAATTTGAACAAGCACATCGTTGGCTACTTAACTTAGGACAACCTCAAGATATTTCCTTGACATTTGGAAATCATGACGCCTATGTCCGCGGTGCTTTCCAAAAAGCATGTACTCTTTTTAAACCTTGGATCACAGGTGATGTCCCTCAAAAAAGCGCCTTTCTTTTTCCTTATATGCGCATTCGCAAAAATGTCGCCATCATAGCAACTTCTTCAGCCATCGCGACACCACCTTTTCAAGCTTCTGGTTATTTTGGTAAAATGCAAGCGCAAACTTTACCGCTCTTTTTAAAGGAAGCAGCACAGCGTAACCTTTTTCGTGTCGTCATGATTCACCATCCCCCCTTTCCCAAGGCAACATCTTGGCATAAAAAACTACGAGATATAAAACGTTTTCTAGACGTTATCAAATATCACGGTTGCGAACTTATTCTTCACGGACATACTCATTTACCCACATTGAATTACATTGAAGGACCAATTAAAAAAATTCCTATTGTTGGTGTTCCTTCCGCATCACAAGCTTTTGGTGATAAAAAACCACCCGCAGGCTTTAATTTATTTTCCATTGAACACTTACAAAATCAATGGCACTGCCAATTGCAACGTTATAGCATTATCAACCCTCAAAACGAGATTGCATGTATTGAAACAATTAATCTTTAAACACCTTCATAGTTGCCAAAACAACCAAAAACGAAAATATTTTTATTTCATATCCCTTTGGAAATCATAATTCTTATTTCCCTTTTTCTCCTTAAAAGACAAAGTTTCACTTTCTCTGTCGATAAATTAATTTCTCTCAGAGAATTCTATCTGCTACCCCTCTTATATGACTGGCTTTACAAGCTCATCGGTCTACTTCCTTCCCGTCCTAAAGGACGAAAACTTCTACCACACCTGATCTATAAATAATCCAGATTCTTGTCGCACAGATTCCACCTGCTAATTGTGCATGTGATTGACTTCACAAAGTTCTACACACAAATCATGCCTTGAATTTTATCATACACTCCTCCAAAAGCATCTAATGCGCAAAATCCTTATACCACTACAGTGATGTATATTCTATAGAATAATAGAGAACCTCATTCAGATTCTATACCTGAAAATCAATAACTAAAGTATATAATTTCAATAACCAAACATACTTGTAGTTCATGAACAAATGATGTTGATTGATTTATCGTCAATACAGATTTATCGTAAATATATTTTAAATAATCCCCTACTATTTCATTCGACATTTATTATCGTACATTTAAAAGATTTATAAAAATAATAGATTCTATTTCTATAATAGGCATAGTTAATAATGTTTTTTATGTCTCGATAAATTCATAATTTGCTATCTATTTTTTCCTATAAATCACTTTATAATAATCTTTATAGATATTTTATTAATATAAATTATTATTATTAAGTTTTATTGCGGATGTAGTTTTACGTGCTTTAACGATTTTTTGTTATTAAATAAATATCTTACGACAATGAAAAACAGAAACGTCGATTGTATGAGAGGTATTTCAAATAAAACAAAACGCAATTAAGTTGCCAATTCATGTGTTTGTTTTAAAAAAGCATCTTTTAAAGCACCCAAATCCATTTCCCACAGCACCTATGAATAATGTAATGATAAGTCCATTTAGCAGCACCATCTTTACGTTTATGAAAAAGCCAGCTAGTATCAAAATCTCACACTTTGCCAAGTCCCAATGCAGCGACAGCCTTTGGCACTTGAGAAGGTTCATAAGGAGTATTTTTATTCTTTCTTTCATGTTTTTTATCTCACGGCTCTCCCTCCTTTTGACGTGCAAAAGACATGGTTTTCACTGGTTCAACATGGTATAGGTTTAAAATGAGAAAATCTTATGATACTTGGGTCTCTCACTCAACATGAAAAAGTAAATTATATTTATAAATAAACGTATTGTTCGAATAAAATAGTAACTCTTTTGAGTGAAGGATATTTCACTGCACATATCTAAAAAATAAAAGCCTCATTCTAAAATGAGACTTTTGAATTTTTAATTCGGCAAAAACTAAAATTTATAAGCTACACCCACGCGGAAATCGTTTGTCTTGTAGCCCATTTCAAATTTATCATGCACGAACTTCTTCTTACCAAAATCTGAATAACGGTATTCTGCACGCACAATAACATTATCAGCCATTGCAAAATCAACACCACCTCCGAGGGTATAACCAATCATGGTCTTTTTTTCATCATGCAACCAATCAGAAAAATTAACTGCTCTGTTGTTGCTGTCAGCAACTAACCCAAAAATATTCTGAAGTTGCGTATAAGCAATCCCTCCAGAAACATAAGGCATTACACGCTCAATCGCAAAACCAACTCTCACCCGCGTAGCACCAGCCCATTTTTGTTTTAAAGTATGACGTACAGCTTCAATAGGTATTGTCGAATCCTCCTCATGAGAATCTCTTGTTAGATTTGCTTCTTCTGAAGAATCTTCTTCAGTTTGACTTTTTTTGGGTCGATTAATATCTTTTGTACCCTTTTTATCAGACCACATAATATCCGTATCAATACCTATAATAAAACCATTATCGATATCAATATTGGAACCTGCATAAACTCCCCCTATAAAACCAGAAAGTTTAGGTAAATCCTCCTTTCCAATTGGATTCCATATCCCCGTCTCATCTTTTAAATAACTTGCAGTTGTTTTACCTGAAAAGCTACCAATCTGTCCTCCAAGATAAAATCCTGTCCAAGAAAAAGCAGGAGCTGCAATAACAGGAACGGGCTGTTCAGGAGTAACCATATCCGCCGCCTGTACTACAGAAATTGAAATTAAAGAAAAGATAGATGTTGAGACTAAATACTTTGTAATCATAATTGCTCCCCTAAAAGCTAATGTGATACATAAATAATAGTAAATAGTTTCACAGTTTTTTTTAAAAATCTATAGCAAAAATGACACAGTTATAAAAAAATAAAATTAGTTTTAATAAATAATATTATAAAAAAATTTAAATATGCTTTATATTTCCATTAATTATTACATATTAGCTTTTATAGCTTCATATTAATCATGATTATACAAATAATTATAATATCAATTTTTTGAAAAAATGAGATATGTAATCAATAAAGATTTTTATCATATTGATTTTAATATTTTGGTATTATTAGTGTAATGAGACATAATCTCTATAAGTTTTTATATAAATATGTACGATAAAAACACTCTTGCATATATTTTTGTGTTGAATATCCCTTAATTCATAAATGTATCTGATATACCGCTGCTTAATAAATGACCCATATGCTTTTATCATACACATGAGATAAGGCTCATAAAGAATATCATTCACTAAACTCGTCACTCATCGCTTTTTGTATAAAGAATGACACATCTAACAGAAATTTTTTTTCATCACACTTGAGAAACCAGTAGAGAACTTCACTCTAACCCTCTCAAGTGTGTAATGAAATAAAAGACAAAAATTAATATATAAAAACGGAATTAATAATTTTTATTATTCTTATAAAATTATTTTAATGTTTCATGATTTTTGTAAAAACTGAACAGACCAATTGCCCAGTTTCTGCAATTAGTTTTTCAACACGAAGCAAATCAGGTTCCCCAACACTATTTAACAAAAGGTCACTTAATCCAGGTGGCATATCATTGGGATCAAGAGAATCATTTAAGCAAAGCCGTATAATTTGACTCAAATTTGTATAAAGATGATAGGCATAATGTAAATCAGCAATACATGACTGATTAAGAAAACTGTCTGGTAAGTGATCTAAAATATCAGCTGTTGTTGCTCCAATTTGAAACTCAATGACATGCGTAATAAGAGAAAATTGAGCAATAAACTCCAAATCCATAATGCCACCAGACATCGTTTTTAAATCCCATTGATTTTTTGGCGGCTTTTCTTTTGCAATCAAGGAACGCATTTCACATACTTCTTTTGCAACTTCCTTCTTATCACGAGAAATAGCAATAATTGCACACACTTCATTTTCTAGCTTTTGTAAAAAATCAGGATCTCCTGCAATGCCTCGAGCCCTTGTTAAAGCAAGATATTCCCATATCCATGCTTCTTGGCGATAATACTTTTTAAAAAATGGAAAAGAAACAGCAACAGGTCCTTTATTGCCTAACGGCCGTAACCTTAAATCAACGACATAAAGAACACCTTGGCTTGTAAGAGTGGATAAAGCAGAAATGAGGCGCTGTGCTAAACGCGTATAATATTGAGAGATATAAAGAGGCTTTTCTCCATCAGATATTTCTGCATCATCATCGTGTTCATAAAGCAAAACGAGGTCAACATCGGAATCTGCTGTTAATTCGCGACTTCCAAGCTTCCCCATACCCAATATGCCAACACGCCCCCCTTTAATACTACCATGAAGACGAGAAAATTCCTCTTGAACGGCAGCAAATGTTTTTGTAATCATAAGATCAGCAAGCGCAGTAAAAGCAAAACCCGCTCTTTCTCCTGTAATTGCACCATTCAAAATTCGAATACCAATTAAAAAACGTTGTTCATCTGCAAAAATTCTTAAATGGTCGAGAATTTCCTCATAAGAAAGAATATTTTCAAGAAAATATTCAAGCCGTTTTTCTAAATACGCTTTTGTTGGTAATTCTGAAAGAATATTCGGATCTAACATTCCATCAAAAACATGGGATCTGCGTGTAATAATTTCTGCAAGACGTGGAGCAGCACCCATAATAAGGACAAGCATATCCAAAAGAGAGGGATTAGACTGTAAAAGACTAAAAAGCTGAATTCCTGAAGGTAAGCCCTGTAAAAAACTATCAAAACGCAACATCGCCTCATCAGCTCGTTTTGTCCCACCAAAAGCTTTCAAAAGAGCTGGTGTTAATTCCGTTAATCTCTCGCGTGCTTCGGCTGATTGCGTTGCTTTATAACGACCACAATGGAGAGTGCGCATAATACGACAAATATCACTTGCTCTTTCAAAGCCTAAACGGCTTAACGTTATTAATGTCTCCGGATCATCTTCTTCACCTGTAAAAACTAAATTACCAATTTCTAAACCAAGTTCTTGCTCATTCTCAAACAGTGCTGCATAATGTTTTTCAACAACCTGAAGTGTTTTTAATAAATCACGGATAAAACTGTTACTGTCTTGATAACCCATTAAATAGGCAACACTCGTGAATTGAGCAATATCATTTGGAAGAAGGTGTGTTTGTTCATCGAAAAGCATCTGAATCCGATGTTCCACATTTCGAAGAAAAGCATAACTTTTTATAAGACTATTTCTTGTTTTCTCACTAATCCAACCAAGCGTGTGAAGTTCTGCTAACATTGCAACTGTCTGACGTCCACGTAATTGAGGAAAACGCCCACCGGCAATAAGCTGTTGTGTCTGAACAAAAAACTCAATCTCACGAATACCACCACGACCTAACTTTATATTATGCCCATAAGCTGCAATTTGACCGTAATTTTTATGCGCATGAATTTGACGTTTGATCGAATGAATATCAGCAATAGCAGCGTAATCTAAATATTTCCGCCACACATAGGGAAAAAGCTCTTTAAGAAAGTTAAAACCTGCCCTCTTATCGCCAGCAACTGGACGTGCTTTAATCATGGCTGCTCGTTCCCAATTTTGTCCACGCCCTTCGTAATACCGCAAGGCAGTCCTTACTGGTAAGGCCAAAGGGGTTGATCCTGGATCTGGACGAAGCCGAAAATCAAGACGAAAAACATATCCTTCCGCAGTGCGTTCTTGAATGATACGGATTAATCGGCGTACCATTTTAGAAAATACGTCAACACTTTCAGAAAGATTACCAATATGAGGTGATGTTTCATCAATGAAAACAATAAGATCAATATCAGAAGAATAATTAAGTTCTCCTGCTCCTAATTTTCCCATCCCTAAAATAATTAAACCACAGTCTTTTTCTGGATTCTCACGGCTTAATAAATTGATCTTACCATGATCATGCGCTTCTCTTAATAGAAAACGCAGCGCTACACTTAATGCTGCTTCGCCCAAACGTGTCAACCAAGCACATGAAACTTCGTAAGTAAAAACACCACTCAAATCAGCTAAAGCAATGAGAACATGCGCTTCTCTTTTTTTGCGCCTTAAAGCAGCCATTAATGAAGTTTCATTTATAGTTTCATCCTTATCAATAGCCGTAATATCATCTATAATTTCGCTCAGCCTTGTTTCTATATCAACATTTAATAAAGCACTAAGATATGATGGATTGGCAATTAAAACCTCACGCAAAAAAGGAGATAAGGTCATAACTGAACTGATAAAATCAATCTGCGTTCCACTCTCTAAGATAAGGGAAATAAGAGATTCTAAACCTTCTTCCCTTGCTTGTTCTTCCATGTCTTTTAACCATTGGGAACCACTTTTATCGAGAGGGCATAAAGGGAGAAGCTGTGTTTTTAAAAAAGCTTGTTTCGTCTGCGCTCCCTTGAAAAGCATTTTGCCTTCCTTTCTATTGCTTTATACTTTTAAAATAGTTGTTACGTATGAAAAGAGAAAAGTGAAGAAAAATATCTTTAAGGAAATAACAAAACAGCCCTAAGCCCTGGATTTGCATTTTCAAGTAACAACTCACCCCCGTGAAGCTTCATAACTGCTTTTGCTATACTTAAACCAATCCCAAACCCAGGTTGTGTGCGGCTTTCTTCAAGACGAACAAATCGTTCTGTCACTTTTTCAAGTTTATCCTCTGCTATTCCTGGTCCATTATCGCTCACAACAACTAATAAATGTTCATCACGATATTCCATTGATAAGCAAACCTCCGCTTTCCTTTCACCTTTAGACGCATATTTAATGGCATTATCTATAAGGTTAAAAATTGATTGTGCAACAAGCTCACGATTCAACTTAAGGTCTTTATTAAATATATTCCCCAACCGAAGTAAAACACCTGACTCTTCAGCAAAAGGTTCGTAAATCTCAACAGCATCTTCAAGGATCAGTTTCATATTCATCATTTCAAGATGCTCAATTGCATTGCTGGCCTCAATACGTGAAATCATTAAAATCGCATTGAACGTACAAATAAGTTGATCTGATTCTGCAATAACCCTATCAAGGACCTGACGATATTCAAGCTTTGTCTTATTTCCTGAAAGCGCCTCTTCAGCGCGATTTCTAAGACGCGTTAACGGCGTTTTCAGATCATGAGCAATGTTATCTGATACTTGACGTAAACCAATATTTAACTCTTCAATGCGGTCTAACATAACATTAAGATTAGCTGACAATCGATCAAACTCATCCCCTACTCCAGAGACAGGTAAACGCCCACTGAAATCACCATCCATCAAGCGCTGTGATGCAGCCGTTACATGATCAATCCTTTGTAAAGCTCTCCTGCCAACAAAAAACCATATGAGTAAAGCGCCTCCAACCATTGCAGCAAGTGCAATGACCACAGCTTTACGAATAACCACTGCAAAACGTTCTGGCTCATCCAAATCGCGTCCTATAAGAATCTTCATAGCATTAGGTAAATCAACAATAACCGCCAAAGCGCGATGTTCACTTGTTTTGCCATGTTCTCCAAAACGGGAGTATAAAAAAGAGGTAGAAATAAAACCACTCTGATTCAAAAGACCTAATTCAATACGTGCTACATTTCCTGCTAAAATACGCCCCATAGAATCCGTGACAAGATAAAGAAATGCTCCTGGTTGTCTTGAACGATAATCAATAGTGCGCATTAATAAGGATAATCCCCCATAATTATAAGCATTTTCAATATACTTTAATTCTTCATGTAAAGCCTGTTCAGTTTGCTCTGTTAACAATGAAGCAGAAAATGCCGTCATATAAATAGAAAGCCCTGTTGCCACCAATCCAAACAATAAAATGTAAAGTGCTGAAAGCCTTAGCGCCGTCGTGCGCATTATATTAATCAAACGATTCATGCTTTGTTATCTGGTGCTTTCAGCATATATCCAGCTCCACGCACGGTATGGAGAAGGGGAACATCAAAATCTTTTTCAATTTTGGCTCTCAAACGGGAGATATGGACATCAATGACATTCGTTTGTGGATCAAAATGGTAATCCCAAACATTTTCCAAAAGCATAGTGCGTGTAACAACCTGCCCCGCATAGCGCATCAAATATTCAAGTAAACGAAACTCTCGTGGTTGCAATAGAATGTTTCTATCACCCCGTTTTACCGTATGTGCTAGCCGATCAAGCTCAAGATTACCTACACAATAAACAGTTTCTGCTTCTTTAGGATTTTTCCGCCGTTGTAAAACTTCAACACGCGCAAGAAGTTCAGAAAAAGCATAAGGCTTTGTCAAATAATCATCTCCCCCTGCACGCAACCCCGTTACACGATCATTGACTTGCCCTAAAGCAGACAGAATAAGAACCGGTGTTTCATTGCCTTTAGCGCGCAATTCAGCAATAATAGAAAGACCATCACGATGCAAAAGCATTCGATCAACAACCATAACGTCATAATTTTCCGTGGTCGCTAAAGCGTATCCCGTATCCCCATCATAAGCAACATCAACGGAATGCCCTACTTCCAAAAAAGCCTTTTCGAGATAATGCCCCGTCTCATGATCATCTTCAATAACGAGTATCTTCATAAAACGTATCTCCATTACTTTATTATGTTGTAGGACAAATGTTTAATAAACATTTGTCCTACAACTAAAGCCTTATTTTTTCAAAATTGGTAGAGCAACAAAACGATTTTGATCATTTGTTCGCACTTGTAAGAGTATAGCCTTTCGTCCTAACTGCTGAGCATTTTTGATTGTACTAACAATATCAGAGACTCGTTTAACCGGTTTATTATTTACTGTCACAATGATATCACCAGGACGTATCCCTTTATCTGCAGCATCTGAATCGGTATCGACCTCCGTTACGACAACCCCTACACCATCATCAGAGGGTATAACAATCAGACCATAATCTTCCAATGTTTCATCTAAATCACCCCGTTCATTTGAATATTTTGAAGCCTCTTTCTTACTTTCATCTTCAGACATTGAAGCGAGCTTAACCTTGATACTCTCCTCCTTACCTGATCTCCAAATCCCTATAGTTACCGTTTCTCCTGGTTTAATATTTGCAATACGTTTCGCCAGCTCACGTGTATCAGCAACCTTTTCATTATTCACTGAAATAATTACATCACCCGCTTTAATACCAGCCTTTTCTGCCGGTCCTTTTAACGGATCAGTAACCAAAGCACCTTTGGCTTCTTTCAAACCTATTGAATCGGAAATCTCCTTTGTTACCGGCTGAATCTGAACACCTAACCAACCACGTTGAACTGAACCTTTTTCAATAAGTTGTTGTACAACCTGTTTTACAGTCGCTGCCGGAATAGCAAAAGCAATCCCAACATTTCCTCCAGAAGGAGAAAAAATTGCTGTATTAACCCCAACAACCTTTCCATTAAGATCAAACGTTGGACCACCAGAGTTTCCTCTATTAACAGCAGCATCAATCTGAATAAAATCATCGTACACACCAGTGCCAATATCACGTCCACGTGCAGAAACAATACCTGCTGTCACAGTTCCACCAAGGCCAAATGGGTTCCCAATGGCAACAACCCAATCCCCAACACGAAGCTTTGAATCATCACCAAAATCAACATAGGAAAATTTTCTTTTATCACTCACTTTTAATACGGCAAGGTCGGTTTTGGGGTCTTTCCCAATGAGCTTTGCATTCAATTCTGTACCATCATCAAGAACAACAGTATAACTTGTTCCATCAGAAATCACATGATCATTGGTCACGATGTACCCATCAGACGAAATAAAAAAACCCGATCCAAAAGCAACAGGACGGAGTCTTTGCGATTGGTGGGGAAATTTATTTTTAGGTTTATCAAAATCATAAAACTCTTTAAAAAATCTTTTTAAAGGATGCTGGTCTGGTAATTGATCAAGTCCTGGACCACTAAAAAAGTTGCTAAAGAACCTATCTTCTTTCTTTTTATTGCTCTTTACTTGTACTGCTACAACGGCTGGTTTCACTTGAGCAACAATATCGGCAAATCCCTGTTGTTGTATTAACGAAGTAAATACAGAACTTGCATGAGCCTTTGTTATCCACAAGCTTGATGTACATCCACTAAAAAACAGTGCACTTTCCAATATCGCAGAAAAACTCACTGCGACAAATGTTTTAAAGAAAGCCTTTTTAACCATTTACTCTATGCTCCTATTCAATCATACCTTTATTCCAATTTCGATCACTTATAAAACACCAGACCTTACCATTTTCTGTCTAAATTATTAAAGTTTTGTAAGGTTTCAGTATTCCCTAATATAATTACAATAAGATTGTATGCTCATTGCAGATGATCTGATTTTTTTCTTTTATATAACATCTTTTTTAATGCAATGGCATTTTTGGCTGTTCTTCTTCATTCACATAACTCATTATTTTCTCATGATTGTTCCGTTTGAAGTGGAAAAATATGATACTTGCGCCAATGATGATAATGATCAAAGGCGAAAACCATAAAAACCAAGTTATTTTATTCAATGGTGGCTTCAAGAGAATAAATTCACCATATCGCTCAACAAGAAAGTCAGTGACTTGCTGATTACTATAGCCCATTTTTAGCCTTTCCCGAATTAAAAGCCGTAAATCACGTGCTAAAGCAGCATCTGAATCATCAATTGATTGATTTTGACAAACCGGACAACGTAAATGCGATGAAATATGGCGTGCTCGCGCTTCAAGAATCTTATCCTTTAAAATCTCATCCGGCTCTACTGCTATTGCTAATTGAAAAGGAAACGTTGCAATTAAAAAAAATACAATCCAAAGAATTTTTTTCATCTCAATGTCTTTTCCAAAAATTTAAAGCAGGCATTACCCTATTGTACATACCAATGCGAAACCAATACCCCAGAAGAGAAAGACATCCCCCCATAGCCATCATGAATGCCCCTAACCAAATACATATTACATAAGGCTTCCACCATACATGCACAACAAGACCCCGATTATCGATATGTCCTGGTACAATATATAGCTGCGATAAGCCATGATTTTTCAGACCAACTTCTGTTGTTGATGTATTTTGGCTCGAGTAAAATCGCTTTGAGGCTGTTACATGACCCACAATGTTTTTATTTTCATATATTTTAAAATAAAACTCCATTGCCGAATAATTCGAACCAACATCATCATACACTGCATCAAAATGAAGCGTTTTATCCGCTATCGTCACCCTATCCCCTACGTTCATGATTAAAATACGTTCTTGCCCAAAACTTGCCACACAAACAATACCAAATAATGTAACACCTAATCCCATATGTGCTATTGCTGCACCAAAAGTAGACCATGGCAATCCAAGAAATCTCTTAACGCGTACTGAAAAAGCTCTCTTGCCATATCCACTCTTTCCCCATAGATCCGCTAAACTGCCTAAAAAAACAAACGCTGAAAGCCCAATCCCTAAAACGGCAAAAATATCACGCACAGATGTCGCATAAAATATTACAAAACAGACGATACCAACCAATACAAAAACAAACCATAACCGTTCAAAAACTGCAAGAAAATCACCGCGTTTCCATGCCATCATTGTCCCAAACGGAACAAACAACAACAGCAAAACCATTAGCGGTCCACAGGTAAGGTTAAAAAAAGCAGCCCCTACAGAAATTTTTTGTCCTGTTAATATCTCAATAAAATAAGGATAAAGCGTACCAATCAATACTGTTGCTGTTATTGTTGTTAGTAACAAGTTATTTAAAACAATAAACCCTTCACGTGAAATTGGTTGAAAAAAATTTCCTGTTTTTAAAATAGGGGTGCGCAAAGCAAAAAGAAGAAAAGCCGCTCCTGTAAAAAACAATAAAAGTGCAAGAATTGCTTGCCCCCGTGCTGGATCAACAGCAAAACTATGAACAGAAACTAAAAGCCCCGAACGCACAAGAAAAGTTCCCATCAGAGAAAGGGAAAAAGTAAGCAGCGCTAAAAACAAAGTCCAACTTTTCAATATTTCTCGTTTTTCGAGAACAAGAGCAGAATGTAAAAGAGCCGTTCCTGAAAGCCAAGGCATAAACGAAACATTTTCAACAGGATCCCAAAACCAATAGCCCCCCCATCCTAGCTCATAATAAGCCCAATAGGAGCCAACCATAATACCCAATGTCAAAAAACACCAAGAAAGTAAAAGCCATGGACGAATCCCACGCGCCCAAATTCTATCAACATGTCCCACAATCAATGCCGCAACGGCAAAAGAAAAACAAAGTGAAAAACCGACATAACCTAAATAAAGTAGCGGTGGATGAATTGCTAATGCGATATCTTGTAAAAGAGGATTGAGACCATTTCCCTGTAATGCTGGTGGATTCACACGTAAAAATGGGTTGGATACAAAAAGAATAAATAAAAGAAAAGCACTTGTAATCCAACTTTGGCAAATTAAAACAAGCGTCTTAAAATCTTCTGGAAAATGTTGGCTAAAAAAGGCCATCAATGCACTAAAAAAAGCAAGACTTAAAACCCATAACAACATAGAGCCTTCGTGGTTGCTCCAAACACCTATAATTTTATAGAGCATCGGTTTTTCTGAATGAGAATTTTCAACAACGTTCAAAACAGAAAAATCAGATACGACATAAGCATAAATTATCACTAAAAAAGATAAAAGTAGTAATGTAAAAGTGATATATGCTAGAGGAACAGCTGTTTGCATTAACAAACGCTCTCTCCACCAAACACCTAAAGCAGGTAAGAACGCCCCTAATAAGCTTACTGAAAATGCTGCAGCTAAAAAAATATGACCCAGTTCGACAAGCACAATCGAATTATTTCTCCATACTGTAATATTTTTTCAAACGATCAGCTGTTTCTTTAGGCATATAAGTTTCATCATGTTTTGCTAAAATACGCATCCCTATAAAAAAACCCTGTTTATCAAAATGCCCTTCTACAATCACTCCCTGACCTTCACGAAAAAGATCCGGTAAGGCACCGTTGAAAACTACTTTTTCATGTTTTTTGTTATCCGTTACAAAAAAAATAACGCCTCTCTCTCCAACATATTGAACGGTTCCCTTTTCAACAAAGCCACCCAAACGCAAAGGGCGCTCCGTTAAAATATCTTCTCTTGTAATTTCAGAGGGCATTCTAAAAAAACTGACCGCATGACGCATTGCATACACTATGAGACTTGCTGCAATTGTCATAACCAAACAACATAATAATATGATCAGTAAGCGCCTTTTTTTTCGCTGCTCTAAAATAACCTTCCATGAGGCAGAACTCTTTAAAGATTGACTGTTCATAGACACTCTGCGAAAAAAGTTTAAATACGTTATAATTAAGTATCAATATTTTATTTCTTAAGAGCTTTGCACATCTTCTACACAGGTGCAAGATTTCTTTTCTCTGTATGCTCACGCGATAAATCACGTAACTGAATCATCATTTTTTTAACACGTGATTGTCCTGAAAAATTTTCAGGCATTGTATCAAGAAAGCTTTGTAAAAATTGCACTGCCTGCGCAGTTTTTCCTGCTTGATGCAATGCATCGGCCAACAACAAACGTGGATAAAAATCTGTTGGCGCTAAATCTGCTGCTTTTTGAAAAGCATTTTGTGCTTCTTGTGTTATCACTCCCCCTTCATAACCAACCAATGCTAAACCATATCCTACAAGCCTTGGAGCTGTTTCTCCATTCAAACGAAGTGCGTCTAAATAAGTATTCACAGCCTCTTGAAAAAGGCTTTCTTCGAGATACCCTACCGCTAACGCATCTGCTAGCTTGCCATCATGAGGTGCACGGAAAAAAAGCACTTGTAAACGAATAAGCTTTTCTTGCTTACTAAGAGTTTTAGGATCCTTATCCATTAATTCGCTAAAAAAATAACTTTTCACTTCTGGACTGCCTGTCAGACCATAAATATTCCATGTCATAAGAAGAACAAATAAAATACTTAAAGCCTTAAGAATATTTCTTTTTTTATAATGCATATAAAGCTTGTTAAACTCAATCGTATGCTTATGACTTCTATAGCCATCCACGGTTTGAACTTTCCATTCTTTCTTTATATCATCGTCAAAACGTAGTGAAAGAAAAAGAATACTTGCCAGAAAAGTCAGAAAAAATGCTGCAAAAATTAATAAAAGCATATCATTTTTTTCCAATACGCACAGAGAATGACTCGCTTACATTTTACCATCTTCATGAGAAGAGTGATGTGAATTGATAAAAATTCATTTTTTCATGGAAAATATTATAAATATCTATCATATATATCAATTAAGCAAAGAAACTAAAAACAATGTTTCCCTACTCTTTATGTATTATCTGAAAATACTGCTTTACAAACTTTATAGACATTTCTTGCTTAAGGCGAAAATATGTTATTCTCCCATCTTAGGTAATAAAACTTTTGCATACAACCCACCCAAATCAGAACGTGATAAAAAGAGCTTGCCACCATATTCACTGACCATATCTGAAACAATTGCTAGCCCTAAACCTGCCCCTAGTTTACTTTCATTAAACCGCCGCCCTCTTTTTAATGCTTCCTCCATTTTGTCTTCTGTTAAACCAGGGCCATCATCTTCTACAAAGATACTAAAATATTCTGTTTCTTCAACATTTTCTTCTAAACAACAAGAGATCAAAACCTTTGCTCGAGACCACTGAGTAGCATTTTCAATCAAATTCCCTATAATTTCTTCTAAATCTTCCTTCTCTCCAGAAAAAACAATATCATCAACATCCATAATAAATTGAATTTGTTTTTCAGGATTAAGCTTTTTCATAACCCGCACTAAACGTTCAAGCACACTGCGAACAGACGTATGATAGACAATACTATCGCATTGTGCTGCAATCCGCGCACGCTGAAGATAATGATTGATTTGAGCTTGCATTATTTGCGTTTGCTCTCTCAACAAACAAGCCTTTTCTCCGCGCATCTTATCTGTCTCATTCATAATCACGGATAGAGGCGTTTTCAATGAATGAGCAAGATTACCAACCTGTGTGCGAAATCGCTCAATAATACGCTGATTATTATTAATGAGAGCATTCATCTCTTGTACAAGCGGCATTACTTCGCTTACTAAATCCGTATTCACATAGTGAACTTTTCCTTCGCGAATATCATTCAATGCGCGTCGAATAAGCTTCAACGGTTGAAAACTAAAGAAAATAATAGCAATATTAATAAGGACACTCCCGATACCAAAACTCCAAAGAAAAATTTGCAAAGTTCGCTTAAATTCCTTTACCTGGGCATGAGCTTCATCGATATTCCCAACAAGCCGAAAACGTGCAATATGATTTTCATTATCAAGAACAACATCACTCTCAATCACTTGTAGCTTTTGACCATTGTTCCCCTTTATCCGATAAGAGCGAAAGAACTTATTGTCAAAAGGTATATCAACATCACTTGGTGTAAATATCTCGCCTGTTCCCAATGAGGGGGATGTCAATCTTCCTTTTAAATTATGGGATATCGCAACAACTTCCCAATACCATCCTGTTGTTGGATCAGAATAACGAATATCATCAATCCCAGCCCCTCCTCTCAAAGTACCTTCCGATGACACCGTCACTGTTGCAATAAGACTGTAGAGTTGAGCAGAAAGAATACGCTCTAGGCTTTGTTCAGTTGAACGTTTATAAAATAAAATACTTACTGCAGAAATCGATAAAAGAGAAATAACAACCCATAATGTTGATAAGACCATAACACGTAAACTGAGAGATCGAGTAATTACAAAAAAGAACCTCCTACACCAATTATTCTCTTCGAAAGTATTCATTAATCACCTAGCGTTCTCACGCGATACCCCATTCCTCGAATAGTTTCAATCAAATCCACTCCAAGCTTTTTCCGTAACCGACCTACAAAGACTTCCACCGTATTCGAGTCCTTATCAAAATCCTGATCATAAAGATGTTCAGTAAGCTCTGTTCTTGAAATGACCCTATCACAATGATGCATGAGATACGAAAGTAGTCTGAATTCATAAGATGTTAGTTTAATCAACTGACCATCCACAAAAACACGAGACGTCTTCGTATCCAACAAAACATTTCCGCAACATAATGCACTTGTCGCATGTCCCGTAGCGCGACGAATTAATGCCCGTAAACGCGCCATCACTTCCTCCAAATGAAATGGCTTCACAACATAATCGTCAGCCCCAGCATCAATACCGTGCACCTTATCAGACCAACGGTCTCGCGCTGTTAGCATTAAAACAGGCATGGAGTGCCCTTCTTGACGCCATTTTTCAACAACACGAATACCATCAATATACGGTAAACCTATATCAAGTATCACCGCGTCGTAAGACTCTGTGCTACCTAAAAAATAAGCCTCTTCACCATCGAAAGCACTATCGGAGACATATCCTGCACGTCTTACAGCTTCTACTAATTGATGGTGAAGATTCCGATCATCTTCAACGATTAAGATACGCATCACAACACCATCTGCCAAAAACTAATCAGCAGGAACAAAAAACTCAACACGACGTAACTTTTCACCATTACGGGCTGGTACAACAACTACAATTGCACACATGTCCTTTCCGTCCTGAACTACCGATTTTGAACGGACGAGAACCCCGCTCTCTTGCGCGGCAACCTTCTTACCTACTTCAGCACACCCAGAAGCTAGAACAGAATCTGCTCCTAAAAAAGCTGCTATTATCACAAACAAGAATTTTTTTTTCATCATAAATATTTCAGTAACCCATCTCTTCTTTTCCTTGATAAAGGATAAAAGAAATAATGGTTTTTTTGGGTCGACTTAAAAATCACAAATGGAAATAATTTATCCTCTATCTTACAGAAGAACACATTAATATTATTCCAAATTTTTAAAAACTCAAAATAAAATATTTTTAATAATGAGAATAAAATTTATTCAATAAAATAATAAAATCTTAATACACTATCTTACGAAAAATGAATAATTCTAAAATAAACTCTTTCTCTGTTAGCACTATAGCAAAAAAATACTTCTACTCCATATAATTATTGTAGATTTGTTTGGTTGTATTTCTTTGCCATAGGCTCTCTTTAAATGTTTGATTTTTTTAAAAAAAAGAAAAGGCAACATCGTAAGCCATTTCACAGTCCTGCTCTCATTGAATTAGACGCACGATTAGACACAGCGCTTTATCACATTCGTTCTGCTAACAGTTTTTTCTGGAAAAAGGCAAAAATCGTCTCACAAAATTTTCATCTTCAAGGATGGAAACGTTTTATCGTTGAAGTTCTCGATGAAATACTGACATTAGGGTTGATGGGATTTACTCTTTTCACTATTTTAGGCATTTCTATTTTTGAACTGACCAAAACAGATTGGTCTTCTCCTAAAAACTTTTCCATTCTTTTTCTAGATCGCTATGGAAATTCCATTGGGCACCGTGGTGCATTGCCAGCGATCTCTGTCCCCGTTGAAGAAATGCCTGACACTGTCATTAAAGCGGTTCTTGCTACAGAAGACCGTCGTTTTTTTGATCATTGGGGTATTGATTTTCAAGGACTTACACGGGCAATTTCACAAAATATGCAAGCTAACGGTGTGGTGCAAGGTGGCTCAACTCTCACACAACAATTGGCTAAAAATTTATTCTTAACAAACGAGAGAACCATAACACGTAAAATCAAAGAAGCTTATCTTGCTCTTTGGCTAGAAGCAAATTTTAGCAAAAAACAGATTTTACAACTTTATCTTGACCGGGCCTATATGGGAGGAAATAATTTTGGTATTGCCGCAGCGGCAAAATTTTATTTTGGAAAAAACATACGTCATATATCCTTAAGTGAATCTGCTATGTTAGCAGGACTCTTTAAAGCTCCAACAAAATATGCTCCTCATAGTCATCTCTTTGCGGCTCAAACACGTGCCAATGTAGTCCTTTCTAATCTTGTTAATAGTGGCTTTATGACGAAGAGCCAGATTATCAATGCGCATCGCCACCCTGCTAGGGCACTTCCCCAAATAGAAAATAATCAGGCTGATTATTTTCTTGATTGGGCATTCGAGGAAGTCAAAAAAATGCGTAATCAACTTCCAAGCCATAGTTTAATTATTCAAACGACCCTTGATCCGAATATTCAAAAAGCAGCAGAAGAATCAATTGCATATCATTTACATCAATATGGTCAACAATATCGCGTAACACAAGCTGCCACTGTTATACTCGATAATAACGGTGCCGTATGCGCAATTGTTGGAGGACTAGATTATAAAAAGAGTCAATTTAACAGAGCAACACAAGGCGGACGGCAAACTGGTTCTTCATTCAAACCCTATGTTTACGCAACCGCACTGGAACACGGACTGTCTCCCTCAACAATCGTTCTAGATGCTCCCATCAATTGGGGGGGGTGGACACCAAAAAATAATTCTGGTCGTTATTTGGGGAAAATTGATTTAGCAACAGCTTTAGCTTTTTCCATTAATACAGTCCCTGTGTATCTCACCTATCAATATCTTCACCGCGATACCCAACCCATCATAGATCTCATCAAGAATATGGGGATTAACGCGCATATTTTATCACACAAAACGATGGTTCTTGGCACTTCCAACATGACCCCCATGGATCAAGCTACAGGCTTTAATGTCTTTGCGAATGGCGGGATAGCTGGTAATCGTCATGGGTTTACACAAATCAAAACAATTGATGGTCGTGTCGTGTGGGATCTCGAACATAACGGAAAAAAATTACACCGAGTTCTGAGTGAACAATCAACAGCTTATATGAACCAAATGATGGTGGGTGTCACAACACGAGGGTCTGGTAAGCGTGCTGCTCTGCCTATGACTCTTGTCGCTGGGAAAACTGGAACATCACAATCCTATCGTGATGCTTGGTTTGTTGGCTTTACTGGTAATTATACTGGAGCGGTATGGATGGGAAATGATAACTTTTCACCGATGAATCGTGCTTTTGGGGGTGGAGTCCCTGCCATGATATGGCAACGCATCATGCTTGCTGCACACCAAAATATTATGCTCAAACAACTCTATGGTGTTAAAGATTCTCTTCTTCCTTATCATCCCCCAATACTTTCCTCCCATGTAGATTCTGAATTTTTTCCCCCAACACCCTCTACGCTTTCTCCTGAAACATTGAATATTGTGCGATTGATTAACAAAGATCTGAAAAAACCATCTGCAATTTCTTTGAAGATGAAAACAACTGGAGATTCAACATTTTGAATTCAAGATATTCACTGATGTTTTTTAATATCACCATTTTCTTTTTTATCTTCGCTTTTTCTATTTTATGTGGAAAATTGAGTGTCGATTATGTGCTCAATTCCTTTCATCATTTTGGACTCTTTAGAATTGGAAAATGGAGTGCTTATCCACAAATGGGAACCGCCAATATGGATCCCTATACCCGCGCCCGCACCGCTAAACAAGGCATTGTTTCACTCGGACGTACTGAAGGTATACAATTCCAGATTTGGCAAGATAACCAAGGGCGTCCACTCCACCCTCGCTGTCATTATTTGCTCAAAGGCACCATTCCTGAAACCCGTCTTTTTACCCTTTATACAGCTGACAAATCCCTAAAGCCCTATACTTCATCCAAAGAAATACCTTTTGAACTCCACACGAACGCTATTACTTATGAGCATGATGGCTCATTGCGCATCAATATTTCACCTACACCGCAAGCCGGCAATTGGCTTGCAACAGTTAGTCAAAAAGAATTCGGGCTTATTCTTACCTTATACGATACCCCAATCATCTCTGCAACGGCATTACAAAAGCTTACAATGCCATCAATAGAACAAATTCCATCAGGACAAATAAATTGTGACTAGATTCATTTATATCGCACTTCTTGCAATCATTGGCGCTATTATCGTTCATATTTGCGTTCTCTTTCTCATCCCCTATTGGGCACAAAATAATATATGGACAGCACTTAAAAAATCCGGCGCCCCTTATCAATTTGTTGCTTTTACTCCCGATAATCCTATTCAACAATCTGCTGATCCACTCTTTCTTCTTAAAGTCTGCAGATTTAATCTTGAAAATGGACCTGTTCATTTAAAAGCTTTGAAAACACGACAATTTTGGTCACTCGCTGCTTACACACACAAAGGAATTATTTTCTATAGCCTTAATGACCGAACAGCCCCTGATGCTACACTCGATCTTATTATTGGAAAACCAATACAAATAATAGAACTCAAAAAATCAAAACCTAAAATAAATGCTAATTCAGTTTTGGTTGCTAAAAATTTGAATGAAGGTTTTGTCATTTTACGTATTTTTGCCCCTTCTTCACTTGCAAAAAAGGAAAGTGAAGCTTTCCTTTCATCTGCGACCTGCCGCATATTTTATGAATAAAAACGGACTAACCTCTCATTTGGACAACACCTTACTTTCTACACAAAATAAACGAAGCCTCTCAAAATGGTTATCTTTTTTCTCTATTAATCGAATACTCGAATTCAAGTTTGTCTGATTGTAGATCCCTCAATTTTTTATTGAGGTAGAATGAAATCTCTATTGCACATCATCATATCCTATTTGATACGCATTATCTGACAGAAAAAACTCCCCGCAATCAGAAGAGAAAAATCAAGAGTAAAGTTCTAGAAAAATATGCTGTTAACGACTGTAAGCTTGCTATTTGAATTTATTTCTTTTTATTTACAAACGTTTCCATAAAGTTCGCATCAATGACATGATAAACTATAGAAGAAATACTGATTACCTTCAATGAAGTGCGAAAATAATCGCTGGAAACTTATAAGACATTATGCATCCTTGACCTCAAAAATAAGTGCTTTATTTTTCTCTTATAAGCAGAAGCTTTTTGTAAGATAGGCACTCTGAAAAAACTTGGCTTATAGTTTACAATTGAGGGGAAAAAACTTCATGAAGAAGAGATATGTTCGGTTCGTTTCAAGAGCAGCAGTATGGTCCCCTCGATTTGGTGGATTAGCGTTCTTTATTTTATTATTTTCAGTCATTTTACAACGTTTTTCCGTCATTAACGTAACCGACTTCATAATTTTGATCGGAATCTCTACCGGCTGTGTGATTATTTCTCTTTTTCTTGCTTTAAAAGCACTTTACAGCTTATGGGTCTATGGAGCCCTAGGGGGAATGAAAGCTTTAAAAGGGATCATTTATTCGGTAATAACGGCTACACCACTGATGTTATTTTTTGGACTTTGGTTTACCTTACCGGCTCTTTACGATATTTCTACCGATACACAAAGCCCGCCGGCTTTTTTTCGCACAATACGTCCCAGCGATGCTTTACCGCTCAAAAGTGTTTTGACTGAACAAGAAACATTACAAATGTCACAATGGCCAGAACTATCGGGGCGCCGTTATGATGGTTCACCTGACCATATTCGCGAATCTGTTCTTAATGTTTTAGCAGACTATGATTGGCCTGTTGTGGCTCAACGAGAGTTTAAAGGTGAAGAAAATGCGCTTTATATTGAAACGAGAGCTAAAACTTTTTACCTTGGGTTTATTTCGGATATCGTGATACGCTTAACTGATGAAGGGGATACCACTTTTGTTGATATGCGTTCTGCTTCTCGTTATTTGCCAAGAGATTTGGGAACGAATGCTGCTTTTATTATCGATTTTATGGATGCCCTTGATACGGAAATCGCTTCCCTTCCTCTTTCACAAGACGATGAATAACGATCAAGAGCGAGAGAGAAGACACTTTATTTCACAAAAATTGCTTATTTTTCAATAAATCATGATACATAAGCAAACAATCACTTTTCAAAAACTATAAACTGACAATGCTTATACAAAAGACAATAATCTCAAAACAACTCATTCTTTAAATAATTAAAAAGATTCAAAAATAGGAAATAAAAAACAGAACTCTTGATGACAATACTGATTTAAAGTATCTATCCCAATGTAATCAGTAAAAATTTTTTAAAGATAAATATTATATAAAAATAATAACTTATTTTTTATAAATAACTCTACAAATAACACCTTATAATTATATTTTAAAATAATATAACAAATTGATTTTATATTATTTTAAAATTCCCATATATTTAACTAATAAACTTCCAGAATAATATATTATAAAAAATATAATTGTTGATAATATTATTCTTTTTATACTCCAGTTCTCACCTTTAAATCTATTGAAAAAAAACATGAAAAATCCAAATGCAATTGCTGTCACTAAGGAACTAATAAAAGTATACATAACAAAGAATCCAAAATAAAATATCTATTATCATAAACAAAAATATCCCTGATCTCAGAAATATCTTTATCGTTATTTTCTAAATAAATTAGAAACAGTGTTCTTCCACTTTACGGATAGCATTGATTGTACTTATCTTTAAAACCGATAGCAGCTCCTAATAATCCGCCTCCTACTGCTCTAGGTAGACCAGCTACTGCACCCAGCCCCTCCTCCTAATACGGCTCCCACGAGACCGCCTGTGCCTACTGTTTGAGCATAAGAGCCTGCGCTACAATCATCTTCTTCTGGAAAAGCCAACTGTTTGGATGTGAGTTACTACTTTAATCATTTGATAAGCATGCTATTTAGCAAAAAATCAAATATAATTTGTAAAAATATATAAATTATAATAAATAATAAAATAATGATAATAACGTAATTCTATATTATTTTAAAATTCCTATATATTTAACTAATAAAATTCCAAAATAATATAATATAAAAAACGTAATTGTTGATAATATTTTCCTTTTTATACTCCAGTTCTTACCTTTAGATCTATTGTAAAAAAAATTGAAAATCCATATATAAACGTTACCAATAAGGCGCCAGTAAAATTATTCATAACAAAAAAATCCAAAATAAAATATCTATTGTCTTAAACAAAAATATTCCTGAAATCAATTACCATAGCTTTAAAGTATGTTTACAATATCACTGATCTCAGAAATATCTTTATCGTTATTTTCTAAATAAATTAGAAACAGTGTTCTTCCACTTTACGGATGGCATTGATTGTACTTATCTATCAAACCGATAGCAGCTCCTAATAATCCGCCTCCTACTACTCTAGGTAGACCAGCTACTGCACCCAGCCCCTCCTCCTAATACGGCTCCCACGAGACCGCCTGTGCCTACTGTTTGAGCATAAGAGCCTGCGCTACAATCATCTTCTTCTGGAAAAAGCAAACTTTTTGGATGTGAGTTACTAATTGAATCATGTGATGAGCATGCTATTTAGCAAAAAATAAACTATAATTTGTAAAAATACATAAATTATAATAAATAATAAAATACTGATAATAACTTTATTTTATGTTATTTTAAAATTCCCATATATTCAATTAATAAATTTGCAGCATAATATAATATAAAAAACCTAATTGTTGATAATGTTGTCCTTTTTATACTCCAGTTCTTACCTTTAAATCTATTGTAAAAAAACATGCAAAGTCCAAATCCAATTGCTGTCATTAAGGAGCTAGTAAAAGTATGCATAACAAAAAATCCAGACTGAAATTTCATCTACTTTATGAATGATTTAATAGAGAGAGCAATAGATTATAATTCAAATAATAAACTTAACTCAAATAATTATAATTTTATATATAAATAATTTTTATAAAATTCCCATATATTTAACTAATAAATTTCCAGAATAATATAATATAAAAAACATAATTGTTGATAATATTGTCCTTTTTATACTCCAGTTCTCACCTTTAAATCTATTGTAAGAAAACATTAAAAATCCACATATAAACGTTGCCAATAAGGAGCCAGTAAAAGTATTCATAACAAAAAAATCCAAAATAAAATATCTATTATCATACACAAAAATATCCCTGAAATCAGTTTAGCCATAGCTTTAAAGTATGTTTACAATATCACTGATCTCAGAAATATCTTACTAGCTATTTTCTAAATAAATTAAAAACAGTGTCCCTCCACTTTACGGATGGCATTGATTGTATTTATCTATAAAACCGGTAGCAGCTCCTGTTAGTCCGCCGCCTACTGCTCCACCGAGCGCACCAACAGGACCTCCAGAAGCTCCTGCTATTCCACCTCCTATTGCTCCATTGACAAAGCCAGAACTGACACCTCCCGGTCCAGAAAAAAGACCTCCAACTGCACCAGCAATACCTCCTATTACTTCTCCTATGATGCCGCCTGCACCTGCTGCTTGGGCATGAGCGCCTGCGCTACAATCATCTTCTTCTGGAAAAAGCAAACTTTTTGGATGTGAGTTACTAATTGAATCATGTGATGAGCATGCTATTTAGCAAAAAATAAACTATAATTTGTAAAAATACATAAATTATAATAAATAATAAAATACTGATAATAACTTTATTTTATGTTATTTTAAAATTCCCATATATTCAATTAATAAATTTGCAGCATAATATAATATAAAAAACCTAATTGTTGATAATGTTGTCCTTTTTATACTCCAGTTCTTACCTTTAAATCTATTGTAAAAAAACATGCAAAGTCCAAATCCAATTGCTGTCATTAAGGAGCTAGTAAAAGTATGCATAACAAAAAATCCAGACTGAAATTTCATCTACTTTATGAATGATTTAATAGAGAGAGCAATAGATTATAATTCAAATAATAAACTTAACTCAAATAATTATAATTTTATATATAAATAATTTTTATAAAATTCCCATATATTTAACTAATAAATTTCCAGAATAATATAATATAAAAAACATAATTGTTGATAATATTGTCCTTTTTATACTCCAGTTCTCACCTTTAAATCTATTGTAAGAAAACATTAAAAATCCACATATAAACGTTGCCAATAAGGAGCCAGTAAAAGTATTCATAACAAAAAAATCCAAAATAAAATATCTATTATCATACACAAAAATATCCCTGAAATCAGTTTAGCCATAGCTTTAAAGTATGTTTACAATATCACTGATCTCAGAAATATCTTACTAGCTATTTTCTAAATAAATTAGAAACAGCCTCCCTCTACTTTACGGATGACATTGATTGTACTTATCTTTAAAACCACTAATAGCTCCCATTACTCCGCCTGCGACTGCTGTTTCCGGACCACCTAATAAACCAATTAATGCTCCTGCGCCTCCCTTTATGGCTGTTGATACAACATAATCGCTTACTTCACAACTTGGATTCGGATGGCATTCATTGTACTTATCTATCAAACCGTCAGCAGCTCCTCCTAATCCGCCTGTTAGTGCTACTTGCGGACCAAATAATGCACCAGCTGCTGCTCCTATGCCTCCGTGTATGGCAGCTGCTTCAACATAATCGCTTGTTTCACAACTTGGTGCCGTATAGCATGCATTGTATTTATCTACCACAGCGTCACCAGCTCCTGCTAGTCCACCTCCTATTGCTCCATTGACAAAGCCAGAACCGACACCTTTCGGTCCAGAAAAAAGACCTCCAACTGCACCAGCAATACCTCCTATTATTTCTCCTATGATGCCGCCTGCACCTGCTGCTTGGGCATGAGCTCCTGGGCTACAATCATCTTCTTCTGGAAAAAGCCAACTTTTTGGATGTGAGTTACTACTTGAATCATTTGATGAGCTTGAACTACCCATTTAAATCCTCTTTTTATTATTAAAAATAACTGTATCACAACGATACAGTGGAAAATTCATTATTGTTCATTTTAGAAAATGTCAAATATAATTTGTATAAATAACAATAAAATACTGTATAAACAATAAATAAATTATGTTTATATTATATTTATACAAAATGTATATTTTGTATAAATATAATACTATTTACAATACTGTTTAAATATGCGACATCAATCGCTCTTTCTCTTAAATAAAATCATAAATTCAAATGAGTCATTCACAAGAAAAACCTGTATCATTCTCTTGGTTTACAAGAACAACAAAGAAATATATCTATTATGTTATCGAACTCAGTTGCGTTGCTGTTGTTTTGCGTTTGCTGGGCTTGGTGAATCCTTTTATTTTTCAAGCGATTATCGACCGTATTCTCCCTTTTCAGCGTATTGAAAGTCTCTATGCTATCGTTGTCTTGATGGTTGCTATCATGCTGTTTAGCACTGCTCTTAGCACTCTATCAGGCTACTTAGGAGCTTATTTAGCCAATCGGCTTACGCTAGAATTTGGACGGCGCATTTACACCCATCTTTTAAGTCTCTCCTTGCCCACTTTACGCCGTTGGCAAGTGGGAGAATTGTTTTCACGTATTGGAGAAGTTGATACAATTCGCGGTTTTTTAACAGGAACCATCGCCACAACTGTGCTAAATGTTCTCTTTGCCATTATTTATATTGCTGCACTCTTTTCCATTAGTCCGAAACTGACCTTTATTGTCCTTATCATTTTACCTTTACAAATGGGTTCTTTAGCGCTAGTCGGTCCCTTCTTGCGCCGCCAATTACGCCGTGCTTTCACTCTGCAAGCTGTCCATAAATCGCGCCTTATTGAAAGTTTTACCAATCTTGAAGCCATTAAAGCACACGTAAAAGAATCTGCTCATACGATACGCATGCAAGAAACTCTAGCCCGTAGTTTAGATCAAAGCCTTACAACCAGTAAATTGCATCTTCTCAATGGAGCCATGAGCCATATTTTTGGTGATCTTTTCACTATTTTTATTATCTTTTTTGGTGCTCAAGCAGTTCTTCAAAACCAGATTACGCTAGGGCAACTTATTGCCTTTCATCTCCTCGCTGGAAATGTTTCTGGTCCTATCTTAAGCCTTGCATCCCTATGGGAAGAATGGCAGCATTTGAAAATCTCTCGTCTTCGTTTGGGCGATATTCTTAACTCCCCTTCAGAATGGGAAGAAGAAAAGCCGCCTCTTCAACTCAGCGCTCCTCCTCATCTTGAAGCCAACGATCTCTGTTTTTCTTATGGAGATAAGTCCATTATCAATCATCTTGATGTCTGTTTACAACCTGGGCAACCAATTATGTTACTTGGTCCTTCAGGGTGCGGAAAAACAACCTTGGCGAAGCTCCTTTGTGGACTCTACCCCCAACAAGCGGAAAGATATTGATTAACGCCCAACCTTTACAGAATTTTGATGTCCGTAGCGTGCGTGAAACAATCGCGTATTTTCCTCAAAATCCTTGCCTTTTTTCCGGAACCATTCTTGAGAATATGCTTCTTGCCAAACCAGATGCCACTAAAGATGAAATCGACGCTGCACTATATGTTAGTGCTTGCCATGATTTGATTGCTCAGTTGCCTTTAGGACTTAATACTCAAGTAGGAGAGCAAGGTGGTTTTTTATCAGGTGGTCAGCGCCAACGCTTGGCTTTGGCTTGTTTCTTTCTGATAAACCCAAGCCTTCTTATTTTGGATGAACCTACTTCCGCATTGGATGACACTGTCAGTGCACAAATTGTTGAGCATTTATATAAACTTTCGCAAGAACGTATTGTTCTTGTTATTACCCACAAAAGTGACCTCTTTCCTCAGCATGCAACCGTCTTAAACTTTACTGATTTGGAGGCAAAAAATGGCAGATAAAGCTCCCTATTTGCGCCCTTTGTCACCAACGCTTCATATGGTTGTTGCTGTTTTAATTGCTTTATTTCTCTTTATTGTGATCGGCAGCTTTATCGCAAAAACAGAGATTGTTGCACGGGGGCAAGGAAGTGTTATTCCCACCGCTTACGTTCAGCTGGTCCAAGCGCAAAATACAGGACGCATTGAGAAAATCCTTGTAAAAGAAGGGCTATTTGTTCATCAAGGTGATCTCCTTATTCAATTAGATCCCCGTGAAGCCCTCAATGAGTGCGCACGTGTTCAAGCAGATATCGCGCAACAAACCCTTTAAGCACAAATCGCAACAGCTATTTTAACAGCTTTGCATGAAAGTGATCCTTTGGATAAAGATTTTGTAGCCAAAGGGCTTGCCTATCTGCCAGCTCCTCCTTCTGGCAACACGACTGCAAGAATAGAAGGGGAAAAACTCATTAGCGCTACCCTTCAATCTCTCCAAGATAAATTAAGAGCGCTAAAAGCACAAGCGGACCGCGTCGAGCGCAGCGGTGCAACACAACATGCGCAATTAGATAGGTTGGAAGATGATCGTCAATTAAGCCAAGGAAAATTAAAAGCTGCAAAAAGCCTAATGGAAACAAAAGTCATTAGCCAAGCCGTTTATTTAGAGCGTTTACATGACTTTAAAAATGTCGAGCATGAAATTTTAACCAATCAAAGACGTTTGGAAGAAAATGCCGCCGAAATAAACACCCTCCGCCAACAACGGAAAAGTCTCATTTCCGATGAAATCGCCCGCTATCGCCAACTGTCGCGTGAAACAGAACTGAATCTTCAAGGATTAAAAGCAAAGCTTGATAGCACTCAATACCATCTTGACCACTTATCACTCTATGCGCCTGTTGATGGACGTATCGATGATTTAAGTATCCATACTTTGGGCGGCTTTGTAGAAGCTGGTAAAACGCTTATGCGTATTGTCCCTGATGCAGGTGGTCTCATTGTTGAAGCGTTTTTTGATAATCGAGATATTGGTTTTTTAGAAAAGGGCCAACGTGCTTACATCAAGTTTTCTGCCTTTCCACCTGAACGTTTCGGTGTTATCCACGGTACAGTCGTTAATGTAGGCGCTACAGCGCGCTATAATAAAGAAATTAATGGTGTCTACGCTGTTTTAATCAAAATTGACCAAGATCACATCACTTTGAATAACAAACATCTTAAATTTATCCCTGGCATGACTGTGGCAACGGATGTCATTACCTCAAAACGGCGTCTCATTTCCTATTTCTTTGAACCTATTACCAAAGTTTTAGAACAATCTCTAAAGGAAAGATAATGTCTGTAAATGAAAATTCATCACCATCACTCATAGATCCTCTTACGGCTTTGGGTGCCATGATTGTTTTAATGCTTACATCTCCCTTATACCGCCGCTGGCGAATTTGGGATATTGAACGCAACATAGGACCCGCCTTACAGACTGGGCAATATAAACTCTATAAAAATGAACGTGGAGAATTTTGTGCCTTTATCACTTGGGCTTTTTTAGATGAAAAAAATCATCAATCTATGCTTGATAAGGGAGAATTTTTACCCGATGCGGATTGGCAGAATGGAAAATACGTATGGTTTATTGATTGTGTAGCACCCTATGGACATGCTGCTGGTATGGTACGTGACATGCAGCGGTATGTGTTTCCTAATTAGCATTATTGCTACGCTGTTCGACGTAATGAAGATGGTGAAATACGAAAAATTGCGCGCTGGTGTTGCTACAGAGCACAAAATCCAGCCAAATAGTTTTTCTAAAGCAAGTGCGGATAAACCATTTCCCCTCCCTCTTATAAAAAAGAAGCTTTTAAAAGAGCTCTTTAAGCGATAGCTATAGTAAAAGAAAGCCTTTCCATATTTAGAGCTAATCCGCTACAAATGGGTATTTTTCAGCTTACCAGACTTGCTATGAATAGCAACAGACGGTTAAGGGGATTGATCCACTCTCAAGCCGAAATTTGATTAACTAATTTTACTAGAATTGGCTGGGGTACCTGGATTCGAACCAGGGAATGCCGGTACCAAAAACCGGTGCCTTACCGCTTGGCTATACCCCAAAAAAACATGCTTTATAGCAACTCTTGCACCTTATAGCGATTCCTGTGATTGGACGCAATATCTGAAAATCAAAGACCTTACTTTTTTATCATAAAGTGCCTGAGTCTTGTATGGCATTGCATCAATACAAATTCGTAGCAGAAACTGATATACGGTTGTGCTTTTAACACAAATAGAAACCATTTATCCACCAATTATTTTGCTCTTTGTATTGATGTCCTAGGAACAGAAAATGAAAATCTTGTAGTTTACTCATGTATCTAATAAATTAGCATATGATTTGCTTTTCTTGATATACTAAAATCTCATCTTGCTTAACTAAGATAAAAGCTGTCACCATTGGGGACCGGTAAAGTATGTGATAGTGCTGCTGTGCTCTTTTATTAAGCGTAAAGATGGTAATGTCCACCGGTTTTTACATTATATTATTCACGGATGGTGCCATAAAATGAAATCAAGCACATTGAAAAATATCTCCTAAAAAATAACACTTAATATTCTGTTGAAAACACTATGATACACCTATAGGTTAGAAGAGTTTTGCAAAAATTAAAAACATTTTATATGGTATTTGAAAAAATATAGATACAAAAACAAGGAATAATAGCTATTTCCATTTACTTTTTATTCAAAAGATAATGATATTTATTACCCATTCATAGATGTAAAAAATCTTCAGAAGCAATCTTTATATAGACCGAGGACCTTTTGATTAATGAGCATGCATTTCCTAAAAGCTTCTTTTACAAAAAGAGAGACATTAAAACTAATTTCATACAAATAGGTATTCAACATTTGCTTTTAAATTCGGTAAATGGCAAATTAGGCTTATGAAGTAAGCTTAACAATTAGAATCGAGGAGATTTTTAAATGGCTTTTGAATTGCCCCCGTTGCCTTATGATTACGATGCCCTTTCACCTTATATGTCACGCGAAACGCTTGAATATCATCATGATAAGCATCACCTCGCTTATCTTAACAACACCAATAATTTTGTGAAAGAGTTAGGCTTAGAAAATGAAAGCCTTGAAGATATTGTTAAAAAAAGTTTTGGAAAAAATATTGGTTTGTTTAATAATGCAGCACAGTATTACAATCATAACCACTTTTGGCTTTGGATGAAAAAAGATGGTGGTGGCCAAAAACTTCCTGAAAAGTTAGCAAAAGCTATTGACGCTGATCTAGGTGGTTACGACAAATTCCGCGCTGATTTTATTGCTGCTGCTAGTGCCCAATTTGGTTCTGGATGGGCGTGGGTTGCTGTTAAAGATGGCAAGCTTGAAATTATGAAAACGCCTAATGGCGAAAATCCCTTAATTCACAATGCTCGGCCTATTTTAGGTGTCGATGTGTGGGAACATTCCTATTACATTGATTACCGCAATACTCGACCGAAGTACCTCGAATCCTTTGTAGACCATTTAATTAATTGGGACTATGTTTTGAAACTTTATGAAGAATGTGAACTTTAAGCTATCTAGATAATTTTTTAGTGTATGAAAGTCCCTATAAACCAATAAATTATGAGGGACTTTCAAACAAAGATATTATGGATTAGCAACAGTCTTTCCCTGTTATCTTTAGAATATATGCATAGATATAGGCAATTTCTTCTAGCTTTGAAAAACGTCCAGCTGCACCAGCGTGCCCTGAATCCATATTAATACGTAATAAAATTGCATTATCGTCTGTTTTTAAGTCTCGTAATTTTGCCACCCATTTTGCAGGCTCCCAGTAAGTTACACGAGGATCTGTTAATCCTGCCATCACAAGTATAGGGGGATAGTTTTGAGCTTTGACATTATCGTAGGGCGAATAGGAAGCAATAAGCTTATAATCTTCTTCTGATTCAAGAGGATTCCCCCATTCGGCCCATTCTGGAGGTGTGAGTGGCAATGAAGCATCTAACATTGTCGCTAAGACATCAACAAAAGGCACATTCGCTACGATTCCAGCAAAATCCTGTGGAGCTATATTGGCAATGGCTCCCATCAACATGCCCCCTGCTGAACCACCATGAGCAATAAGCCGGTCGTGAGAAGTGAATTTATTGTTTACGAGGTAACGCCCACAAGCAATAAAATCTGTAAATGTATTGTGCTTAAAGAGATGTTTTCCTTTCTCATACCATTCTACTCCCTTTTCTTTTCCTCCGCGAATATGAGCAATCGCGTAAATAAAACCTCTGTTTACTAGAGAAAGTATATTACTATTGAAACTGGCAGGAATAGAGATCCCATAAGCACCATAACCGTAAAGCAGACAAGGCGCACCACCATCAAGAGGAGTGTTTTTGTGATAAAAAAGTGAAATAGGAATCTTCTCACCATCGTCTGCTATTGCTGTAATACGTCGTGTTACATATGCATCTTTATTATGCCCAGAGGGAATTATTTGCGTTTTTAAAAGCATTCGTTTACGACTTTTCATCTCATAATCAAACACTTGATCAGGTGTTGTCATAGACGAATAGGAAAAACGAATAGTTGGACTGTTATATTCTGCAACCCCTTGTAGACCTAAAGAATAAGCCTCTTCAGTAAAAGCAATGGAATTAACTTGTTTAGTGGTACGTTCCATTACCTTTATACGTGGAAGCCCCTCAAACCGTTCGATCCAGACAAGAAAATCTTGATAAGCATCATGGAATAATATTAGGCACCCAAGCTGATGTGGGACAAACTCAGACCAATTTTCTGATTGTGGGGATGTATATGGCGCTACCATAATTTTGAAATCTTTTGCATTATCTAGATTGGTCAGAATATAGAAGACATCACCACCTGCTGTAAGTGAATATTCAATACCTTTTTGTCGTTTCCGTACACATTGGGGATTAGTAAAAGGCGCCTCAGCAGGAATCAACCAGATCTCTGATGTTTCATGATCATGAATATTAATATAAATAATATCGTTAAGCTTAGAGCCGCTTACATCTAAGAAAAAACTTGGATTGTCTTCGCGAAAAATAAGCTTATCTTGTGATTGATCAGTGTTTAATCGGTGATAATAGAGCTCTGAAGGTCGGTGATTTTTATCCATTTTAGTATAGAAAAAACCTTCAGATTTAGCATCCCATACAATTTGACCAGATGTATCAGTAATTGTGTCCATACAGTCAGACAATGTCTCAAAATTACGAATTTTAGCTGTATAGAATTCTGATCCTTTGTCATCATAGGTCCATACCACATGTATATGGTCAGGAGATTCTTGAACTGAACCAAATTTGAAATATTCTTTGCCTTCTGCCAAGACATCACCATTAAGGTACACGTTTTTTTCTCCGCCATTCCTTGGTGTCCGAAAATAATGTGGTTGTTGGCCTCCGGTAACATAAGAGAATCCGTAAGCAAAAGGACCATGTTTTATAGGAACAGAACTATCATTCTCGTGGATCCTGTTTTTCATTTCGGTAAAAAGCAAATCTCGTAATGGTTTTGTATCAGCCATTTGAGCTGATTGATAAGCATTTTCTTTTTCAAGATAATGTCGAATATTTGGATCAAGACAGTTAGGATCTTTAAAAACATCTTGCCAGTTAGACGCACGTAACCAATGATAGGGATCATCACGAAAAATACCATGATATATTTCCTTATGAGTGATTCTAGATGCTTTGGGAGGAATTGCAAAAGTGCGGGTCATACACAATCCTATATTAAAATATGTTAACAGCTTCGTTTATATGTTAGAATCACAATTATTGATGCAAGTGTAAAAATCTATAAGTTCTATTCACTTGTAAAAATAGCGCCATGATAATTTTTAAAACTAATATCTTTCTGTCCATTACATATCACAGCTATTGTTTTCTAGGGATATAATACCATTTTTATAACGAAAGTGACTGGTAAGACAATTAAACTATGAGAAAAAGAATTGATTTTTTTTGAAACAGTATAATCTTATAACTTTATAGAAAGCAATAAGTATATTTAAAGTGTTTTCGTTTGTGTATAAAACATAAAAATATTATATGTCGTTTTAATGAATAGTTTTATATTATAAGTAATTCCACTGTGTCTTATTTATAATATAGATTGTTATTTATTATTAAATTTAATAAGTATAAATAATAAAAATAAATTTAAAATTTATTAAAAATAAAATTACTCAATTATAAATATTCAAAATAAAAAATACTAATTTATATATTATATTTTTATAATTAGTAATTTTATTTTTACATTATCAAAAAAAATAAATAAATTTTATCCTATATTTTTTTATATTTCTAATGTATTGTATATTATGTATGATATGTTATAGGGTAAAAATATATTTTAGCATGTAATAATTTCGTTTTTCTTATTTTATATTATGACAAAAAAGAGGTATTTATTTGATTTTTTTGTGTTTTGGCAATTTTATAGAATAATTGAATTGACAAAAAAGATTTTTGTACAATATGAAACTCGTGTGCATGAGATCTTTATATCATGAGTATATGCACTATATCTCGATTTTGAATTACTCAATTTTAAATTAAAGGAAACAAGAATGGAACATCGTGCAGTCTTAGAGACTGAAAGCAATTTAGTTATTACATTGGTTGCTGATATTGTTGCTGCCTACGTGAGTAATAATTCTATTCGACCGACTGAAGTGCCAAGTTTAATTGCTGATGTCCATGCTGCTTTTCGTAAAGCAGGAAATCTAGAGTTAACAGAAGTCGAAGTTGAAAAACAAAGGCCTGCTGTTAATCCAAAGCGTTCAGTATTTCCTGATTATCTCATTTGCCTTGAAGATGGAAAGAAATTTAAATCTCTAAAGCGTCATCTCATGACACATTATGGAATGTTGCCAGAGGAATATCGTGAAAAATGGCAGTTAGATAGTTCTTATCCTATGGTGGCGCCTAATTATGCAAAAACACGATCAGCTTTGGCCAAAGAAATGGGTCTTGGACGCAAAAGTAAACGGAAAAAAACTAAATAATCTTATTTTGCGAAAATAATGGTTTTGTGTATAAATTTGATTTTAGTATACATGTTTTGTGTGAAGCTTTTGTATATATAATAATTTCTACCAAGGGGATTATATATAGCTTTCGTTACGAATCCGTTTAATCATTGATTTCAGACCATTTGATCGTTGTGGTGTAAGATTTTCATTTAAACCAAGTTTTTCAAAGAGCTCTTGAGCATCAGAATTGCGAATTTCAGAAGCTTTTTTGCCTGAATAAAAAGCAAGAAGTATGTAAATAAGTCCACGCACAATATGAGCATCGGAATCACCTTGAAACGTCAATATTGGATCTTCTGAGTTATTACGTGAAGATAAAAGCCACACTTGGCTAACACAACCAGGAACTTTGTGAGCATCGTTTCTAGCGCTTTCCGGAAAAGGTGGCAATTCATGGCCAAGCTCAATGACATAACGATAACGATCTTCCCAATTATCCAAAAGCGAAAAGTTCTCTATGATATTACCGATTGTTTCCGCCATTATTTTAGTCCTGTTTCGTTTGAATAATCATTCTTAAATACACTTATAAAAAATAAATATTTATTCTTCCTAACATAAATAACACAAAGAACGTTAAAAATCCTTATTTCAAGATAACATTGTATGGCTTTATAAGAACTCTTGTATTGCGATTTTGCAAGAAACATTAGGGGAAATCTCTGATATTATTGTTGTTCCCTAATATGTTGCCTAAATATTCATAAGCAGCTCTCGCACCGTAATATGCGCGTTCACCAAGTGAACTTAAAAATGATTTTCCTACTTTGCAGGTTTCTATATTACGGTCACAAAATGCTCCTAAGTCATTTAAAGCTTTCTTAAAAGCAATAATCACATCGCTCGTTGTTGTCTCATTATTTTTGGGGCTAGAAGAATGGTTACTGTTTGGATCTGCTACAAAAAATGAAATAATGACAAAAATAAAAAATAAAAAAAATGATAATTTGATTAAAAAACGTATCATGGGCAATCAATGTACCGCAGTGGTAAATACAATAAAAGAAGCATTTTATACACTGTTTCTTTATAAACAATTTATAAAATTTGTTTTTTATAAAATTGAGTATTCATTTATTGGATCTATATCATTGGCTTTTTTATAAATATGGCACAATGCCGCTGTATAAAATGGGATACATTGTCTATTCAGTAAAAATTTAACATCCCAATTATACACTTACAGGCTGATCATATTAATGAACATACCATGATAAAAAGTGAGAGATATAACCATGATCGTGCATAAGAGTTAAGAAATGTACCCCCCACATTTATAACCTTTTATTCCACAAGAAAGTGTAGCAATGAGATAAGGATTAAACACAGAGTCCAATTTCTTTTCCATATTGTGTACATACTTATTTTAAATAATAGTTCATCATCTTAGCTTAGTTGAAAAGGCTAAAAAGAGTCAGACTCTGTTATTCTGACTCTAGTAGTGATAAAATATTTATATTATCTATAAAACTTTTACTAGAACATCACCAACATGATCAATATGTCGATCAAAAGATCAAACAATACCTTCATCTCTTATAACTCCATCTCAATATCTCAAGACAAGTTTTTCTATAACATTGTAAACATCAATTTAATTGATACAAAAGTAGCTCCACTAAAATATAATAACCTTAAGAGACCAGTATTCTCACCAAACCGTTTACAGAAAAGTAACCCTATATATGTAAATTGTAAAGAATATAATGACTCTTATCTTTTTAACGTTATAGAAAAATAGTCTCTAACTTGTTTTTAAATGATAGGCAAACACCTGCGCCAAAAATGAAGAATAACGTGATATTATTATTGAGATGATTATATGTGATAATGCAGTTTGCAAACACTAAAATGCTCTTGAACGTTAATCATTCGATGTTCTCTTTATACATATTGAAAGATTTGTAAAATCTGAAATTAATGAAAATTGATAAGAGCTCTTGTTGATTGATCAACTTATACATTGATAGAATGAAGCTGCTTATTCTAGGAGTTTGAAAGGAAAAAACAATAATGTAAATGCATTTCTCTCTAGCGAAAAGTAAGAACTAATTTGCATTCGTTTCTTTGTGAAACATAAACGCAACTGAAAATAAAAATGATGACAAAAAAACGAAAGACGACCCGAAAAAAAACTGTAAAACACCGTAAATACTCTAGTAGTATTGTTATAACACTTCTTCTTATAATTTTTCATTTTATTTTTTGGATAGCAAAAACTCTTTATTTCTATACACGAAAAAATACTTTATTTTTTGTTGGATCTCTTCTTTTTAGCATTAGTTTTTTATTTATTTCATTTAATGCTTTATTTTCGCAAATGACAACGCATCAAAATATTTTAACTCAAATGAAATTTTCCTCCGTTCAAAGTATAGGGAAGAGCTCTACTTTATTGGAAAAAGAAGCAAAATCACAAGAACTCTCTCGTGTAACTTCTCTACATTCTCCAAGTCATCACCATACAAATTCACCTTTACCTCCTCAATCAGCAAGCATGCTGGAAAAGCAAAAAGAACTAGCAAAATTAGGACTTTATGATGGACCTTTAGATGGACTGGAAGGACCTAAAACACGCCGTGCCATCACTTTATGGAAACAACAAGCTGCTCAGAGAATGCAAAAGAATGTTCTATCTAATCCCGCAACAGATGAAATTGCGATATTAATTAAGCAGAGCGAAATAGAAACAAAAAATATGACGCACTTAAAAGAAGCTATTTCAGAGCCTTCTGTCGAAGATATTATACAAGTGCAAAAAGCTTTACATATTTTTGGGAATGAAGAGGTTATTGTCACAGGAATAGAAGATCAAAAGACGATAGAAGCCTTAAAACAATTTCAAAAAATGTTTGATCTTCCTGTAACAGGTAAAATTAATCACACAATTTTAATGAAAATGCGTGAAATTGGTTTATTAAATTGAAGCTAATCATCTATACTATAAAAATAATCTCTTAATTTATAATGATAATTCATCTTTCGCTTGTTTAATGCCCTCAAACATTCCTTCATCTCAAGCCCTCTTATATTCAATCGATCAGAATGGTTTTCTTACACATTACATATTGAGCCATACAACTTGCTGTAAGAAAACCACAACCGATTGCAGAAAAAAGAAATATTGCAAAATAGCAAACGCGGTCGTTCTAGAATTTTTATTGCTTCTGATGATAAAAGGACACGAAATTTTTGTAGTATCACGTAAACCTTTCATATTATCGAGCCACTAATTGTCCATATCTTATCGTCAATTTGATCTTTATAAATATGATGCAAAGAATTTGTGCAAACATCTGTAAGGATAAGTAGACGTAAAGCTAGTTGTATTATGGTTGTTGTTTCGCAAAGTGTCTGATAAAAAATCGGCAATTCTCTCCAATCTATTGCTGGAAAGTTTTGTGTTTTATGACGTTGTTTTCTAAGAGAACGTGTGCTTTTGGTGTCGCCTATAAATTAACATCTAAACCTAACGCAGCAGCATGTTTGAAGCAAATGTTAAGACAGTTTTAGTACTTTCTCAACTGCTATAGCTTTTGTATGCCAAATAGGAGGCAAGGGCATTACGTATCTCTGTTTGTATACTCTCTGAAACAGAGAGACAGTCTAATTTGGGAAGAATATGAAATTTTAAGGGGAGAAACCAATTTTCATCTTTGCCATTTCCTTTTAATTCAGCTTTACGACTTTCAAAGACATCTAAAGCAATGTCTTTAAAATAATGGAGATTACCTATTGCCTCATGCTTTTTTTAGCTCGTATCTTTTTGGGCCCACGCCTCCTCACGTAAAACAAAATGTCCTAAACGGAATATATGTGGATTGCCATTCACGGGCTTTCTTAAAAAAACATTTCTAAAGCACCCAAGCCCATTTCGCAACAACGGCCCGTGAATAATAATAGCAACCCCACTTGTGCGCTATCATCTTTATGCTTGTGACGAAGCAAGCCGGGCACCATTACAACACTATACCTACCTTCAATTTGTGACAGCTCTTGACACTTGAGATGATTCATAAGAAGCATATCCTTGCTTTATTTTTATTCACAGACGCTAATTCCGCCTGTAACATGCAAAAAACATGGTTTTGATTGATTCATTATAAAAGAAGTTGAAATGATAAATTATCATTATAAATCAACATATTGTATAACTTTGATATTCCTTCATAAATGTAAAGATGGTAGTGCATAGTAGAGTTTATATACTTTGGGAAGATTTTTATAAACTTACGGGAAATTTTACACAATCCCCATTCCACGAATGTCAATGTGAAATGGGGCATCCACTGAGAAATGTCTATCTCAAACAGCATGATGTGCAAAAAAATGCATTTGTTTGGAGCATTCTATTTTGCGTGAGGAATTCATTCCCCTATAAAAAAGCAAACGTGTAAATTGACTGCACAATAACACATTTCTCTCTATCAAGAGGTTCGTCAATAGAAAGTGTATTAATAATACATCTTTGTCTATCCTGCTTCATATTTTCTCTCATAAACTTCTCAAAAAAACACTTTCTCGTGTAACATAACTTATCGTGCATTTTAGAAGCACTTTATTTCCTTTATTAAAGAAAATAAAAGAATATATAAAAATTTATTTTAGTAATAACTATACAACAAAAAAATATTAACCCATTATACCCTTTTTTGCTATTGCGGCTTGAGCTGCTGCTAAACGAGCAATTGGTACTCGAAAAGGAGAACACGAAACATAATCTAGATTATTTTCTTCACATAAAGCAATAGAGGCAGGATCGCCTCCATGTTCACCGCAAATTCCCAATTTTATTTTTGCACGCTTTGATCGTCCACGCTGTGCAGCAATGGTAATAAGTTCTCCTACTCCATCACGGTCAATAGACACAAAAGGATCTTGCTCTAAAAGACCTTTTTGAAAATAGGTTGCCAAAAAAGGAGCAGCATCATCACGGGAAATCCCAAAAGTAGTTTGTGTCAAATCGTTTGTTCCAAATGAAAAAAATTCAGCAGTTTCAGCAATTTCATCTGCTCGAAGCGCCGCCCTTGGAAGCTCAATCATCGTCCCAACCATATATTGAATAGTGCTTCCCTTTTCTTTCATCACTTCCTCAGCAACCTGATCAATACGCGCTTTTACAAAATCAAGTTCAGATTTAAGCGCAACAAGTGGCACCATAATTTCAAGCATAACAGGAGATCCAGATTTTTGGGCAGCTTCTGCTGCTGCTTCAAAAATCGCCCGCGCTTGCATTTCTGCAATTTCAGGATAAGTAATAGCTAAACGGCATCCACGTAATCCAAGCATAGGATTAAATTCGTGCAACTGCTGAGCCCGTTCAGCAAGAACTTCAGCAGAAACACCCATAGCTGTTGCAACATCAAGAATTTCTGCTTTCGTTTTAGGTAAAAATTCATGTAATGGTGGATCTAGCAAGCGGATAGTAACAGGTAAACCACACATAATTTCAAATAATTCAATAAAATCTGAACGCTGCATTGGCAAAAGCTTATCTAGTGCTTTACGACGACCATTTTCATCATGGCTTAAAATCATTTCACGCATGGCCACGATACGTTCATCAGAAAAAAACATATGCTCCGTACGGCAAAGACCTATACCCTCAGCCCCAAAAGAGCGCCCCATACGGGCATCAGATGGTGTATCAGCATTAGCGCGAACTCTTATACGTCGCATCCCATCAGCCCATTCCATTAATTTTGCAAAGTCTCCGCAAAGCTGAGGCTGCAACATTGCAACTTTCCCTTTGAAAATTTCTCCACTTCCACCATCAATTGTGATAACATCACCTTTTTTAAAGCTTTCTCCTGAAGCAAACAGCGTATTTGTGTTATAATCAATCCGCACACTGCCAGCACCAGAAATACATGGTTTTCCCATCCCCCGCGCAACAACAGCAGCGTGACTTGTCATACCGCCACGCGTTGTTAAAATTCCTTCCGCAGCATGCATACCATGAATATCTTCTGGGCTTGTTTCTATACGGACCAAAATAACTTTGCGACCTTCTGCCGACACAGTTTCTGCCTCTTCTGAAGTAAAAACAATTTCACCAGTTGCGGCTCCAGGAGAAGCAGGTAAACCACGTCCTATAACAAAACGTTCTGCTTTGGGATCAAGTGTTGGATGCAAAAGTTGGTCAAGCGACTTTGCATCAATACGCATCACAGCCTCTTCACGGTTTATTAACCCCTCCTCAACCATTTCAATTGCTATCTTGAGAGCCGCACGAGCCGTGCGTTTTCCTGAACGAGTCTGAAGCATCCATAATTTACCTTTTTCAATGGTAAATTCGAGATCTTGCATATCCCGATAATGCTGCTCAAGCTTCTGCGCTATCTGACATAATTTCAAAAAAGCCTCAGGCATAATTTTTTCTAATGACGGCCTATTTGAGCCAGCAACAATACGCGCATTTTCTGTAATATTTTGAGGCGTTCGAATGCCCGCCACAACATCTTCCCCTTGCGCATTAACTAAAAATTCACCATAAAGCTCTTTTTTCCCTGTTGATGGATTGCGTGTAAAAGCAACACCTGTTGCCGAATCTTCACCCATGTTGCCAAAAACCATAGCTTGCACATTAACTGCCGTTCCCCAACTTTCAGGAATATTATGTAAACGGCGATAGGTAACTGCACGTGCTGTCATCCAACTTGAAAAAACGGCTCCAATTGCTCCCCATAACTGCTGTTCAGGATTTTGTGGAAAAGGTTTTCCTAATTTTTCTTCAACATATGCTTTATAAGAAGTAATAATGTTCTTCCAATCATCTGCTGTCATTTCTGTATCAATAGTGTAACCATTGCGTACTTTTGCTTCATCAAGAATTTCTTCAAAATACGCATGATCTAACCCCAAAACAACGTTAGAATACATTTGGATAAAACGCCGATAACTATCATAAGCAAAACGTTCATTATTAGCTTGTAAAGCAATGGCTTTTACAGTCTCATCATTCATGCCAAGGTTAAGCACTGTGTCCATCATCCCTGGCATAGAAGCCCTAGCCCCTGAACGAACAGAAAGCAAAAGTGGCTTTTGCTCACTTCCAAATTCACGTCCTGTTTGTTCACCAACGCGTTTTAGTGCTTTCTTAACAGATTCCTGTAGCTCTTCTGGATATGATTTGTCATGGGCATAATAAAAATTACAAACTTCTGTTGTCAGCGTAAATCCGGGTGGTACGGGTAAACCAAGATTACTCATTTCTGCCAAATTAGCCCCTTTACCTCCGAGAAGGTTACGCTCACTTGCACTTCCTTCTGCCTTTCCATCTCCAAAACTATAAACCCATTTTTTCACTGTACAAATCCTCCCATATCAGCATCAAAACATCATTCAACCTAGGCTCACTTAAAAGCAATGATTTGATTCAAAATCGGCTTAACAAAAAATATTGCTTCATAAATGCATACTATTAATCCTTCCAAAAGCGATAATGACAAAAAGTATCACTATCCATCTTCTGGAAGATTAAGATTCATTTTTTAAGAAAACTATCAATCACCGAAAAAAAGTCTTCTACTTTCATGGCACCTTCATATTTACTACCATTAATAAAGAAAGTAGGCGTTGCTGTAACACCAAGCTCTTTACCACGCTCAAAGGATGCATTCACTTCATCTAAAATGGCTTGATTTTTCAAACATGCAGTAAAACTTTCATCTGTAAAACCAGCCATTAAGCCAATTTTTTTCAATGGTGTTAGAGCATCTTTTCCGAAAGCCCATTCATTTTGTTTTTGAAATAAAACTTCTATCAAAGGAAAATAGCGATCTTCCGGTGCACACCGTGCCAACATAAAACCTGCTGTTGCCCGAGGATCAAAAGCATAATCGCGGAAAATCAGTTTTACTTTTCCTGTTTTGATATATTTTTTACGAATTTGAGGAAGTATATCATTATAAAAATGCGCACAATGGGCACATGTCAACGAAGCATACTCAACAATGATGACCGGTGCATCCGCCTCTCCCTCAAAGCGATCCTTTACTTTATCCGATTGGAGAAGCTCTTCCATATCAACAGTTGCCACTGGTTTTGGATCACGCGCTAAAGCAACTGTTACACTGTTTTGTACAATCGTTATGAAGAGAAAAATTATCCCGAAAGATAAAAAAGAACGATATTTTACCATAAATAATACTTTTCTGTTGTTATTAACGAATAAGAATCCAATGCTTTCTCATATATTAAAGAAAAATATATAAAATATCTTTCTATTTATTATTTTTTTCCAAGAAAATGCAACAGCCAAGTTTATAAAGTGATTGGCGCAAGCTTTTATCTTCAATTCCTTCAAGCATTTCTCCCACGCATTTTTTGTCTTGTTCACTCAAAGATGATTTTAGAGGCAAGTGATTCATAAAAACCGACATACTCCTTTGCTCAATCTTGATGCGATCAATAGCAATATAGCCAAAAAATCCGTTAATTCTATGAAGTAACTCCTCTGTTTCATGCATCAATTTTAACGCAGCAAATCCTTCACATGCGACAACAAGTGTTGCTGGCTGAAAAACATCATCTTGATCTGCACGACGTTTCCAAATAATTTTAAGCGGCATTGTATGTTCACTGATATCATAGCCCGCAATTTGTGGCCAATGTTCTATAAGCGCTACATTAAGCCCTGTCCGTTTGCGTAAAACTGGATCAAGTATTTTGTATACCGTCTCAGAAAGAGAATAAAAGATATGTTTTTTAAGTTGTTTTCTCATTTTTAGATCATTGTTCAATCGCTTACTAAATTAAAATCATTTGTTTCATCTAAAAATTATTGCCTCCTCAATTTATGAAATATCAACAAAATAAATAATTTTTTCTTTTGCATTTTATATCTTCCTATGCTTGAAAACAATCATGTATGAAATTTCTTCGCACCTCCTTGCTTGGTACGATCAAAATCACAGACATCTCCCATGGCGGATTACCCCCGAAAAGCAAAAACAAGGTATCCGTCCTGATCCTTATCAAGTTTGGCTTTCTGAAATCATGCTTCAACAAACAACCGTTGAAACAGTTAAGCCTTATTTTAAAAAGTTTCTGAAACTATGGCCTGATCTTTCCTCTTTAGCAAAAGCCTCACAAGATGACATCATGAAAGCATGGGCTGGACTTGGTTATTATTCACGCGCACGTAATCTTAAAAAATGTGCGCAACAACTTGTTGAAAACTACGCAGGACAATTTCCACAATCTGTAAAAGAATTGCGAACTCTAGCCGGTATTGGAGATTATACTGCCGCAGCCATTGCTTCAATTGCTTTTAATCACCCTGTAGCAGTGGTTGATGGTAATGTCGAACGTGTGGTAGCGCGCCTTTTTGCTATCACTTCAATATTACAAAAAGCAAAAGTTGAAATTAAAGAAAAAACACAAAAAATTACTGCTTTAAATCGTCCTGGTGACTTTGCTCAAGCAATGATGGATTTAGGAGCAACAATTTGTACTCCACGCAAACCATCTTGTTATATCTGCCCTCTTCAATGTTTATGTAAAGCAGCAAAGACGCAACAACCGGAATCTTTTCCAGTCAAAGCCCCTAAAAAAGAACGCCCTTCAAAAACAGGTATTGCTTTTGTGGTCCTTAATAAAAAGAGACAAATTTATTTGGAAAAACGACAGACGCAAAAGCTCCTTGGTGGAATGACCCAAATTCCTAACAATATTGGCATAAACAACGAAAATGGGCTCCAAAACGCACCCTTTACTGCCAATTGGCAATTCAAAGGACAAATTACGCATGTTTTTACTCACTTTTCTCTAAAACTCGATGTTTACTATACTGAGGATGTTCATGAAATGAATTGTGAAAATGGTTGGTGGTGTAACATTCAACATCTTGCCGAAGAAGCACTACCTACTGTTATGAAAAAAGCCATTTCTGTAGCACTTCCCAATTCTTTCAGATTTAAATAACCTTCCCTATTCGTAAAAATGTTTTCTAACAGAGACTTTTGTATCTCTAGCAACCATTTCTTAATCTGTAAAAGAAAAATTTAAAAAAATGAAATAACCAATTTTTCCTACAGATAAGAATTAAGGAGGGATAGAAAAGCTTAGATTTAAATTTCAGGATCTATCCTTTTTTCGCTTATGAAGGAGCAAATCCGTACCATCATTATATTTACCAGTCCCCTAATATTTACCAGTCCCCTAAAACAACCCTTGGCACTTGAAACGGTTCATAAAAGGTACTTTTAATTTTTTCTTTAACAATTTTTATTCACACGCCAACTCCGCTGATGACATGTAAGCAAGTAAATTTCATTGATTCAATATGGAACACGTTTGAAATAAGAAAATTTGACGATATTCGGGGAAACTCAATGTGAATAACGCTAAATTATCTTTATAAATAAATTACATCATACACACTTTACAGATGTACGTATTATCTCAAAAAAGCACTTAATTTTGAACTTCTGAATGAGCCTTTTAATTCTAGTCTTTCATTTTCATAAAATTATATTGAAATTTTACTGTTTTGGAACTCAAATTAGAACATAGAGTGAAAGTTTCTCATTTTAATTTCTTCTACAAGAAGCATAAAAATACTCGCTTGCCGCTTACAAGCGAGATTAGTGTGTCAATAAAAAACATCTAAGAAAGGCATAAACGGCCCCACCTCCATCTCAATCAAGATCAGATACATTGATGATCACTCTAGAATGAAGCAATCAGCTTAGTTCATAAAACACCCGTTTTTAACATTTGTGAACGTATGATCATTCTTAAATGATCTATGGACTTCAAGCGTCCATTTTCCTCATAATACCAAAATGTCCAACCATTACAACTCTGCGAATCTTGAGCCTTTCTTCCCATTGCGTGAATTGAACCCGCTTCACCACCATGCATAATCGTACCATCAGCTCTTACAATAGCAGATACTTGCTTCTTGCGATCATAAAGAACTTCTCCGGGATAGAGTAAACCTGCTTCAAGCAAACTGTTGAATGCTACGCGCGGTTCTGCTTTTTTTCTATCCAAAATCGCTAGTTCTGGTTGCGCTAAAGGTTTAACCGATGCAATTCTCTCACATGCTGCATCAATGTAATCTTGCTCGCGTTCAATCCCAACAAAATCACGCCCTAAAAGCTTGGCAACAGCACCTGTTGTTCCCGAACCAAAAAACGGATCAAGAATAACATCACCAGGTTTACTAGAAGCCATAATAATACGCGCTAATAACGCTTGCGGTTTTTGTGTTGGATGTAATTTACGCCCTGAATCATCCTTTAAACGTTCAGCTCCAGTGCAGAGAGGGAAAAGCCAATCTGAACGCATTTGTAGATCTTCATTTGCCGCTTTTAAGGCATCATAATTAAATGTGTACTTTTTATCTTTTTGATCTCGTACGGCCCAAATAAGCGTCTCATGAGCATTTTGAAAACGGCGTCCTCGAAAATTAGGCATCGGATTATTTTTGCGCCAAATAATATCATTAAGCATCCAAAAACCTAAATCTTGTAATGCCGTCCCAACTCGAAAAATATTATGGTAAGATCCGATAACCCAAAGTGTTCCGTTGGGTTTTAATACACGACGACAAGCAAGCAACCATGCACGGGTAAAAGCATCATAAGCAGCAAAACTCTCAAACTGATCCCATGCATCATCAACCGCATCAACAAGCGAATGATCTGGACGGTATAAAGCTCCGTCCAATTGCAAATTATAGGGTGGATCCGCAAAAATCATATCAATGGAATGTTTTGGAAGTTTTTCTAGAACAGAAACACAATCTCCTTTAAAAATTTTATTGCGCCATGGCATCTGTGAGGGGGTACGAAGAAAATCTTTTTGAAGCTGAATAACTGTCATGAAAAACCCAACAAAATTAACTGAATTTGCCCTATAATCAACCAAAATAGTTTATAGGCCCGCATTACCAATCCATATTTACAAAATAGCGTAAACGTATCGTTAAAATTATACAAAATTGATAATTGTTTTTGTTTTTTTAAGTAAAAAAACTTTCATATGAATGAAACCTTATTTTTCTTTTTTTCAATGTACTGTTCCCATATCTTTTATTTCGTAAAAGAATTAAGAATCATTTTCAAAGCAGATTTTTATGAAATAAGATCCTCTCAATATCGTTTTCATAAAAGTTGTCCATCTCGTAACATGTAAAGGAATATCTTATGCCTCAGATAGATCTTATTATTTTTGATTGTGACGGGGTTCTCGTCGACTCTGAATATCTTGCAGCAAAAATTGGATCTCAATTGCTCAAACAAACAGGATATGAAATATCACCCGAAGAATTAAGTGAGCGTTTTGCAGGACTTATCTTTCGCGATATTCTTAAACACGTTGAACAGGAAACAGAAAAACCAATTTCTGCTCATCTCATAGATCAAATGACTAATATTTTTCGTACACAAATAAAAACTAAATTACGGGCTATTGATGATGTAAGAGAAGCAGTAGAAATTATTCAAACACGCTATCCCTACTGTATCTGCTCTAATGCAAAAAGCGTAGATATAAAAGAGATGCTCACCACGGTTGATCTCTATGACCTTTTTGAAGGTAAAATATTTTCAGCACCTGAAGTTGGAACAAAAAGAACGAAACCGGCCCCTGATATTTTCCTTTTTGCCGCACAACAATTACAGGCAGAGCCCCAAAACACTATCGTTATAGAAGATTCACTTCATGGTGTACACGCAGCCATAGCAGCAGGCATGCGTGTCATCGGCTTTACGGGAGGATCCCATAGCTATCTTGGTCACTCTAATGCACTTGCAGAAGCTGGCGCAGAAACAGTTATCGCAAAACATGCTCATTTAGGAGAAGTCTTAGAAGCAATGGCAGTATGGCGAGATCTATTATAAAAAATCTCTTGAATATATCAGTTTGTAAACTCTTGTAAGAAGCATTTTTACTCAAATGCCCTTCTCTTCTCGCTACTTCTTTTATAATAACTTCAATAAATGCGTAATTCACAACACGGGTGAATTGTATCTCAATGTGAAGGAAAAAAATATAGCACCTCGTTGAGTAATCATAAGTCAGTTAACCATTGCACGTGCTTTAAAAAAGCAAAAAACAGGGGTGCAAGCTCATAACAATCAAACCCTGCTTATCTATCTCAACTCCGATATCCACTCCCAACCTCAGCAGCCCATCCGGATAAATTATTATATTTGTCAAAAAAGGAATATTACGATGCCTTGCTCGATAAGATATGAAAATTGCTAGCCTTTTTCATCTGATCAAAAAAATCACACACTATAGTAAAATTGTAGGGTATGTGCGTATTGATTATGGAAAAAAATATTAAAATTCCCAGAATCTATGGAACACAAGAGTTTATTGAAAACAATAAAAGTGTCCTTGTTGAGTTAGAATGGCTTATATTTACTCAATCCAAATCTCGTAAACTTGTTGAAGGCTTATTTACTTTACTGCTTAAACAGTATTTAAACAGCATCAATTGGTACAACCTCCCTAAGATTACAAAAGATAAAAAGAATACATTCTTATGAAGATGTGCATTTTATAAAAAACATTTCATAGCAAGTAATTTACAGGCAAAAACATTGATTTATAATCATAATTTATCATTATTCAAATTAAATGAAAAAACCGAATATTGTGAGATTCTCTCATTTCAAATCTGGATATGCTGAATTAAATAAAGAAATAAAAATGCCTCTTAATAAATCATCTCAAGAGGCAAAGATCTGTAGCAACATTAGGAGCGAGCAAAGTGTATGGCGGTGCCATCTTTCTTCTTTGTAAACGTCAAAGATTCTGATGCCCTAAGAATTTTATATTATGGGGCTTTATCATCATATCTATTATTGCAAAATAGGCTTGAGTACCTTGAGACGGATTTCTTAAAAAAGCACATAAATATGAAACATATAATAACCTTAAACAACGTAAAGAGATACCAGTAGTTGCTCAAATTTTTCCGAAAGCACTTACATAGACTTTTTAAATAAGCAATGAAATCAGATCTTTTCAAAAGTAATCCAACTTTAGGAAAGACACCCCTTCTAAAAATAAAAGCGGATTTTCAGTTTGGAAAGAAGAAAATGTTAAAAATATTATCTAATGCCGATCTTTCAGCACTCATAAATGTGTCTGAATTGATATTCTTCTATACACTGCTTTACATCACAGTAATATGCTGTTCACATTGGCGAGACAAAGATAATATCATTTATCTCTATCCAATTCGAGCTCTACTTTATACTATGAGATAATTGTATATTTTTTAGTATCTATAAATGTATTTAAAAAATAATATTAATATCATTTTATAAAAATTATACGATGACCACATGTTATTTATATATAACACATAACAAAACAATTCATAAAATTTTAAAAAATATTTCTGTAATTATTACTGTTACTTTTTTACAATAATGTTTATAAAAAATTATATTTATATTTTTATATGTATTTTTATTATTGACTAAAAATACATATTGAAATATCAAAATTGTATATAGTGTGAGATATATAAACATTATGTATATTTTCTTACATCTATAAATTAAAAATATTTGAGGTAAAGTTATGGTCAAAATATTTAAAAATTATATCTTAAGCATTTTTATAGCGAGCACTTTTTTTATTTCACAAACTGTAAATGTTAATGCAAACTATTTGAAAAACGATACTCCAAAAGAGGAACTTTCTGTTTTCCCAATGGAACAAGTAAAGTATGCAAAATCTGATGTAGTTTCTACGACTTCTTTCTATGTTCCATCTGTAAATTATCAAACAGAAAATGGAACAACAGGTGAAGGGAAAATTGAAAAGGTCGTTGAGCCTATGACTATAGGAGTGGGACTATTGTTTGCTGGATATGCAATGAGCTTTATAGGATCGATAATAAGTTGGATAAAGGACATAGTGTTAATGTTCAAATAATTCAGTCTCGTCTAGAACTCTAGAATAATAGCTTCATTATGAATCTATTATTTGTTGTAAATAATTACATAATGAAGCTTCTCTTGATACAAGAGATAAATGTTGTAGATTATATCCAAATATCCAAAGTATAAATTTACGCATATATATATATTGAATATTATAAAATATTTGAGGTAAATTATGATTAAATTGTTAAAAAATCATATGTTAAGTATTTTCATTATGTCTGCCTTTTTTCTTTCACAGATTGTAAATGTGCATGCAAACTATTTGCAAAATAATACTCATCGTGAGAATATTTTTGTTTCTGCCATAGAGCAGAAAAGACAGGATACAGTCCATACCGTTTCTCTCTATAGCCCCATTCTAAATCTTGGAGTGGATAATGAAACTACTCTTGAAGGAAAATTTGAAAAGGTCGTTGAACCTCTTACACTCGGAACCTTTGGTGTTGGGATGGCACTTGGATATGCATCAAGTACGATAGGCATGTTTTTAGCATGGATAATAGGTAAAATAATATCGTATTTTAAATCTCGTTAAAATTGAAATTTTATTAGAATAAAACCTTCTCATACGAAATATAAACTATGGATATATTTTGTATTTATCCATTGTTGATGACAAAAAACTAATGAATTATCACATTAAGAATGAAAAAGCTTTAAATGCTTCTGTTTCTCTCAATGTGCACTAATTCTGCCGATGCATCTATTCAATTCAATTCAAATTAAAATAAAAGTATTGGTGATAAATTATGATTAAAGTATTGAAAACTTATATATTAAATATTTTTATAGCAGTTGTTTTTTTGCTTTCACAAGTTATAAATGTTCATGCCAATCATTTGAAAAATGATATTCAATGGGAAACTGTCTCTCTAATAGAACAGGGAAAGAAAAAAGCTATCGATATAGCTTCTCTTTATGTCCCAAGTTTCACTCATGGAGCAAAAAGTGAAACTGCCATTGAAGGAAAATTTGAGAAAGTATTTGAACCAATTACGCTAGGAGTTTTTTCTACAGTAGGAGCTTTGGGTTTTGGATTCTTGACTGGATTTTTTATGTCCATATTTAGCGGGACAATCGGATGGGCAATAGGAAAACTTAAAGGCAAATAATTCAAAGATACTTAGTTATTTTTTTCTATTTAAAATGAGAATACTTTACAGCCTGCTTCACATCATGTAGCAGGCTGTCGTATGTTTTCTATGGATAAAATTTAGGTTACCATACTGTATAGAACAAATATAATATCTATTAGTATACAAAATAATAAATTAAGCTAAACAAAAATTATTCAAAGTATAAATTTGCGCACGAAATGCCATAAAATTACCTTATAAATCTTTCAGTATGAATTTTGATTTATATCATTTCAACATTCATTTTAGCAGATTTAATTGTTACAAAGTATAAGAGCATAAAATAAATATGAATGATTGAGTTTTACAAAAAAAATTCTTCAATAAATACCATTCTATCTATTTGATTTTATTATTTAAGAAGGTGCACAAATGAAGATATATTGCAAAATTTAAGTGAATGAATAATAGAGAAAAAAATTTCGACTTTAACAGATTTTCTGTGAACTTTTGACGTTTATATCTCAAAAATAAAAATGCTTTAGACTATTGCCTTTCATTATTGAGTAAAAAAACTATCCATTTAATAATTTAAATATTATGAAAAACGTGAAATAAATAACTTCACCAATTTTCCAGAAATAAAAAAGGACAAGACTTATGGAATATATCAGCACGAGAGGTGAAGCTCCTGCTTTAAGCTTTACGGAAACGATCATGACAGGGTTGGCAAGTGATGGAGGACTTTATCTGCCAGATAAATTTCCTCAGCTCTCATTTGATGCGTTACGGGCACTTCGTGGCCAATCCTATACAACAATTGCTAAAACTATTTTGTGGCCCTTTGTGAATAACGAAATCGAATATACAGCTTTTGAAAGTATGATCGCTGAATCTTATGCAACCTTTCACCATCCAGCAATCTGTCCGTTACGACAAACTGGAGCAGATGAATTTATCCTTGAACTCTTTCATGGTCCTACTTTAGCTTTTAAAGATGTTGCAATGCAGTTTCTTTCTCGGCTGATGGATTATGTTTTGACTAAAAAAAATAGATCTGCAACGATTATTGCTGCAACATCAGGTGATACAGGAGGGGCTGCGATACAAGCTTTTGCTGGAAAAGAACACTCAGATATTTTTATTTTATTTCCCAAAGGACGTGTATCACCTGTTCAACAACGGCAAATGACAACCAATCAATGTTCAAATGTTCATGCCATTGCAATTGAAGGAAATTTTGATAATTGCCAAGCTCTTGTCAAAGCAATGTTTAATGACCACAATTTTCGTAAAAAAAGAGCGCTTTCAGGTGTTAATTCTATAAATTGGGCACGTATCATGGCGCAAATTGTTTACTATTTTTCATCTGCGCTTTCCTTAGGAGCTCCTGATAGAGCTGTTTCATTTACTGTTCCTACTGGAAATTTTGGTGATATTTTTGCAGGTTATGTTGCAGCCCGTATGGGATTACCCATTGCTCAACTGGTCATCGCAACGAATGATAATGACATCCTTGCACGTACATTGACCAGTGGTATTTACGAAACACAACCAATAGTTCATACAACATCACCTTCTATGGATATTCAGGTCTCTTCTAATTTTGAACGTTTGCTCTTTGAAAGTGGCAATCGTGATCCAATGTGGATTCGCAATGCAATGGACAACTTGAAACAATCAGGACGTTTTACTCTTGATGAAAAGCAACTCAAAAATATTCGTTCCCTATTTTCCGCTGGGAAAAGCAACATGGCTGCAACAGCTCAAACAATTGATAGTGTCTATAAGGAAAGTGGCTATCTTGTTGATCCACATACAGCCGTCGCTCTTCAAGTAGCGCGTAAAAACAAAAAACCGCATATTCCAATGATCGTCCTTGCCACGGCTCATCCAGCTAAATTTCCTGATACTATTAAAAGTGCTTGTGGACTTCATGCCCCATGGCCATCTCATCTCAATGATGTAATGAAACGCGAAGAACACTTTATAAGTCTTGCTAATGATGAAAAAATAGTAAAAGATTATATTTCTTTAAAATCGCGTGCATCTTATTAAAGTTAGCTGCATTAACTTAAATCAAGAATATTCTAATACCCTTACAATGAGGTATTTAGCTTATTTAATGGAGTTGTAAATACATGGATGTAGATATATGTCGCCTTAGTAATGGCTTGACTATCGCCACACATACAATGCAACAAATTGATAGTGTTGCCCTCGGAATATGGGTTAAAGTGGGCTCACGCAATGAAACCTCCACACAGCATGGTATTGCTCATCTTCTTGAGCATATGGCTTTTAAAGGAACCGAAAACCGCACTGCTTTTCAAATTGCAACCGATATTGAAGATGTTGGCGGTGAAATCAATGCCACAACCAGTATTGAAACAACAGCTTACTTTGCACGTGTACTTAAAAGCGATATTCCACTTGCTATAGACATTTTAGCCGATATTTTAATGCATTCAAAATTTGACGACAATGAACTAGAACGAGAAAAACAAGTAATATTTCAGGAAATTGGTGCCGCTCATGACACTCCTGATGATATTGTTTTTGATCACTTTACAGAAACAGCCTTTCGTCATCAATCCCTTGGACGCTCTATTTTAGGAACAGCTAAAACTATTCAATCATTTACATCTACTGATCTCCATGATTTCATCAATAAACAATATAGTGCAGATCGTATGATTGTCGTTGCTGCAGGAGCTGTAAAACACGAAAGTTTCTTGCGAGAAGTTGAAAGTCGTCTTGGTACTTTTCGCTCCCATTCAACCGCACCTCTTACTAATCTTGCAAATTATGTCGGTGGCGACTTTCGTGAATATCGCGATTTAATGGATACACAAGTTGTTCTAGGGTTTGAAGGGCGTGCTTATCACGCGCGTGATTTTTATGCGGCCCAAATTCTTTCAATCATTCTTGGTGGTGGTATGTCTTCACGTCTTTTTCAAGAGGTAAGAGAGAAACGTGGATTATGCTATTCTATTTATGCTTTTCATTGGGGATTTTCAGATACTGGGCTTTTTGGTGTTCACGCAGCTACCGGACAAGAAGGGCTCAAAGAACTTATTCCCGTGATTCTTGATGAACTTTCCAAGGTCAGTAAAAACATTCACGCCAATGAACTGCAACGAGCACAAACGCAATATCGTGCGAATCTGACAATGTCACAGGAAAATCCCTCTAGTCAAGCACATCTCATTGCTCGCCAAATACTCCTTTATGGTCGACCAATTCCAATATCGGAAACAATTGAACGCCTCAATCTCATCACTCCTAAAAGATTAACTGACTTAGCACATCGTCTTTTTACAAATTCCACTCCAACACTAACTGCTGTCGGACCTGTAGGACCCCTCATAAATTTTGATGATTTAACGTCAACTCTTTCATCCAAGCTAAAATAAAAAACTTCTTTTCAAAACAGCATCACAATAACATACACATAAACATACACATATTTTATCGTAAAATTTACCACAAAAGCTCTTCTCATTAAATAAGTTTTGGAAATATTGGGCAAAGAAGCGTACAAAACTACCCAATTCATACTTCATGTGATAAAGATTCTAATGAGTGAAGGTATATCCGTGAAATCTGGAAATTCATGGTTTAACTTTGCCCTTTTAAAATATAAAACTTCATTCGCTTCAAGTTCCATTGAAGCAAATGGACATGTGGTCTATTTGTATATAAAACCACATAACTTAAGAAAAAGTGATAACAATTTATTATGTAAATAAATTATAAAAGGTGGACGTTTTTTCTCAAAAATCGAAATGAAAGTTAAACATCCTAAAATATTGAGAGTGGGACATTGTGAAGAGTTTGCGTAAAATAATTGACATCATTTTCATTGTAGTCGTTAGTTCTCTTGTCCATCTTACATCAGCACAAGCAATTGAGCCAGTTAAAATTTCTTCTCAGGATGCTGCTCTTGATCTCTCACAAGCAATTGAAATTCACCATACAAACAGCTCTATTTTTCAAACAAGTACAGCGCCAGGACCAGATGGTATTGTTTGGCGTATTGAAGTGCAGGCAAAAAATGAAAAATTTTCCGGAAATTGGGCAGTTTTTTCTCTTGCAAATCCAACAGATGAACAAATCGATCGTCTCATCGTTGCCCCCCACTACCGCATGGCGCGTTCTGGATTTTTTTGGCCAGACCTTGGATCAGCAAGGATTCAATCCATAACGCCAAGCGAAGGTTTTTCCCTCGATCGTCAACTTAGTGCAAACTCTGATATCTTTCGTATTACCCTTAACCCTGGTGCTGTTGTTACATTTGTGGCCGAACTTAACTCTGCAAATCTACCGCAAATCTATTTATGGCAACCTGAAGCTTATAAAGATGCAATTAATTCTTATACGCTTTATCATGGTATTCTTCTTGGGATATCAGGTCTCTTAGCGCTTTTGTTAACTGTACTCTTTGTTGTCCGTGGAACAGGACTGTTTCCTGCAACAGCTGCTGTTGCTTGGGCAGTGCTTTTTTATATTGGTATTGACTTCAACTTTTTAAATAAATTCTTTGCAGTTACACTCACAACACAACCAATCTGGCGTGCTGGTACAGAAGTAGCACTTACTGCTACACTCTTCATTTTTCTTTTTACCTATCTCAGCCTTAACCGCTGGCATTATCATTTTAGTTACGGTGCTATCGCTTGGACCATTGCCTTTTGTAGTCTAGGAGCCTTTGCTATTTATGATCCAATCAGAGCAGCTGGAATTGCGCGTTTGTCTTTTGGCCTTACCGCTGTGCTTGGTATAATATTAATCATCTATTTCTCGATCAGAAGCTATGACCGCGCCATTATGCTTATTCCAACATGGTTGCTCATTAGCTTTTGGTGTGTTGGAGCCTATGCCTGCATAGCTGGATATTTAAACAATGATATTATCCAGCCGGCATTAGCGGGGGGATTAGTGCTCATTGTTCTTCTCATCAGCTTTACTGTCCTGCAACAAACTTTTTCTAATGACGCTTTCCATGAAGGAATATTTTCCGATCTTGAACAACAAGTACTCGCAGCAAAGGGAGCTGGAAATATTATTTGGGATTGGAATATTGAGCGTGACCGTATTGTTGTACATCCAAACATGGCGACTCTTTTTGGTACTGAAATTCATAACCTCAATGGACCTATGCGCAACTGGATTTCAGCCTTGCACCATGATGATCGTGAACGCTTTCAAGCCGTATTAGATATCATTCTTAAAAATAAAAAAGGGCGCATTGATCAAATTTTTCGGCTTTCTTCCGGTGGTGGTTATTATCATTGGTTTTCTCTTCGTGCACGCCCGGCTATGCAAAAAGATGGGAAAATCACACGTGTCATTGGAACCATTGTCAATATTACTAACCATAAAAAATCCGAAGAACGCTTATTGCATGATGCAATCCACGACAGTTTAACCGGCCTTCCGAACCAACAAATTTTCTTTGATAGACTACAAAATTATACCTCTTTGGCGAAAGCAAATATCAAAATTAGACCGACTGTCTTTATGATTGATTTGGACAATTTTCGCAAAATTAATCGCAAATTAGGCATAGCAGTTGGGGATACTGTACTGCTTATAATCGCACGTCGTTTAAACCGTCTCATTAACTTTCAAGACACCTTGTCGCGACTTTCAGCAGACCGCTTTGCAATTATTTTACTCAGTGAAACTGAACCACAAAAAATTGCAGCATTTGCAGATCATTTGCACAAAACAATTTCAGCACCTATTTCACTTTCAGAAAACAAAATAATTCTTTCAACGTCTATCGGATTGGTTACATGGAGTGAAAGCCGATCGACAGCTAAAGATATTTTTAATGACAGTGAATTAGCGATGATTCGCGCAAAACAAATGGGTGGAAACCATATAGAACCTTTTCGTCCTAATTTTCGCACTTTGGGTCTCGAACATAATACTCTGGAAAAAGATGTTCATTATGCCATAAAACGTAATGAGATAAAAATCCTCTACCATCCTATTCTTAATTTATCAGACGGACATATTATTGGTTTTGAAACAATTGTAGAATGGCATCATCCCACTTATGGAAATTTAAATGTCTCTGATTTTATAAAAATCGTAGAAAATGAACAAATTGTTATGAATTTGTCACAATTTATCATCGATAGTGCCATTATCGATCTTATAAATGTACAAGAAAAGTTTTCCCAACAATCTTTCTTTATTTCAATTAATTTACCAAGCGCAGAAATGATTCATCCTCGTTTTATTAGTCAATTGCGCGCCGCTCTGCTTCGTCATCCGCTCCACAAAGGGCGTTTGATGATTGAAATATCTGAATTTGTCTTAAGAAATAATCCTGAACAATCAGCGCACTTTCTCGAACAAATTAAAACACTTGGAATGAATCTCGCACTCGATAATTTTGGAACAGGTTATTCGTCTCTGACCTATCTCGTACGTTATCCATTTGATATGGTTAAACTTGATCGTTCACTTATTTCAATCGACTCCCTTAAGAAGAAAATTGTTCTTAAGTCTATCATTAATATGGCAACAGATCTTAATTTGCAAATTATCGCAGAAGGTGTTGAAAATGAAAAAGAAGCAATCTTCCTCCGTCAAGAAGGCTGTAAATATGTTCAAAGCACACTTGTAACGAAACCGATTGCCATAGAAGAATTAATTACGCTCGTTCAAAGCCATTTCCCTTATAAAATAAAAACATAAGGGATAAAATAACGTGTAAAGTTAAAAAGCTTAGAAAAAACTCTACGCGTGTCCCATTTCAGAAGCAAGATAAGTTGGATCGATACCCATGCGTGTTAAACTTTTATCATACTTGCAGCTTAAATCACTTTCAAAAAGAAAACTAGGTGATGTAGAACTGATTAGCCAACCATTTGTAGAAATTTCTGCCTCAAGTTGCCCCGCTTTCCATCCAGCATAACCTAGCGCTACCAGTGCATGTTGCGGACCTTGTTCGCAACTGATCGCTTTTAATATATCAATAGTCGCAGTAAAACAGACCTTATCTGCAATAAAAACAGTTTCTTCACAAGCATAATCATCTGAATGAAGGACAAAACCACGCGAAGGATCAACAGGACCACCATAGCGAACTGGAAACTGTTTTATTGGTTCAGAAAGACTTTTTTTTTGGCCCCTGTCTATGACTCCCAAGTGAAGCAAAAGATCTGGAAAATCAATATGATGCAATTGATTGAGAATAATGCCCATCGCACCAGCATCAGAATGCGCGCAAATGTAAATAACAGAACGAATAAAGCGTTTGTCATTCATCCCAGGCATTGCTATGAGTAATTGTCCACCTAAAAAGCCATTACACCGCTTCATTAATTTGTTATTCTCCATAATTTACATGATAAAAGTTTGTTCATTTAGTACACTAGGAAAATAAAAATCCAATGAAAAAAAGTCATGTATTTACAAATTTACAAAATATCGCAACTTTCTTTTATAAAAATCTTTTAGTTACTTTAAGCTTAACATTCATAGTTTTAGAATTACTTAACATTCCTGTAAATGCTCAAAAAGAACAAAAACTCCAGCTTTTCGCAACATCTTGGTATGAATCAGATGGTGGTCGTATCCGATTAGCAATCACCGAACCTTCTCTTTCTGGAATAAGAGAAGGCATTATTGAGATTGTGCTTAAACCAGGATGGAAAACTTACTGGCGTAATCCAGGTAATTCTGGCATGGCACCGTTTTTTAATTTCAACCAACAGGTTTCTTATGAAATCTTTTATCCTACCCCACAGCTTTTTGAAACAGAAAATGATTGGTCATTAGGCTATAAAGATAAAGTAATATTGCCCTTCAATCTTTCTGGTTCAAGCAAAAATTTAAGTGGTGCTTTCACTCTTGGATTATGTAATAAAATCTGTCTTCCATTTACTGTTAACTTTGATTTTTCCCCATCTGCTCTTAAAAATAAACATCTTCCTGCTTCCTTCTTAAAAAATGCCCAAGATTCTTTGCCCCGCATGATGCAGAATGCACTAAAAATAAGTGCCGAAAAAAATAACAGTACCCTTCTTATAAAAATACAAAATAACAACAAGACCACTCCTTCCTCTCTCTTTTTAGATGGAGGAGAAATGCAAATTGGAGCAGCAAAAAAAGTCAGTGATAACGCAGAATATACACTCTTCAGTGCTCCACTCTATTTCGCACCAGAAGAAATAAACCAAAAAATTTTTTATACAGTTTCTTTTAAAGATTACGCCTTAAGTGGAACATTCATATTCCATACGCAGCCACCCCCTCTTGCGACTCCGCGATAAAAGAAAAAACTCTCAAACAGTAATTATGCTGGAAAACATCCATTTTCGCGATATTGAGAAATTGCTTTGCGAGCAAGGGCATCTGCGCGTTCATTTTCTGGATGTCCCGCATGTCCTTTTACCCAGTGCCATCTGACTGTATGACAAGAACAAGCATCCTCAAGAGCTTGCCATAGCTCCATATTTTTAACAGGATTTTTTGATGCAGTGCGCCAATTATTCTTTTTCCAATCTTCAATCCACTTAGATATACCGTTACGCACATAAACTGAGTCTGTATAAAGGTCGACCAAACAGGGCTCTTTAAGTGCCTTTAATGCACAAATTGCCGCCATGAGTTCCATTTGATTGTTTGTCGTATGGACCTTACCGCCATAAAGCTCACGTTCATGACCATTCCAGCGTAAAATTGCTCCCCATCCTCCAATTCCAGGATTCCCTGAGCAAGCACCATCTGTATAAATTTCAACGACTTTTTGTTGAGTTGCCATAAAATTTAAAAACCTAATTCACTTAGCGAATTTACATTACTGAAAAAACAAAGCTTGTGCCAATACTCCCATGGATCTTTCTTAATAACAAAGCTATTAGGCGGTGTATTAAACCAATCATAAAGACGTGTGAGTAAGAAACGTAAAGACGCACCACGAGCTAACAAAACAATCTTGTCCAATTCTAAAGGGATCAATGGTCTTATTTTTTGATAATTTTCCAATAACTTACGTGCTTTGGCCAGATTATAAGAATGATCAAGCTCAAAGCACCAAGCATTTAAACAGATCGCTAAATCATAAGCAAAAAAGTCATTACAAGCAAAATAGAAATCTATTATCCCAGAAAGACGATGATTCACAAAAAAGACGTTATCATTAAATAAATCTGCATGAATAATGCCTATTGGTAAATTGAGCGGCCAATTTTCCTGTAAAAAAGCTAATTCTAACTCAATTTTTTGCCCAAATTCTTTTAATAATGCATCTTCTTTTGTTTGACAACGTTGCCACAATACCTGCCAATCCATAACAGAAAGAGTATTTTTACGACTAAGTGTAAAGTCCTGTCCTGCTAAATGTAATTGTGCGAGCCCCATCCCCACTTCGCCACAATGATCTATAGTGGGCTGGCGGACCCACTCTCCTTCCAGAAAAGTAATAATAGCAGCAGGGCGTCCTGCTAATTCACAGATCATCATTCCATCATTTTGAATAACAGGTTGAGGGCAAGGAATTCCACGCTGTCCTAAATGCTGCATCAAACGACAAAAAAAAGGTAAATCATCTTTCGAAATACGCTTTTCATAAAGTGTTAAAATAAATCGCCCTTGTGTTGTCTCTAACAGAAAATTAGAATTTTCAATCCCCTCCTCTATACCTTGATAAGACAAAAGTGACCCTATTGCATAACGTGTTAAAAACACTTTTAAATCATTTGAATGAATATCTGTATAAACGGCCATTATTCTGCTTTCGTTGTAGACATGTCTGTATTCTGATTTTCATTTTTTGCATTATTTGCTTGACCATTGACGAAAGCCATATCTTGCGACGTTAAAATGACGTCACGTAATTCGCGACTCACTAAAAATTTTTCCGTTTCTACTGCTGTTTCAGCTAATTCTATTGTGACATTATAACGCTCACGAAACGCTGAAATAATTTCATCAATAATAATTTCAGGAGCCGAAGCCCCTGCTGAAAGACTGACAATAGAAAGAGCTTTTAGGTTTTCAAAATTAATTTCATCAGCGCGCTGAACTAAAATAGCTTGCCGCGCACCAGACTTTTCGGCAACCTCTACTAAACGTCGTGAATTAGAAGAATTTGGCGCTCCAACAATCAAAAACAAATCACTCCCCTTTGCTGCTGCCTTAACCGCATCTTGTCGATTCGTTGTAGCATAGCAAATTGACTCAGCCGCTGGGGCTGCTAATGTAGGGAAACGTTGTTGTAATATATCGAGAATTCCTGCCGTATCTTCAACAGAAAGCGTTGTTTGTGTAACAAATCCTAATTTATCTGGATCATTGGGGAGATAATGCAAAGCATCTTCTATCGTTTCAATAAGCGTCACAGCCCCTTCTTCAAGCTGTCCCATTGTCCCTATCACCTCAGGATGACCAGCATGACCAATCAATATAACATGACGACCATGACGTTGATGTCGTATCGCTTGTTTATGAACTTTCGAGACCAACGGACATGTTGCATCGAGATAAAACAAATTATAGCATCGTGCTTCTTCTGAAACAGATTTTGGTACACCATGAGCAGAAAAAACAACCGGTTGATTGCGATGTTCTTCTGGAATCTCATCAAGTTCTTCAACAAAAATAGCTCCCCGTTGCTGTAATCCCTCAACCACGTAGCGGTTGTGTACAATTTCATGACGAACATATACTGGAACACCATATTTTTTTAATGCAAGGAGAACAATCTGGATAGCACGATCAACCCCTGCACAAAATCCACGTGGACCACAAAGACGTATCGTTAAAGGGGGAAGTCCAGACATAAATCATCCTTAATCTCTATAGTTTTAGCTATATATTCAAACAACTTATCATTATACACGAATAAGCAATGTAAAAAAAACTGGCAATAGCATCTTTTGCATAAGAACACACTCTATCGTGTTTTCTTACGAGATTTTCTTGCAGCAAAGCTCTTTTTAAATTTGCTTTTTCATTTTATTTGCCTAAAGAGCGATAAAATACCAAACAAGAGATTCAATCAAAAGAACTCCAAAGATAGCTGCCAAATAAAGTAACGAAAAGAAAAACAGTTTTTTTGCCATCAAAATAGTTTCATTATGTGTATCAGCTTTCCACAAACGATAGGCAAAATAAACAAAGATAATGCTTAAAATTGTTGAAAAAATACCATAAAAAATTCCGCCAAGACCAGTAAAGCAAGGAGCAGCAGCGCACAATGCCATCAAAATAGTATAAAATAAAATCTGCTTTTTTGTTGAATGTTCACCTCGAACATTAGGCATCATAGGAATACCTGCAGCCTCATAATCAAGGGATGAAAATAAAGAAAGAGCCCAAAAATGAGGGGGGGTCCACATAAAAATGATTAAAAATAATAAAAAGCTATCAATACTCACTGTCCCTGTTGTCACGGACCATCCAATCATTGGTGGGAAAGCCCCAGAAGCACCACCAATAACAATATTTTGTGGTGTGATACGTTTTAACCAAATTGTATAAATAACGACATAAAAGAAAATCGTAAACGCAAGAAAAAATGCTGCAAACCAATTAATGAAGCTCCCCATAACCAATACCGAAAGCATAGAAAGAACTATGCCAAAAATAAATGCTTTTCGGGAACTGATTTTACCCATAGGAATAGGACGCTTTTTGGTCCGTTCCATCACGGCATCAATGTCAGCATCATACCACATATTCAGTGCTCCCGCACCGCCACCACCGATGGCAATACATAAAATCGCTAAAAAACCATACAACGGATTGATAGAAACTGGCGATACAAGCAAACCAACTAGAGCCGTAAAGACCACAAGAGACATAACACGTGGCTTTAATAACGTGATATAATCACTAATACCGGATTTTGGTGGCGTTGATTTACTATTCACGACCGATAACTCTCCTGAAACTGACATTCCGCTCAAAGCCCTTTTCCATTTCTGTCATTCACAAACCAATATTATCTAGCGTATGGAAATGATCAATTAAGACCAATCGTATTTTTGAGAAAATATGAAATACCTCGTTCGCACGTATCCCCTAAAAATAGATGGAATATTGGCAACAAAAATACATTTTTTCAATCAACATTCTCTCCTACATTACAAATGTATCATAAAAATATATCCTATGGATTAATATATTTGGGTAAATACTGATTTTGTGTTATAGTTTTTATGTGGGGAATTCATTTTTTTATGTAAATCTATGTATGGTTGTATGTGTGTTGAGTCGGGTAGGATTTTCTGTGATACTTTATAAATTACTCAAAAAAACTTTTTTTATTGGTGCTGTTCTTTACACACTTTATAGTAGTTTTATCAATCATGCATTTGCACAAACACCTTATGCGCAAAATGTCCCTGCTCCACAAACCTATGGTGCATGGACAAAAGTTTGTGCTCTACCGCCAGGTACACCTAACATGCAGTGTGAAGTTGTACAAAACGTTCATACACAAGGTCGTCATGATATTACTTTGCGTGTTACATTTTATAAACTTCCTCAAAAGCAAGGTGCTTTGATGCGTGTTTTTGTTCCGATTCGCGTTGAATTACGTCCTGGCGTTGGAATTAAAATTGACGATAAAAATATGGGCAGAATGGAATATCGTCGTTGTCTTGGTGATAATTGTGTTGCTGAAGCCTTTCTTAAAGAAGACATATTGCAGCTCTTTTTAAAAGGAAAAATGGCAACCTATTTTATCTTTACAACTCCTGAACAAGGGATTGGAGGTTTTGTTGACCTTCATGGTCTTGCCGACGCCTATGCAACCTTACCTACATGAATGAAATCGATACACTTTAGACGATTAAAATCTCATCGTATATTTTGAAAGCTTCTTAAATTAGATTAATAAAAATCTTCTAAGTTCCCATAAAAATAGGATAATTCTTATGAAATCGCTGATAGATCATTTTGATATTACTTCCTCTAAAGTGCAATCACTTGTACAAGAAACGCTTCATCATGCTGATGATGGTGAGCTTTACCTTGAGTATACAGAAAGCGAAGCTCTTTTATTTGATAATGGACAGCTTAAAAACGGCTCTTTCCATCAAGATATGGGGTTTGGGCTGCGTGTCGTTGCTGGAGAAGCTACCGGATATGCATATTCTAGTGAATTATCAGCTGCTGCACTCAAACGTGCTAGTGAAGCAGCTAAAGCTATTACCTATAATAATCATGCGGGAACTTATAGCATAGCACCTCAACAAACAAACAAAAAACTTTATCAACCGCATAATCCCCTTGATGCTCCATCATTTGAGGAAAAAAGTGCTCTTTTGCAAAAAATTGATGCCTATTTACGTGCTAAAAATGATAAATTGCATCAAGTGACTGCTTCTCTTTCCGGCTCGCTACAACATGTTGAAATTTTACGTGCAGATGGTTATTTGGTTCGTGATATTCGTCCCCTTGTGCGACTTTCTATATCTGTGGTCGCAGCTGAAGGCAATCGACGTGAAAATGGTTTTTATGGATGTGGAGGGCGACAAGCATTTGACCAATTTATTCATGAAGACAATTGGAAAAAAGCTGCGGATGAAGCCTTACGTATGGCTTTAACAAATTTAGAAGCAGAAGCAGCACCTGCAGGATCTTTTGATGTTGTCTTAGCCAATGGATGGCCTGGCGTTATGCTCCATGAAGCCGTAGGTCATGGTTTAGAAGGTGACTTTAACCGTAAAAAAACATCCGCTTTTGCTGGACTTTTAGGACAACAAGTTGCGGCAAAAGGTGTTACAGTTGTTGATGATGGAACAATTCCACAATGCCGTGGCTCTCTCACTGTCGATGATGAGGGGACCCCTTCAGGATATAACGTTCTCATTGAAGATGGAAAGCTCGTTGGTTTTATGCAAGACAGGCTTAATGCACGGCTTATGGGAGGTAAATCAACTGGAAATGGACGGCGTGAATCTTATGCTTATGCACCAATGCCACGAATGACCAATACAATCATGCTAGGAGGAGATAAAACACCTGAAGAAATCCTTTCTTCACTCAAACATGGTATCTATGCTGTTTCATTTGGTGGAGGACAAGTTGATATTACTTCTGGAAAATTCGTCTTTGAATGTACTGAAGCATACCGAGTAGAAAATGGTAAAATTGTAGCACCAATCAGAGGCGCAACTCTTATTGGAAATGGACCGGATGCTATGAAACGTATTACAATGATTGGTAATGATAGTAAACTTGATAATGGTATCGGTATGTGTGGAAAAGCTGGCCAAAATGTCCCTGTTGGTGTTGGTCAACCTCATCTTCGAATCAATAATATGACAATCGGTGGAACTGCGCTTATAAAAGAATAAGCTTTCTCATTCCTTCCCAATATTGCCTCCTTATCATCTATCACGACCATTTTGTGAGGAGGTTACAATACATTGATTTATAAAGATAATCTATCGTTGTTCATATTAAATTAGAACCTTGAATACCATAAGATTCTCTCATTTCAAATCTGTTCCATATTGAATCAATCAAAATCATTCGTTTGTACGTTACAGATGGGGAGAGTCATATGAATAAAACCTGTACAAGAAAGGACCAAAGATTCCTCTTATGGACCGTCTCAAGTAACAAGAGTTATAGCCACATTGGAAGATGACAAATATAACACTGGCACCGGCTTGTTCAGACACATCTTCTTCTTAATACATTAGTCTTTTGTGTGGGATAATTTGCCTTTTATATTTCATAATAAAAAGTTCAAAATAAAAAACACTTTCTACATTCAGTGCTCTTAATTCAACGAGAAAAAGGTTATTATTATAGATAATTTTTGGAGAGATTTTATAATAATACTCAAGTAAACTTTAAAAAAAATCTTCATGGCATTAAAAAATTTTTAAGCTAAAGCTTCCAACCTTTCTTTTTTTTCTTTTTGCTCAAAACAGCAACAATTTCGACATGTGGTGACCATAAAAATTGATCAATCGGTATGATTTTTTCTACTGTATACCCCCCTGCAACAAGAAGAGATAAATCACGAGCAAATGTAGTAGGATTACAGGAAATTGCCACAACACGTGATACTGTCGTCTTAGCTAATTCACGTACTTGTTGCTCTGCACCAGCACGGGGAGGATCAAAAACAACACTCTCAAAACACTCAAGTTCCTTTACAGAAAGGGGATGTCGGAAAAGATCACGTTTTTCACAAGTGACCGTTTTTAAACCAGTCGCAAAACGTGCTGCTGTATTTAGATTTCTTAATGCATCTTCATTATTTTCTACTGCATGAACATTCATCTTTTTTGCCATACGCAAAGTAAATGTTCCTATCCCTGAAAACAAATCAACAGCATTCTTTGCTTTTTTTAAATGAGTCAAAATAATATTGCCCATTATATTTTCAGCTTCGCAGGTTGCTTGAAGAAAACCACCAGAAGGAAATTCAACACGGACATCTCCAAAGTAAATCTCTGGTTTTTCTCGTTCAACCAAAACTTCACCATCAACAGATAAACGTATAATCCCATATGAAAGAGCAGCACTGATCATTTTCTGACGAAGTGATTCATGGTGTACAATGCAACCGCTTAAAGCAACATCTAAACCATTTTCAACACGTGTTATTGTAACATGAAACCGTTTGGCAGAGCTGCTTAGAAAAGCACAGAGCTCTCTGATATTATGCAACTGAGAAATAAGCTCTGGACAGCTTACTGGACATTCCTCAAGAGCTACAATCTCATGAGAGAGATAACGGTTAAAACCAACTTTTTGCCCCTGTGGGGTCATAGATGCTGTTAGAGTAATCCGCCGTCGGCTATAAGGTTTACATTCTATTAAAGGCGCAACAACATTATTAAGTCCATACTTTTTAAGCGCATCAACAACCAATTGTTGTTTCCATACGCGATAAGCATCCATATGCCAATGCTGAAGAGTACACCCTCCACATTCTCCAAAATGCTGACAAAGAGTATCAATGCGTTCTAATGATTTTTCTTTTAATGCTATACATGTTGCATATTTTCCATGAACAGTAATTTCAGCACACTCTCCTGGTAAAGTAAAAGGAACATAAACGAAGCCGCGAGACGTCCTAGAAGTACCATACCCATTTGCTCCGATATGGTCGATTATGACATTGTCACTCACTCTTGTTTTTCTCCGAATAGTAAATATTCCACGTTGCCATCACCACCTGTAATAGGGGAAGGAATTAAACCTCTTGCGCTCCACCCTGTTTGTGTATTTAACCAAACAAAAAGCGCCTCAGCAGTTTCTTTAGCTATTGATGGATTTAATATTCCCCTCTTACTAAAGTGTTTACGACCAACCTCAAACTGAGGCTTTACCAGTAAAACAGCTTGAGCGCCCTTCTTGGCTAAAGACAAAACGGGAGGCAATGCAAGTTTGAGAGAAATAAAGCTAACATCTGAAACGATAAGATCAATTTCTCGCCCACCTAAATGGTTATGTTGAAAATCTCTAACATTCAAGCCTTCTAATAACGTTATAGCACTGTTGCCCAATAAACGTTTATCAAATTGATGATGCCCAACATCAACGGCAATTACATGAGCCGATCCACGTTCTAAGAGAACTTGTGTAAAACCACCTGTTGATGCACCAACATCAATGGCCGTCACTTTATCTGTTATAATCGGAAATGCATCAAGTGCAGCAATCAATTTTAACGCTGCCCGAGAAACATAATTCTGCGCTGGATCACAAACAGCAATCTCTGCATCACCAAAAACAATTTGCCCAGCTTTAAAAACGATTTCGCCGTTAACTTTAACAGTTTGACGCATGACAGCATCACGTGCGCGTGAACGTGTCGTAAAAAAGTTTTTTTCAACTAAGAGAATATCGAGCCTTTTTCTGGCAGCCATATCATACTCGAATTTTTTATCCTGTTCGAATCTCGCGGCCTAAAGCAGCAAAAACCGTGTTGACAATACCCATAGCATCAAGCCCGATAGTTGAGAGAACTTTTTCTGGTGCACCATGATTCAAATACTCATCAGGAAGTTTTAGTGTACGAACTTTCAAACCATGCTCTAAGAGCCCTTCTTGCGCTAAAAATTGTAATATGTGCGCTCCAAAACCACCGATTGCCCCTTCTTCAATTGTCACCAATACTTCATGCTCACGTGCCAAACGACACATCAAATCCTTATCTAAAGGTTTCGCAAACCGTGCATCTGCAACCGTTGTAGATAATCCTTCAGCCTCTAACGCATCAGCAGCTTGCAACACTTCTGACATCCGCGTTCCAAAACAAACCAAAGCGATCCTATTTCCTTCACGCAGAACACGCCCCTTTCCAATTTCTAATAACTCACCACGTTGCGGTAAATCTATACCAATACCCTCACCACGTGGATAACGAAAAGAAATTGGTCCCTGATCATAAGCTGCAGCTGTACGCACCATATGCATCAGTTCAAGCTCATCAGAAGGTGCCATAACAACAAACCCAGGAAGAGTGGACAAAAAAACAATATCAAAACTTCCAGCATGTGTTGCACCATCTGCCCCCACAAAACCTGCGCGGTCAATAGCAAAACGTACCGGTAATTTTTGAATTGATACATCATGAATAATTTGATCATAAGCACGCTGTAAAAAAGTAGAATAAATTGCAACAAAAGGCTTGTACCCTTCACAAGCAAGTCCTGCCGCAAAAGTTACGGCATGTTGCTCAGCGATACCAACATCAAACATTTTTTCAGGAAATTTTTTTGCAAAAGAATCAAGACCTGTCCCTGTTGGCATCGCTGCTGTTATGCCAACAATCTTATCATCATGGCGAGCTTCTTCTATTAAAGCTTTAGAAAATACCTTGGTATAGGGTAGAATATTACTTGATGCTTTAACCTGTTTTCCTGTCGTGACATCAAAACGATTAACACCATGATATTTATCAGGTGATGCTTCTGCAGGTGGATATCCCTTTCCCTTATGTGTGACAACATGCACCAAAACAGGACCACTAGGATATTCACGAACATTTTTTAAAACAGGCAATAAATGCCCCAAATTGTGCCCATCTATGGGTCCAAGGTAATAAAAGCCAAGCTCATCAAATAAAGTTCCCCCAACCAAAAGTCCACGCGCAAATTCCTCTGAACGACGCGCCTTATCCAAAAAAAACTTTGGCAATTTTTCGCTCAACATCTTTACGCGTTCACGCAAATGACGATAAGAAGGACGAGATACTAATCGTGCAAGATGTGCACTCATAGCACCTGTAGGTGGTGCGATAGACATATCGTTATCATTAAGAACAACAATCAAGCGTGCATCCAAAGCGCCAGCATTATTCATTGCTTCATAAGCCATGCCCGCAGACATTGCACCATCACCGATGACAGCTATGATATTGCGTCTTGTCTCTGCTTTCAAAGCACTTGCCACCGCCATGCCAAGCCCCGCTGAAATAGAAGTAGACGAATGACCCGCTCCAAATGAATCATACACACTTTCTGAACGTTTTGTAAAACCTGATAATCCGCCCTCTTGACGTAATGTGCGAATTTTTTCTCTACGCCCCGTTAAAATCTTGTGTGGATAGGTTTGATGACCAACATCCCAAATAATCCTATCCTCTGGTGTATTAAAAATATAATGTAATGCAACAGTGAGCTCAACAACACCAAGTCCTGCCCCAAGATGACCACCTGTTACAGAAACCGCATCAATTGTTGCGGTCCGCAACTCATCAGCCAACTGTACCAAATCAGACTCAGGCAATGCCCGCAAATCTTGCGGAAAACAAATACGGTCAAGCAATGGTGTTAAAACCTGAGACAAAAAAACCTTCCTATTATCTTAACTCAAGAAAACGCAACGATAAAAATGTATCTTCTCTACTCTTATTTATAGTTTTGCATCTTTTTTACTCAAAAATGTTCTTTTCTATTTGAGATGAGCTATAACTTCCTCATTTTTAACTTATTTTATAAAAAAGAAATCAATCGATTTAATTTTCTATAAAAAAGGTTATTATATCTCCTCGTTTCACAATAAATATCCAAAATATTTAATATTATTTAGCATCAAGTGGTTCTACTCCTTCTGGAGAACCTTCTTCTGAAAGCTGTATTTTTTCAATTTTAGCTTCAGCAACTCTTAAGAGTTTTTCACAATGCTTTTTAAGCGCTTCACCGCGTTCATAAATATCAATGGATTGTTCCAAAGGCACATCGCCACGTTCCAAATTTTCGACAATAACTTCAAGTTGCTGAAGCGCTTGCTCAAAGCTTAAAGTCGTAATATCCCCCTCTTGTATCTCTTTTTTCATATGAACCTCAAAAAATATCTGTTCTGGATATACGAATTCCAAAACCTTCTAAACCTACATAATGATGTTCTTTAGCAGCATAAACAATAACAGAGCCTATTCCTAGATATTTTAAAATTTGTGATCCTAAACCAATTTTGCGCCATTCTTCTTCGCGTTCAATCGCCTGCACATGGTTTTCTGAACTGTCTCTTGCCATATTTTGAATATCAATAGTTGATTGCATAACAGAGCCTTTACGCAAATAAATAAATACGCCACGTTTTTCTTTTTCCATCATACGCCGCATCATCACCATAATATCTGAAGCTTGACAAAAAACGTCATTTATAATGTTTTCATGATGTAAATACACAGGAATATCACCACCCTCACGGACATCACCAAAAACAATTGCAATATGCTGAACGGCTTCCCAAGGGAGTTGATAACTATGAACAATAGCGGGACCTACAGATGTTTCAATAGGCATTTCTCCAACATGCTTGATCAATATTTCCTTACGTTGGCGGTAAGCAATTAAATCTGCAACCGTTATCATATGCAACCGGTGTTCTTGCGCAAATTGCATGATCTGATCGCCATGTTTAACGCTGCCATCATCATTGACCAACTCACCAATAACACCAACTGGTGGCAAACCAGCTAATTTACATAAATCAACAGCGGCCTCCGTGTGACCTGAACGCATGAGCACCCCCCCTTCATGCGCAATCAAAGGAAAAATATGTCCTGGACGGACAAAATCGTGAGCACCAGCATTTGGATTAGAAAGATTACGAACTGCCAATGTGCGGTCATGTGCGGAAATACCCGTCGTTATCCCATGTTTAAAATCCACAGTAACAGTAAATTGCGTCCCATGTGCAGATTTATTATCTGGTACCATAGGAGCAAGATTAAACCGTTGTGCTTCTTTTTTTGGCATAGGTGTACACACAATACCTGTTGTGTGACGAAGAATAAACGCCATCTTTTCTTCTGTACAATGCACTGCAGCAAGAGTTAAATCACCCTCATTTTCACGGTCATCATCATCTGTCACCACAACAATTTCACCGCGTTCAAAAGCTTTAAGTGCAGAAACAATTTTTTTTTCATCATACGCCATTGTTCACCTTCTCAATCACCCAATTTGACCGCGATGTCTTAGATAATGGTCAGCAATAGCACAAGCAACCATCGCTTCACCAACAGGAACGGCACGAATCCCAACACATGGATCATGACGTCCCTTCGTTATAACATCTATATCATGACCATCAACATCAATGGAGCGACGAGGCGTTAAAATTGATGAAGTAGGCTTTACAGCAAAACGTGCAACAATTGGCTGTCCACTCGATATTCCCCCTAAAATACCACCAGCATGATTGGATAAAAAAAGCGGTTTTCCATCATTTCCCATTCGCATTTCATCGGCATTTTCTTCTCCCCTCAAGCGGGCTGCCGCAAAACCATCACCAATTTCCACTCCTTTTACCGCATTAATCGACATAAGTAATGATGTAATATCTTGATCAAGCTTTGCGTAAATAGGGGCTCCTAAACCTGCCGGAACATTTTCTGCAACGATCTCAACAACCGCACCAACAGATGTCCCCTCTTTACGGAGTTTACTGATATAATCACTAAAAATGTGAACCATCTCTGCATCAGCTGTAAAAAAAGGATTATTATCAACCTCTGACCAATCCCAACGATCACGATTAATATTATGAGGACCAATTGCTATCACTGCTCCTCGTACAATCAAACCAGGAACGATTTTACGAGCAAATGCACCCGCTGCAACACGTGCGGCCGTCTCCCGTGCTGAAGCACGTCCCCCACCTCGAAAATCACGAATGCCATATTTAATATCATAAGTATAATCCGCATGTCCTGGACGATACTGATGGGCAATCGAGCTATAATCCTTCGAACGCTGATCTGTGTTTCGAATCAACAGAGAAATTGGTGTACCTGTTGTCACCAATGTCGTCCCATCGTCTTGAACAACAACTCCTGAAAGGATCTCTACTTCATCTGGTTCTCGGCGCTGTGTTGTATACTTTGATTGTCCTGGTTTGCGTTTATCAAGATAAGCTTGAACTTCTGCAAGAGTAAAAATAATTCCAGGTGGACAACCATCAATGACACAACCAAGAGCAGCACCGTGACTTTCACCCCATGTTGTTACACGAAACAAATGACCAAATGTATTATGCGACATGAAAAAATATCCGTTTCTCTGTCAAATATTACAACGACAACGTATGTTGTGTGCCATACACAAGGTAGCTCTTTGCTCCCAAATACTCTCAGCCACTTTAAATTTGGTCAAATTACTGCTGTCCAATAAAATCCTATAAACCAAACTTTATTCTTTAACGACAGAAATGTCTGGTGCATCAACGGCTTTCATACCTATGATATTATAACCCGAATCGACATGATGGACTTCACCGGTAACAGAACGAGACAAATCTGAAAGAAAATAAAGCGCAGAATCACCAACCTCTTCAATTGTTACCGTACGACGTAATGGAGCATTATATTCATTCCATTTTAAAATATAACGAAAATCACCAATACCTGAAGCCGCTAACGTTTTAATTGGTCCAGCAGATATAGCATTAACACGAATATTTTGAGGACCTAAATCTACCGCTAAATATTTCACGCTCGCTTCAAGAGCTGCTTTGGCAACCCCCATTACATTATAATTGGGAACAACCTTTTCTGCACCATAATAGGTCAGTGTCAAGATTGAACCACCATCTGACATCAATTTCTCTGCACGCTTCGTTAGAGCTGTTAGGGAATAAACCGAAATATTCATGGTCATCATAAAATTTGATTCGCTGATATCAATATAACGACCACTTAACTCATCTTTATCAGAAAAACCAATAGCATGAACTAAAAAATCGAGCTTTCCCCATTTCTTCTCTATTTCTCTAAAGACCGTATCAATAGAGACACTGTCAGAAACATCACAATGTCCACAAACAAATCCCTTTAATTCTTCAGCCAAAGGCTCAACACGCTTTTTCATTGCTTCACCCTGATAGGTAAAAGCAAGCTCTGCCCCTGCGCTACTTGCCGCTTTAGCGATTCCCCAAGCGATGGAGCGATTATTGGCCAACCCCAAAATTAAACCACGCTTACCGTACAATAAACCATTACCCTTAGCCATCAGCACTGCCCCATTGTTACTTAAAATTAATATTATTCATCTGCCTATGACACAGGTCAACTTTTTCTTCAAGTAATTGGTTTAAAATCAAACAAAAACTACGCTTTTATATATAAAAAATTTTAAAATTAATCTTGTTGCATTTGCAAAAACTGTTCTAGCGCGGCATTTTTACCTTCTGGCAACATAATGCGAACATGCACATAAAGATCATCTCTTGTACCATTTTTTAAACGAAGCCCTTTCCCTTTCAACCGTAAAACGCGATCAGAACTTGACCAAGCAGGAATCGTTAAAACCACACGTCCCTCCAATGTCTCAACTTCTTCTTTTGCTCCCAAAACAGCATGTTTAAGAGAAACTGGTAAATCAAGATGGAGTGCTCTTCCTTCAACCCGAAAACGAGGATGTTTTTGAATCTGAATGGTTATCAACGCATCTCCTGCTTGCCCAAGAGGTACCTCTTCTCCCTGACCTTTTAATCGAATAGTCTGTCCGTCTTCAATATAATCTGGAAGTTTAATTTTTAACTTTTTTCCATTTGGAAAAACAGCTTCCACCTTTTCTGCGCCAACCATCTGCTCTAATGTTATAGCAAGATTAGCACGAACATGTGCTCCTTGTTGGGGACGGTTATAGTGTGTGGAATTCGAAAAGCTACCACCTCCTCCAAACAGATCCCGAAAAATATCACTCGCATCAAAACCTGCACCACCTGAAGAGGAAAAATCAAATCCCTTTGCTCTTCCTGAAAAGGGATTTTGTTTATTGCTAAAATTTTCACCAGTACCATAGGCTTGATAAAGCGGTTTTCCTTCCATATCAATTTCACCGCGGTCAAATTGTGCCTTTTTATCCTTATCACCTATAATTTCATAAGCTTGATTAATTTCAGCAAATTTTTCTTTAGCCTTTGTATCATCTTTATTATGGTCTGGATGATACTTCTTTGCTAGTCTTCTAAATGCCGATTTAATCTCTTGTGATTTTGCGGTACGTGCCACACCCAGAATCGTGTAGGGATCACGCATATTGCCCTCTTTTCAATTTTTTCGGTTTCAAAATATCAACTGATCCGTTGTTCAATATCCCTTATATCTTCATCAGTCTATTCTAGAGAATAATTTCTTCTTTCCTCTTTATATGTCTATCAATAAACTAAAATACCAGATAAAATGAGACATTTATTTAATATAGCTCATTGTAGTCTATGCTAAAGTAAAAATAATTAAACTACCATAGAAATACACAATAGCATTGGCTTTTTGAAAATAAGAAAAAATAGTACTGTAACTTTTTGATGATAAAGTAAATGAGAAAATGCCTTACCCATGCTCACTGATATTTGGAGAAACTATGAGCAACAAAATACCAACAGATGATCATTTTATGAAAATGCAAAAACCTTTTGAACTTTTCGCAAAGTGGCTTGAAGAAGCAACGATAAGTGAAATAAATGATCCAAATGCTATGGCATTAGCAACAGTTGACGAAACAGGACTCCCTAATGTTCGTATGGTTCTCCTCAAAGACTACAGTCCCCAAGGCTTCGTCTTCTATACCAATTATGAAAGCTGTAAAGGACAAGAAATTTTAAAATCAATGAAAGCATCTTTAGGTTTTCATTGGAAATCGCTCCGTCGTCAGGTCAGAATTAGAGGAATTGTTGAAAAAGTAAGTCAACAGGAAGCCGATGCCTATTTCCAATCGCGACCACGTGGTAGTCGAATTGGTGCATGGGCATCTAAACAATCTCAACCTTTAGACAATCGTTTTGTGCTCGAAAAAGCAATTGCTCAATATACTGCACGTTATGCTCTAGGCAATATTCCACGACCACCTTATTGGTCTGGGTTTCGTGTTAAACCCCTTTCTATAGAGTTCTGGTGCGATCGCCCATTTCGTTTACATGATCGTCTGCTTTTTACACGCGATTGTGTTGAACACAGCGATTGGAAAAGACAAAAACTTTATCCCTAATCCTTCAAACTTCATCGTTATAAAGATTTTTTCTTCCCGACAGTTAAAAAAATATTTTTTATTTGAAAAATTCTAAAAGAAGATGATTTAGTTTATTTAAATAGAAGAATTTCATTTTCACTGTAAAAGTTGATTGGTAATATTTTCTACTGTATCGCTTAAAACAGATTAGCAACAAACTTATTTAAAAGAAAATACTGTATTCAGCAGAAACTATGATTTTAGCTAACTTATTTTTAGATCGCAGGATAAAATATCGTCCATATACCCCCAAATACCAAACCAGCAAAAATCACAAAACCAATAAGCGAATTAGATTTGAAAAGCTTGAGGCATTGTGAACTGTCATCTATATCAATGACTTTAATTTGAATAAACATATGGATGCTTGCCGCAAAAATCCCCAAAAAACTAAGAACAGGGACTCCAGATAAATAAAATGCTAGACTAACGAACACCACAAAACCACCATACAAAAATACTAAAGCACGCTTGGTTCCTTTACCAAAGAGAAGAGCCGTAGAACGGACACCAACAGTAGCATCATCTTCTTTATCTTGATGTGCGTAGATTGTATCGTATCCTATGGTCCACAAGATTGATCCCACATAAAGCAAGATTGGGGCCCAACTTAAACTTCCAAAGACAACAGCCCACCCCATTAATGCCCCCCAATTAAACGCAACGCCTAAAAAAAACTGCGGCCAATATGTTACGCGTTTCATAAAAGGATAAAACGCAACAGCTATCAATGACGAAATACCTAGAAAAAAACTAAACCTATTAAATTGTGATAAAACGACTAAACCAACCAAACATTGCATAAGTATAAAAACTCTGGCTTGAAACCGACTCACATGACCTGTCGGCAATGGACGAGAACGTGTCCTTTCTACCTGAGCATCAATTTTATGGTCAATAAGATCATTCCAAGTACATCCTGCCCCTCGCATAGCAATAGATCCCAGAAAAAAAAGAAAAAGATACCAAACCCAATGAAGAAACATTGATAAAAGAGTATCGTAATGCATGTTATAAGAGAAAAAAGCCATTGTTGTTGACCAAAAACAAGGCCACATCAACAATTGCCATCCGATAGGCCGATCCCAACGCGCCAATTGCGCATAAAACCATAAAGAACAGGGAAGGAAATTGTAGACCCATTGTTTGGAAGATGCGTCCATAACCCGTCCCTGACTCTCACAGGATTGAACATGCGCGATATTTTTATTTTTTTTCATCAAATGATTTACCTTTGGTCTTGCGATAGAGACATTTCATTCTTATGAGAAAGAGATGAGATTAATCATCTTTTATGAGAGGAGCAAGCAATGAATATTCTTCTTATTGGCTCAGGTGGACGAGAACATGCTTTAGCATGGAAAATAGCAGCATCACCACTGCTAACAAAGTTATATTGTGCTCCTGGAAACCCTGCAACAACAGAATTTGGTGAAAATATTAATTTAAACATTGATGACCATCCCCTTGTTATTGATTTTTGTAAAAAACATTCTATTGATCTTGTGATTGTAGGACCAGAAGCACCATTGGTTGCGGGTATAACAGACTCTCTTAATAGCGCTAACATCTGTGTATTTGGTCCTACTCAAAAAGCTGCTCAACTAGAAGGTTCAAAAGCTTTTACAAAAGATTTATGTCGTAAGAATAACATTCCTACAGGAAGTTACCAATGCTTTAATGATGCTTCTAAAGCTAAAGCTTACATTCATCAACAAGGTGTTCCCATTGTTATTAAAGCTGATGGCTTAGCAGCTGGCAAAGGTGTCGTGGTTGCAACAACTATGGAAGAAGCATTTAACGCAGTCGATGCCTGCTTCAAAAGTGCATTTGGAGATGCAGGAAACAAAATTGTTGTAGAATCTTTTCTTGAAGGTGAAGAAGCAAGCTTCTTCTGCCTTTGTGATGGTAAAATTGCTCTTCCTTTTGGATCTGCCCAAGATCATAAACGTGTAGGTGATGGGGATATTGGAGCAAACACCGGTGGTATGGGTGCTTATTCACCAGCGCCCATCATGACCCAAGAAATAGTGAAGCGTACCCTCAAAGAAATTGTTGAACCAGCTTTAAAAAGCATGAAAGAAATGGGCGCCCCCTTTAAAGGTATTCTCTTCGTCGGATTAATGATAACGCAAAAAGGACCCGAATTAATTGAATTTAACGTACGATTCGGTGATCCTGAATGTCAAGTTTTAATGATGCGTCTCAAAGATGACATTTTGCCAATTTTTCTTGCTGCAGCTCAAGGAAAACTTGAACATAAGCCTCTTCGGTGGTCTGAAAAAACTGCTCTCACCGTTGTTATGGCTGCCAATGGTTATCCAGACTCTCCCCAAAAAGGTACTGTCATCCGTAACGTTGATAAAGTAAACACTCTTCCCGATGTGAAAGTTTTTCAAGCTGGTACAGTATTGCGTGATGGAGAACTCATTGCAAATGGTGGACGTGTTCTCAATATAACAGCAACAGGAAAAACGATTACGCATGCACAAAAACGTGCTTATGAAGCTGTTGATTGTATTGATTGGCCAGAAGGTTTTGTTCGTCGTGATATCGGATGGAGAGCCATTGCGCGAGAAAACTAAATCCTTTGAATATTCTTTTTTACGATTTGATTATTTTATATAAGAGCATAGTACAAAAATTTTCTCACTGTTTTACGTTGATCATAATTTTGAAAAAATGAGTGTGCTTTCCTTTGAACAATCAAATATTGTAAATAGGATATCTACTCATGATAAAATAGGAAATTTCTCTGAATATGACACTGTCATATAAACTGATCATTTTACTGTTGTATTTACTTTAAACGTATTTTCTCATCACTTTTATAAATACTTTCTTTATTATAAAATCTTGACGAAAAACATATATACTATCATTTCTTTTATTTATCGCGTTTTTTAATGAAATTCCGCTTTTACGAAAAATAAAATGCCAAAAAAAAGATACTGATGTTATTCACGTACAGATTCTTAAACAATACCCCTCATGCTCGTCACTCCCATTTTACGATACTACCTGCAAATAGTATAAATCCATACTGCCATCTTTCTTGAATAAAGATAAAAACCGATACCATCATTGTATTTTCCAACTCTCAATATTACGATAACCCTTTCTATCTAAATGCTTTTGATTATAAGAGAGAGAGATGAAATAAGAATATTTTGTAATATTTAAAGCTCTCATTCAACATGGAGAAATGATTTATAAAAAAAATCAAAAACACTTCCAGCAATCTTCTGGTGTTTTAACGATGTGGCAAAAACCAAAAATTACACCGCCAAAAAAACGGTTTCTATTGTTATGAAAGTCGTTTTACCTCTCCGAGAAAAGCGTTTAACATAACCGATTCCTGCTGCAAATATATGGTGTCAAAAAATTCTCATTTACAATCATTGACTTCCTCTTTGCCTTAAAGAACCAAAAGTCACACCAAATCCCATCTGGAAACATCTGGATTCTCATTGAGCAGGTTCCTCTTGGTTCCCACTCATATGCTTCACTTACACAAAGACCGACATTTAAGAATATTCGCCATGTCCTCTAAAAATACTTCATGTATGAAGTTTACATGCCTTATATTACCGCCCAAACAACGATGTTTTACGGCACAACAAGATAAATGCTTACGGTAGTACAAAAATGAATGCATATTAATATTACTGGAGTGCAACTCGATTCGCAATCACCAAACGCAAGCCTAACGGATTGCTATAACGAAGTAAGAAACGCTTTTGTTTAGAATGTGCTGTTGTACCAAAAAAACGATGTAAATCAGAACGATCTTTTACAACCAGAATGCGATTATCTTCATTGATCATAAGCATGGGGAGGCCATAAGTATCCGCCCATAATCGCCAATCCAGAAGAACATTATTCAAATCTCTGGAAACCAAAAGCGGTATACAAGCTTCCTCATCAGCATGAAGTAATTCTAATGCAACAGCTCTTTCTCCTGAACGCGTTTTTACGGTACGTGCTGCAATTCCTTGGAAATGATAAGGCGGTATTAAATGCGATAAGCTTGAAGGCATATCCGTTTTAAAAGAAACACCACGCTCATTTAACGAACAAATAACCTGATTACCCGTTTTGGATGAAAAATATGTCGTCGTTTGTGGCAAATGGCACGGATCTAACCGAAATTCAAGCACCGCTTTTGCCTGATTAAAGCATTGATTAGCCATATACATATCCCAATTTATCTTAAATAACATACACCCTTTAGCAGCTTTTTCTCATTGGATTATTAAAAGTTTGAATAAAAAACAACTGGTTTCTTTTTTGGTTATTAAAATCTAAACAAAAATACATGATCACTATTCTTGAATTATAATACTTTTCCGGGATTCATTATCCCTAAAGGATCGAGCGTTTTTTTAATCCCTTGCATAATATCCAATGCAACAGGCGATTTAAAAGAACGAAGTTCTTCGCGCTTAAGCTGACCAATTCCATGCTCAGCAGAAAATGCACCTCTATAGTCCATTACTAAACTATGAATGCGATGATTCATTTTTGACCATAACTGCAAGAACACCGTTGTATCAGCTCCTACAGGTTGTGTAATATTATAATGTAAATTTCCATCGCCCATGTGTCCAAAACAAATCACCCGTGCTCCTGGAGAAATATCTTCAACAATAAGCGCTGCCTCAGCAATAAAATCAGGAATAGAAGCAAGTGGAACCGCAATATCATGCTTAATGGACCCTCCTGCTAACTTTTGTGCATAGGATATACTTTCCCGCAACTGCCAAAAAAAATCTTGCTGTTTTAAAGATTGTGCAACAATTGCATCTTCTATCACCGCACTCTTTAAAGCTTCTTCTAAAATAATACTCAGTACTGATAACGCCTCATCATCGCCTTGCAATGATGAAATGTTCATTAATACATACCATTCATGCTCCCGCTGAAGAGGAGGCTTCTCACACATCTTATAATCTAAAGCCATTTGCAAACTGAGATTTCCCATGAGCTCAAAACCTGTCAACATCCCTCCTCCATATTCTTGAGCCAGAGATAAAAACTCTAAAGCCTTCGCCGGACTATATAATCCCACCAAAGCAACAGCTTTTCCTTTTATTTTTGGAAACATCTTCAAAACGGCTGCGGTTATAACACCCAATGTGCCTTCTGCACCAATAAAAAGATTTTTCAAATCGTAACCACTATTGTCTTTTTTAACAAAACGCAAATCATCTAAAATACGGCCATCTGGTAAAACAACTTCCAAACCAAGACAAAGATCACGCATATTGCCATAGGCTAAAACAGCTGTCCCTCCAGCATTCGACGAAAGATTTCCTCCTACTTGACAAGAACCTTCAGATGCCAAAGAAAGAGGGAAAAAACGACCTGATTCATCCACTTTTTTCTGTAAATCCTGTAAAATAACACCAGCCTCTACAACAACAAAATTTCCCTCAATATTTATAGTTCTAATCTTATTTAATCGTTCCATGGATAAAAGAACGCTCCCTCCTCTTTCATCTGGTTGTTGTCCCCCCACAAGCCCTGTATTTCCACCCTGTGGCACAATCGGTGTGCGTGTTTTGCTCGCTAGCTGCATAATCAATGAGACCTGTGCGCAAGAAGATGGACGTAAAAGTAAAGGTGTTTTTCCATGAAAAAGCCCACGCTCTTCAAGCAAATATGGTGCAATCAACGCTTGATCTGTTATAGCATGCTTAGCACCAACAATTTCTCTAAAACCCTCAATTAATTTCTGCTCCATGTTTGTTTCTCCTTTGGAGCCGCAGCCCGTATAAGACGATCATTGATCGCCTCCCCTAATCCGTATGATGGAATAGGTTCTACTGCGATACATCTCACTTTAAATGAATCTAATTCCTTCATATATTGAAATAAATGAAAGGCTGCCTCTTCCAACTTTCCATCTTCGCTAAGATTTAAAATAGAAACGGCATTTTCAGCCCCCATAACGCGCTTTGAACCAAATGCTAAAAGCGCTTCACCACTTTCCACCTTTTCTACATTCAAACGAATCGTGGCATTGGGAGCATAATGCGACTTTAACATCCCTGGAGCTTCAATTGCCGCCCTTTGATCTATCCGTTTTAAAGACTTCCCCACAATTTCTTCAATTTTATCAGCCGCAAGCCCCCCTGGACGCAAAAGATAAATATTTTCATCACAAATCTTAATAATCGTTGATTCAAGCCCTATTTTAGCAGGTCCTCCGTCCAATATCAAAGGAACAGATTCCCCCAAAGATGCAAAAACAGCCTCAGCTGAAGTAGGGCTAAGACGCCCCGACTGATTCGCACTAGGAGCAGCAAGTGGTCGGCCAAAATGTTGTACTACTTCCGCAAAACGACTGTCTGGAAAACGAACAGCCAAGGTATTCAAACCAGAGGTTGTTAAAGGATGGATATTATGCTGTTCCTTTAAAGGCAAAACCAATGTCAAAGGCCCTGGCCAAAATTCCTCCATTAATTGGCGTGAAAGAAAGTCAATTTTAACATAACGTTCCGCCATTTCGATGCCGCTGACATGCGCAATAAGAGGATTAATTTGCGGACGACTCTTTGTAGAAAAAATAGAATAAATTGCCCTCCCATTGGTTGCATCGCCCGCTAATCCATAAACAGTTTCCGTTGGTAATGCTACTAACTTCCCTTGTTCAAGAAGCGCTATTGCCTCTCTTATCGAAGCACTATTAAGTGGTAGAATCGTCATGACACATCATTTCTATAACACTCTTTTAGTGGTGCAAAACTATAACGATGTAATCCTATAATTGGTCCATATTTATCAAGAGCTGTACGATGCGCTAGTGTTGCATAACCTACATGCTTCTCTAAACCATACCCTTTATAAACTTGTCCTGCACACTCCATCATCCGATCACGCGTTACTTTCGCAATAATAGATGCGGCTGCAATTGAAACCGAACGCTGATCGCCCTTAATCAATGCCATTGCAGGACAGGACAACTCAGAAGGAATATCACGTCCATCAACAAGGACATAGTGGGCTGAAATGGCTAACCCCATAATACAGCGACGCATTGCCTCTAAAGTTGCTTTTCTAATATTAGATTGATCAATTGTACGAGCACAAAGACTAGCGATTGAAACCGCTAATGCACTTTGCAAAATTTCATGATAAAGTCTATTTCGTTGGAGAAAAGAAAGTTTTTTTGAATCATTTAACCCATTAGGAATATGGTCTTTATCCAAGATAACTGCTGCCGTTACTACAGGTCCAGCGAGAGGCCCCCGTCCTACTTCATCAACACCTGCTATATGAAAAAAACCCTGTTTTTGCAAATCCAATTCGCACGAAAAATTTGGTTGAAGCGGAACATTAAACATCTTTGATAAATCACAAATACAACAAACATACATCTATTTCTGTAGCCTAATCATTTTTTGCAAGCATTACAGTTTTAAATGGCTCTCCAAACATTCTGCAAATTCTTGCACAAAAGATAAAAAACACATTTCTTTGGTTACCCTTTTTCATTGTGTATAATAAAATCATGACGAAATAAACGCTTTTATATTTATTTATCAGATATTTCCTAAAGTCATGATCGGTTTTACAAACCAATTTGGGTGCATTGATTTGATAAAAAGAGCTGCTTGTTGCGCTGTTTGTTTATTTTTAAAAATGCCAAAGCAAGTTGCTCCCGTTCCAGACATGCGGGAAAAAAGAGCGCCACATTCATCTAATACAGATAACACTTCAGCTAACTGAGGTGCTATTTTTAATGCAGAAGAAAAAAGATCATTACGCGTTTCTTGTAAAGCCTCAACCAATGAATCAACACTCTTTAAAGCGTCTGTATTAATTTTTAAAGAAGGATTATGACGCTTCTCTAACGCTTTAAAAACAGTTTGTGTTGAAATCTCTTGTCCATGATTAACCAATACTATTGCAAGAGAACAGGCTCCCTTTAGTTGTATCATCTCTTGACCAATTCCTTTGACCAAAAGCGGCTGCTGATATTCTAATGCATAAAGACACATGGGAACATCAGCACCAAGAACTAAGCTCATTTTTGCTAATTCTTGGTAAGAGCAATCAAGATTCCACTGTTGACGCAACATGCTTATAACCCCAGCTGCATCACCTGAACCACCACCAATGCCTGAAGCAACAGGTAATGTTTTTACAAGCCGAAAAAAAGCAGGTTGAGCACATTCAGAAAAAGTATTATGCATAAAATCCCGTGCGCGAATAACCAAATTATCTAAATGAGACACAAGGCCTTTTGCAAACGGTCCCGTCAAAACAAACTGATTATTTTCGCAAGGTGCATAGTGTAAACAATCACCGCTAAGACTAAAATAAACCAAGCTTTCTATTAAATGATACCCATCAGCACGTTGCCCCACAACATGTAGAGCTAAATTCAATTTAATAGGTGTAAATAAATAGGAATGTCTTTTGGACGAAGCTTGTACATTTGATATCATATGACGTAATATCCACCTACACAGGGTTCTTTTACAAACTCCTCCCTTTTATCCATATTTTTTATTAGCACAAGCACTATAAACAGTTTGGAATATTCTTAATCGTTTTCTAAACAAACAATAAATATGAAGAGCACTCATACAAAATAAACGACATGTTCTCATTCGTATCATTTCAAGCCTTTTTTCTTCTAAAATCTGTTTTTAGATAAAAATCCCTCTGGCTTGAATGATCCTTTCCATTACAAACCATAACGCTGCCAAAGTGCTCGCTCTTCTGCTGCCATCAATGCACTGTCAACGACTGTATAAACCGTATGTGCCGTCACTCCTGAAGGCGTTTTAGGTCCTAAGAAACTTTTTGGAGGCATAATAAGTCGAAGTTTTGCATCATTACCAAAGCGCTCCTTAATAACAGAACGTACATCATTTAATCCATCAACCAGACCAAGCTCAACGCTTTGTTTTCCACTCCAAAACATTCCTGTAAAGAGATTCGAATCATCTGATAATTTTTCAGCACGCCGTTCTTTAACCAAATCGATAAAAGTTTGATGCACTTCAAGTTGGAGAGATTTCAAATGCTCGATATCCGCCTTTTTTTCTGGCTGAAATGGATCTAATGTAACTTTGTTCTTTCCTGCCGTGTATACACGCCGTTCGATACCAATTTTCTTCAAAAGCTCCGGAAAACCAAAAGAAGCTGAAACCACTCCAATGGAACCAACAATTGAAGAAGGATCTGCAAAAATTTCATCCCCCGCACAAGCAATCATATAACCACCGGATGCTGCAATATCTTCAATAAACACAAGAACCTTTTTATTTTTTTCTTCTGCCAAGTCACGAATACGCTTGAAGATAAAACGCGATTGTACAGGTGAACCACCAGGAGAATTAATAATAAGTGCAACAGCCGGTGACTTTTTGTGTGCGAAAGCCTTCTCTAAAAGATTTGCACACCTACTGAGGGAAAGGGTCCGGGATATAGATGCTGATGAATCCATAATTGCTCCTTGAAGGCGCACCACAGGAATTTCAAGTTTATCGGAAGAAAAACGGCGTGGAATAAAACTTTTAATAAAATCCATCAAAACAAAATCTCCTTATAAATTAAGAACAATTAAATAGGCAAGGACAACAAAAAGGAACAACGTGATACCATCCAAAAGCGCCAATCAATCCCCACATTACAACCAGAAATATAACTTCACCCAAAAGCTAAACCTCCCTAATGACAAAGTGTAGACTTTAAATAATAAACTAAAAAACACAAGATACTATTAGAAAAGTTCCCACAAGCTTATATATCCATTATTAATTGCATCAACTCGGGGTGAAAAAGTATGGTCATTACCTTCATGTATAATCAATGCCGGTAAAATAGATAAAGCTGCTCGGCTTCCTCGTTTTGCGTAAAATAAAAGACGAATTGCTGCTGTTTTCGCACGTGCATGCACAGGAATTATACAAATACCACCAAAACGCCCTTCTAAAGCACGCAAAATATCTGTCAGCGATTGTGGACGTGCAATAAGCCCTAAGTATCCACCTGGCTTAACAATGGCTGCTGCACTCCGCAACCAGTTATCAAACATCGCTTCAGACATAACATGTGCTTCAGATTTTTGTTTATCAGGTGTCTTGCGATCAGTAGGATTATTAAAAGGTGGATTCATAATCGCAAAATCAAAGCTATTATCTATCAAACCTGCTTTTATACGGGCATTCCCTTTGAAGGTAACATCTGCTTCTAGCAAACAAACTCGGCTAGAAAATTGTTTATTTTGTTTTAGCATAAGCGTTTTTTGAGCGTAAGATACCATAAAAGCTGAACGTTCAACTAAGGTAACATGAACTTTCAGACAACGCGAAGCAACAGCCAACCCTGCAGCTCCAGCGCCTGCACCTAAATCAACAACCTTGCCCTTTAAATTACTTGGAACCAAACCAGCTAACAACATCGCATCCATTCCAGAACGATGACCATATTTATGGGGTTGAACCAAATAAAATTTCCCGCGGTGAAAACTGTCAATTGTTTCACCACTCTGATTCGCTGCTTTATCCATTTAAAAGCCTAATGCTCACCTTTATAAACTGCATTTTTGCCATTCAGCTGCTATTTTAAATTTTTTATTATTTCATAACAATAAGATTACACTCGCTAAAGAACATTTCTTGCCAACAACATTCCAAGCTAACACTTTTAAATGACATCAAAAGCTTGAGTCAAAACCAAACCCCCTTTATGCTAGTAAATAAAGTAAATTTTATATATGTCCATTGCAATACTCTAGGAGTAAACACATTGAGCGCAGCTATCAAACCAGAACAAATAAGAAATAATCAAATTTCTCTTCAATCTCTTGTCAACCTTACTCAAAAAGATATGGAGCGCGTAAATCAATTTATTCTCTCTATGGCAAAATCAGAGGTTGAGATGATCCCTGAAATTTCTAACCATCTTATTTTATCAGGTGGAAAGCGATTACGTCCAATGATTACGCTCGCTTCTGCTCATATGTTCGGTTATCAAAGTGACGGGCATATAAAACTCGCAACAGCTGTTGAATTTATGCATACAGCCACATTACTACACGATGATGTGATTGATGAAAGTAATTTGCGACGTGGAAAATCCACGGCACGGATGATTTGGGGAAATCAAGCAAGTGTACTTGTTGGTGATTTCCTGTTGGGTCAGGCTTTTAAAATGATGGTCGATGTCGGTTCCATAGAAGCGCTCTCTGTCCTAGCGAATGCTGCTGCAATTATTGCTGAAGGAGAAGTTATGCAACTTTCTGCTGCAAAAAATATCAAAACCAGCCCTTCAGACTATCTCAAAATCATCAATGCCAAAACAGCCGCCCTTTTTTCAGCAGCCGCTGAAGTAGGACCGATTGTTGCTGGCTATGGACATAAAGAGCGTTCTTCATTACGTGAATATGGAACATCTTTAGGTTTAGCTTTCCAATTGATTGATGATGCACTTGACTATAGCGGTAGTGCTCAAAACTTAGGAAAAAATATAGGGGATGATTTTAGAGAAGGAAAAATAACAATGCCTGTTATTATCGCATATGAACGTGGAAATATAGTAGAAAAAAATTTCTGGAAACAAGCACTTGAAGATGGCAATAACAATAATGAAGCCTTCGCACACGCGCAACACTTAATAGAAAAGTATGATAGTATCACAGATACAATAGAACAAGCACGCATCTACGGAAAACATGCAATTGATGCTCTTGTTCCCATGAACGAAAATCTTGCTTACAATGCTCTCGTTGAAACTGTTGAATTTTGTATTGCGCGCGTAAACTGAATTCTTTGCAAGAATCACAGTATTTCTCAATAAAGTAATGAGATATGACCTATAAACAACACCATCGATTAATTATCTTGAAAAGGATTAGCTCCATGTGCTCTGCAACGGTATCCCGACTTTTTACCCTCTTTATCGTGGGTATCATGCTGATGCCATTCCCCACCTACAGTAAAATAAGCACCGCAATTCATACAAGCTCATTTACAGGTGCTTATTTAGCTGGAAGGGTTGCAAATCATGAAAATAAAACAGAACTTGCTATCAATTACTTTAAACAAGCACTCGTTTATCAACCTGATAACATTGAAACACAAAAAGAGCTCCTTGAAGCTATGCTCTCGGTCGGAAACTTTAAAGAAGCTGTCCAACAAGCCCAAAAACTCAAAGAGCAAGATGTTATAACTCCCTTTGTTTCCTTAACTTTGTCAGTAGAAAGTCTCATCAAAAAAGACTATAAGAATGCCAATTTTCTTCTGCAATCAAAAGAACCTCCGAAATCCAATAATCCAATACCTGAACTCATCGGTGCTTGGATTAAATTTGGATCTGGACAAAAATCTCAGGCAATCGCTGATCTTAAGAAACTCAAAGGTCCCGTCTGGTATGACCTTTTTATATCTTATCATCTAGCACTTATGAGCGATCTCGCAGAACAGCCAAAGGATGCAAAAAAATATTTCATTAAAGCACTTAGTAACAAACAGGGGACTCTTATCGCTCCCAATACCTATGAACGTATTATCATAGCCTATGCCTCATTCCAATTGCGCCATAATATGCGTAACCAAGCTCTTCAAACAATCCAACATGGCGAACAAATGTTGTCAGGTCGAGAAGTCCTTAAAAACTTTCGAGAAAAAATTGAAAAAAATTCTTTCTTAGAGAGAGTTATTAAAACACCTCAACAAGGAGCAGCCGAGGTATTATATAATTTTGGAACTGCCCTCAACCACAAAAACTCAGGACGAATCGCACGTATTTTTAAGCAATTATCTTTCGCCTTATACCCTCAAAATGACGCAACACTGTTTCAGCTCGCACACATCTCTGCTAAATTGAGTGATCCTCATCAAGCAATTAAACTTTATCGCGCATTATCCCCTAAATCTGCTTATTATAAAGATGGACAACTTCATCTTGCATTCCTTCTTGCCAATAACAACAATTACAAAGAAGCAATAAAATTACTCACATTGTTAAATGAAAAATTTCCCAATGATCGTAATATTTTGATAACGCTCGTTGCTTTTTATATGCAGGACAATAAATTTCTTGAGGCCATTAAAACTCTAGACACCGCTATTGCCCAGATAAAAAACTTTCAGCAGGACGATTGGAAACTCTTTTATCAGCGTGGTATTGCTTTTGAACGTTTAAAGCAATGGCCAAAAGCAGAAATTGACTTGAGAAAATCACTTGATTTTTTTCCAAACCAACCGCAGGTTCTTAATTATTTAGCCTATTCCCTTGTAGAACGTGGTGAAAAGCTTGAAGAATCGCTCCGTATGCTGCAAAAAGCTTCTGCTTTGCAAGCTCACAACAGTCATATTCTCGATTCTTTAGGATGGGCTTATTATAAACTAAAAGAATATAATAAAGCAGTGCAAATATTAGAAAATGCTGTCAGATTACAACCAGAGGACCCAACACTGAATGATCATTTAGGGGATGCCTATTGGAAAGTTGGGCGTAAACGTGAAGCAATCTTTCAATGGAACCACGCAATTGATGGAAAACCAGAAAATTCTGAACAAATTCAAGAAAAGTTGAAATTTGGTTTGCAATAAACGACGCTTAACCATAAACCACATGAAATAATAAACAGAGAAACTAAAATTATTTTGGTTTTTTGTTTAGTCCAATATAAAGAGTATAAAGCGTGAAACTGCCTGAACATCTTAACCCCAAACGTTCTTTTCAGGGACTAATCTTAACTTTGCAAAATTATTGGGCACACTATGGATGTGCAATTTTGCAACCTTACGATATGGAAGTCGGAGCTGGGACTTTTCATCCCGCAACAACATTACGCTCTCTAGGTCCACGTCCTTGGCAAGTTGCTTATGTCCAACCCTCTCGACGTCCAACAGATGGCCGATATGGTAAGAATCCAAATCGTTTACAACACTATTATCAATTCCAAGTGCTTCTCAAACCCTCTCCGCTCAATCTACAAGAACTTTATATAAAGTCGCTACAAGCTATCGGGCTTGATACAAAACTGCATGATATTCGCTTTGTTGAAGATGATTGGGAAAGTCCCACCCTTGGTGCTTGGGGACTTGGATGGGAATGCTGGTGCGATGGAATGGAAGTCTCTCAATTTACTTATTTTCAACAAGTTTGTGGCATTGAATGCGCTCCAGTTTCAGGGGAACTCACATACGGTCTTGAGCGTCTAGCGATGTATATCCAAGGGGTTGATAACGTCTATGACCTTAACTTTAATGGTTTGGAGGGAGAAAACAAAATAAGTTATAGAGATATTTTTTTACAGGCAGAACAGGAATACTCATATTACAACTTCGAATTTGCTGATACAAAACTGCTACATCAGCACTTTATCGATGCAGAACGCGAATGCAGCGCACTTCTTGATGCTGGAAAACCAAATAAAGAAAATATATTACATCGCTGTGTTTTTCCTGCCTATGATCAATGTATTAAAGCGAGCCATATCTTTAATCTTTTGCAAGCACGTGGCGTTATTTCTGTAACCGAACGACAAAACTACATTCTTCGCGTTCGTGATCTCGCGCGCCGTTGTGGGGAAGCCTTCTTACTCACAGAAGCTGGACAAATATATACTGGAGAAGCCTAATGTCTGATCTTCTTCTTGAACTTTTCAGTGAAGAAATACCCGCACGTATGCAACGAAAAGCTGCTGCTGATCTCAAAAAATCTGTTACAGATCAACTTGTGAATGCTGGATTGATCTATGAAGCTGCTCGTGAATATTGGACACCTCGTCGGCTAACATTGGACATACGCGGACTTTCAATACGCTCAAAAGATATCCATGAAGAACGAAGAGGTCCTAGTATAAAATCACCACAGCATGTAATTGATGGTTTTCTACGTGCAACAGGATTAAACGATATTTCTGAAGCACATATTGGACATGATGATAAAAAAGGTCATTTTTATATTGCTAAAATTGTTAAAAAAGGTCGAGCTGCAGAAGAAATTATTGCCGATATTTTACCGAATATTATCCGCAACTTTCCGTGGCCGAAATCTATGCGTTGGGGAAAAGATTCAGCACAAAATGGTGCTCTGAAGTGGATTCGACCTTTACAAAACATTCTTTGCGTCTTCGGACCAGAAATTGGTGAAACACATGTTATTCCGTTTACAATTGGTTCTCTTAAAAGCAATAATTTAACTTATGGTCATCGTTTCTTAAGTGATGGAAAGCCATTTCAAGTGCGCCGCTTTGATGATTATGTTACTCAACTTGAAACCCATAAAGTCATTCTGGATGCCGAGAGACGAAAGAATATTATTTTAGCTGATGCCCAAAATCTCTGCTTTGCCAACGGTTTAGAACTAGTTCAAGACAATCCCCTCCTAGAAGAAGTTGCTGGTCTTGTTGAATGGCCTGTTATCCTGATGGGTGATTTTGACCAATCATTCCTTGATATTCCTCCAGAAATTATTCGCTTGACCATTCGAGCTAATCAAAAATGTTTTGTTACCCGTAAACAAGGAGAAAAAGTAAAACTTTCTCATCATTTTATTCTCGTTTCTAATATTCTTTCAAATGATGAAGGCAAAGAAATTTCAAAAGGAAATAGTAAGGTTGTCCGTGCCCGTCTTTCTGATGCACTTTATTTTTGGCAAACCGATCAGCGTGATTTGCCTGATATTCAACAATTAGAATCTTCTATAAAAAAATTTGATCTTGATATAAAAAAACCTCTCGATCAAAGAATGGCGCGACTTGATCATTTGAATGTAACTTTTCATGCTAAATTAGGTACCCAAGGTGCAAGAGTAGAACGCATTGCTACACTCGCACAAGAAATTGCACCTTTAATACAGACAGATCCTCTTTTAGCAAAACGTGCAGCAATCCTTGCAAAAGCTGATTTGCAAACAGAAATTGTCGGAGAGTTTCCTGAACTACAAGGGGTTATGGGGCAAAAATATGCCCTTCTTCAAGGGGAAGATCCTCGCGTAGCTGTAGCAATCGAGGACCATTATAAACCTCAAGGACCAACAGATCGTCTTCCACAAGAACCGCTTGCTATAACCGTTATGCTCGCCGACAAAATTGACATGCTCGTTGGCTTTTGGCTCATTAATGAAAAACCAACGGGCTCAAAAGATCCCTATGCGTTAAGACGAGCAGCATTGGGAGTTATTAGGCTTGTACTTTCGCGAGATTGGAAAATCAATCTTATGCCACTGTTTCAGTTCGCAATGAATCTTTTCTTACAACAAAAAAATAAATATGAGATTTCTCAAAGAGAAAATTCACAATTGCTGAATCTGCTTCCAGAAAAAACAAAATATATTTTATCAGACCTGTTATTCTTTTTTCATGACCGTTTAAAAATCTATCTAAAAGAGGAAGGTGCTCGTTATGACGCTCTTGAAGCGATTTTAAATAAAGATTCTGATGATTTTTTATTGGTTGCACGTCGTGTCGAATCGCTTATCGCTTTTATCAATACCCATGATGGAATGAACTTTGTAGCCTCTGTAAAACGTACTGCCAATATTCTTGAAAATGAATTTCAAAAAAGCACGGCAATAGCGAATGAAATTAATCCTGAGCTCTTTGTCGAGAAAGAAGAAAAGCAGCTCTATCATGCAATCTGTGAAGTAGAAAAACAAGCTCTTGCTCCCATCAATGCGACAAATTTATCATTTGCACTCAGTGTGCTAGCGCCACTTGGGAAATTGATTGATATATTTTTTGAAAAGGTATTGGTGAATGATAAAAAACCTGATGTTCGTGCTAACCGTCTTGCTCTTCTCAAACGTACTCACATTGTTACACAATCGGTTGCGGATTTTTCAAAACTTGTCATTTAGAATCAAAATGTCCTATTAACTGGTAAAAATAATGAAGATAAATTTTTCTTTTTTATGACTTTTATTAATTAATCTTGAGAAAATTATGCAACCAAAGAGGCCATTTTTATCTCTCAAATATCATTAATTAAGATATGTTTTCATTTTGATAAATGATTCTTTCTCAAGAGACTCTTTAATAAGTTCATCTGCCTTGTTAGAATCTAATTCCTTTGCAATAAGGATACGTGCTGTAGAAATTGCCAAATCAATAGCCGACGAAGAAACCATGCGTATCGCATCCGCTTCTGCTTGAGCGATTTTTTGCTCTGCCAATTTATTGCGGTTTTTTACATATTCTTCTGCTTTTGTACGAGCCTCAGCAATAACAGATTCAACTTCATGTTTTGCTGCTGCAATAATTTCTTGCGCGTCTTTTTCTGCTTCTGCATGTTTGCGTTGATATTCAGCCAATATTTCCTGTGCTTCTTCACGAAGACGCAGAGCCTCATCCAGCTCATCTTTGATACGCTTCGCGCGTGCATCAAGATGGTGTATAAGCTTCTGTGGAATTTGGAAATAGACTAAAAGAGCTAAAAAAAGAACTAACCCAACAAATGCCCAAAAAGTATCAGTCATTTTTCTCTTCCTCAATAATCCGCAGCTTTAACAACTGAACGAACAGCCTCTTTGCTAATATCAACGTCAATCAATTTTTTCACAATTTCAAGAGCTACTTCTTCAGCGATAGAACCAACATTTTGCATCGCTTTATCCCGAATTTTTGCTATCTGTTTTTCAGCATCTGCGAGTTTTTTTTCTAAACTCTCTTCAATTTCTTTTCGTTCAAGCTCTGCTTTTTCTTTTAATTCTTCACTAGCCACCTGCGCTATAGCATGCGCTTTCAAACGCGCTTCTGCTAATTTCCGCTCATAAGTTTCAACAACAATGTCTGCTTCCTGCTTCATGCGCATTGCCTGATCTAAATCAGATGCGATTCGATCTCGCCGTGTTTCAATAACACCACCAATACGTGGTACAATTACACGAGAGATAAAAAGATAAAAAAGTCCGAAAGAAATTGCCAACCAGAAAAAATGCGAACCAAAATGTACAAAATCAAAAGGTGGAAACACACGATTTGCATGCTCTGCCACCTTTTTAACATGTTCTATCGACGTTTCAGTGTTCTGTGCATAAGCGCTTGAAACAAACATCTTCTTTCACCCTTTAAATAGCTTATTAAAGCCCTCTATAACCGATGATAACTGACTGGCATCTCTCTCTGGCATCTCTCTGGTTAAGAGCTAAAAGGGTAAACCTTTCCTCGTGCAAGAACAGATATACCCTTTTGATGATGATTAAACCCCAAAAAGAAGTAGTAAAGCAATGAGCAGTGAAAAAATTCCCAAAGCTTCTGTTACAGCAAAACCAAAGACGAGACGTCCAAACTGACTATCTGCCGCTGATGGATTTCGTAATGCACCAGAAAGATAGCTACCAAAAATATTACCAAGTCCTAAAGCTGTTCCAGCCATACCAAAGCAAGCAAGACCAGCGCCAATATATTTTGCTGCAAGCACCATTTCCATGTTATTCTCCTTTAAAGCGAAATTGCATTATTCGACGGAAAACCGCCAATTCTATTAATGTCCTGGATGAATTGCATCATTAAGATACATACAAGTTAAAACCGTAAAGACGTAAGCCTGAAGAAATGCGACCAAAAACTCAAGAGCAGTAATTGCTACAGTCATAATAAGCGGTAAAATCGAACCACCCACACCTACGAGTCCTACCCCAATCATTGAAACAACAAACCCAGAAAACACTTTAAGCGTAATATGACCAGCAAGCATATTCGCAAAAAGACGAAGAGAAAGACTAATTGGACGGGAGAGAAAAGAAATAACCTCAATCATTGTCACCAAAGGCAAAACCACAACAGGAACTCCACTGGGAACGAACAGTTTCAAAAAACTGACCCCATGCTTATAAAAGCCATAACCAATCACCGTCAAAATTACCACCATTGCTAACGAAAACGTGATCATGATTTGAGACGTAACCGTATAAAAATAAGGAAAGAGACCAATAAAGTTAGCAACCAAAATAAAAGTAAACAGAGAAAAAACTAAAGGAAAAAACTGCATTCCCTGCACACCAGATGATTCCCGCAGAGTCGATGCTACAAATTCATATGCCATTTCCGAAAGAGACTGCATCCGCGTTGGAACCAATCCACGACTCGATGATGAAATAAAGAGAAAAATAGAAGTTATAACAACCGTGAGGACTGTAAACAATGATACATTTGTAAACGATAAATCCATATTTCCTATGGAAATCTTAATCAGCCTTGAAATCTCAAACTGATGAATAGGATCTGGAGCGTGCGCTGTCACTTCAACCTCATTTATCGGACCTCTCATTGGCCCCTTTATCTTGTTTATCTTGGCGCGATACGCCTTTTTTTCCCAATTGACTGGAGGAAACATACCCCACAGACCGAAGAATACTCACTATACCAGCAGCAAATCCAAAGAAGAGGAAAAATACCAATCCCCAAGGATACGAACCTGCTAACTTGTCAAACCCCAACCCCAAAACAACACCAACTATAACACTCGCCAGAAACTCACTGGAAAGCTTAATTGCATCTGCCATCCCTCCTTGTGATTTTTCCCGCTTATTCTTATGCTCCCGCTTCTTTAATGCCTGCTTGCGCACTAAAGCTACGCTTAAGTTCCTACTACGACATTCCAAATCCTCTGAATGAAGACATTCTCCTTGCTTTTCCTCTTCAGCCTCCTTACGGCTTATAACGGGTCTCTCGCCCACCGCCATCATTGGCTCCTTAATTAAAAGCAAAGTAAGAATGCATTTCATAAAACCGTGTGCATCATATTGTTCCCGAATTTATTCGTCAAGATACTAAAAAAAATCTATCACAAATTATCGTATAAATTTTATTGTATAAATAACGTATTTTTCAATTTACATGCTTTCTTAAAAAGATATTCTGAGCACCTAAACCGACTTCACGACAGCTCCCATGAATAATATAAAACTCATAGAATAGCCTTTTTTACACTTAACAAAAGGCGTAAACTGACACCATCTTATTTTCTGGCTCCAAATTTTATATCAATCCTAGTTTTGAAAGAGAACATAAAAAACTAAAAAACATTATGAGAGCGTTGTTTTGCTCCTTTTATTCAAATAAACTTGCACTTTTTATTTTATGAAAATGATAATAATCAATGGTTTTTATATGATCCTATTCGCAAAGTATTTTACATATGCCATCACAGAACCCATCACTCAATGAGCTTGAGGGTATTAAGAGAGGTTTCTTTAAATACGAGATATTAATAAATCTAAAATTTTAAATAGATCAAGCCAATAGAACACAATAAAATTTAAATAAGATCACCATACCACTTTATACAATTTTAATCCACTTTTTTGAATTTTGCCCTATGATTGAATATTGGTCGATTCAGCAAATATTTTTTCTTTTTATTTAAACAAACTATTGTGAGCAAAAGCGCTTATTCATAGCCTTTATTTTTATGAAGCGATAATTTAATGCTTCTTTTCAAACGAGCATCATAACTATATTCCCCTACCCTCATATTGCATCTATTCTTGCATTTAAATAACCCATTAAGAGGATGATGTACTCTTTCTTAAATACTCCCTATCACACTCTTCTCATAACATACAAATAAATGATCTTTATCAAGATGAGAGAACTCTATTCAATAGCGCTCATGGTAAATGATTATGAATAAAATTAAAACTTTAGCAAATAAAAATTTTTTATTTTATGAAAAGAAAGATCATTGAAAAAACTTATTTTTAAGATTCTTAAGTATAGATTTCATTCACTTAAAAAATTAAAGAGTTATCATTTCTTTTTGGAACGTGTCGCAAAAGGATTATCAGAGGCTCGTAATGATATGCGAACGGGTATACCAGACATATCAAATGTTTCACGTAACCCATTGACAAGATAGCGCAAATAGGACTGGGGCATACTTTTGGGGCGCGAGCAAGAAATCATAAATCCAGGAGGACGTGTCTTAACCTGTGTGATGTATTTAACCTTAAGTCGACGTCCAGAAACCGCAGGAGGTGGATGATGAGCCACAACAGTTCCAAGCCATTGGTTCAATTTAGCCGTCGAAATGCGACGATTCCATACACGGTGCATCATCATGACATTTTCCATCAGTTTATCGATCCCTTGACCATATTGTCCTGATAAAGGAACAGCTCTCAAACCACGAACTTGAGGAAGAAATCGCGCACATTTTTCATGCAAATCAATCAATGTGGTCTGACTATTTTCAATAAGGTCCCACTTATTGAAAGCAATAACTGGAACACGCCCTTCACGAATCACAAGATCAGCAATTTGTAAATCCTGCTTTTCAAAAGGTATCGTTGCATCAAAAACAATGACCACCACTTCTGCAAAACGAATAGCACGCAAAGTATCTGCAACAGATAATTTTTCTAATTTTTCCTGAATTTTCGATTTTCGACGTAAACCTGCAGTATCAAAAAGTTTAATATGACGACCACGCCATTCCCAATCTACAGAAATAGAATCACGCGTAAGTCCTGCTTCTGGTCCTGTTAACAAGCGCTCTTGTTTCAACATACTATTGATAAGAGTCGATTTTCCTGTATTTGGACGCCCCGCAATTGCAATCCTAATGGGCTTACTTTCATCGTAAATAAGCTCCTCTTCTTCCAAATCGTTTACATCATCACCAACAGATGCAGGCTGTATCGTAATATCTTCTTCTTTGTTGTTGCCAAAAGCATGCTCTGACCCCACAGCATCTATAATTGCATCACGCAGATCACTAAGTCCCAAACCATGTTCAGCCGATATTGGGCACGGCTCCCCCAAACCTAATGACCACGCCTCATACTCTCCTCCTGTTGCCGCTCTTGACTCAGACTTATTAGCAACAAGCACAATTGGCTTTCCTGATTTGCGAACCAATGAAGCAAAATTTAAATCACTTGGTGTTATCCCGCTCTTTGCATCAAATACAAATAAAATAAGATCCGCTTCATCAATCGCAGCTTTTGTATGAGAACGCATTCGCCCCTCAAGTGTATGATCACCTGCTTCTTCCAGCCCAGCTGTATCAATCACATCAAAACGTAGATCTTGAAGTTTTGCCGCATGAATACGTCGATCACGTGTTACACCAGGCTTATCATCAACCAAAGCCAATTTTTGCCCAACCAAACGATTAAATAGTGTTGACTTCCCAACATTAGGACGACCAACGATAGCAATGGTAAGGCTCATCGATTTATTCCTTATTTGCCTTGCCCTCAGCTTGTATCAGCTCAAGCATTATTCGAGCCCGATCTGTTATTTTTGAACCCGAAGCACCTTTTTCAGAAATTTTCTTAAAATAATAAACCGCCTCATCCATTTTATCCGCCTTATAAGCAGCTAAACCTAAAGCCTCTCTTGCAGACATATGCATAGGATCGGTATCACTTGTCATATCTTTGATACGCTTTTCAACATCAGCTAACGTCCCTGTATCAACTAGGATATAAGCCGCCCGAATTTTTGCAACTTTCTGCAAAATCTCTGGTGCTTTCTCATCCGCTGCAACAGAATCAAAGATCTCCACTGACTTAATAATGTCACCCTTCTCCATGAGTAAAGAAGCCTCACGTAAACGAGCAAGAAAAGGATACCCTCCAAAATGAGAGGTTTTAACAGTTTCTAATTGCTTTATCGCTTTATCAAAATGACGTGTATCCGCAAAATCAAGACTTTTTACAAATGCATCACCAATATAACCGGCTTTCTTTATTTGCTGATAATGGTAAATTTGATAAGCAACTATCATGAGTATAAAAAGAATAGCTGCTCCAATAATTGAAAAACCATACCGTCTCCAAAAAGCAAGCGCCTTTTCCTGACGAAATTCTGCATTCACTTCAGCAATAAAACTATCATACGACATATATCATACCTTGAAAAAAGTTACTTTATCTGTGCTTTTACGCATAAATGGACCAAGATGGTAGTCCTAATTAACTAAAAATATTTAAATTGCTCGTTTATTTATTTTAAATCAACATGTAGCCAAATAAATCGGATTTTTGCAACAGTCTTAATCGAAAATGATGTAAACGCCCTGTTTGTTCACATTACAGCTTTTACATATATTGTCTTGAGTCTTATAAAAAATTCACTGTTTTAATATTTATCATGATTGCCTATCATCTCAAGCGGATTTTCTCCACATTATATAGAGAGATAATCTTTTAAAGTCTTCAACGCAATCGTTGATAGTATTGGATTATAGAATTATAATAGAAAAGACAATTCTTTTAAAAACTTGAACAAAAAATAAATTTCCACGAATACCTACTAAAACCAAATAGATAAATCTTATCTGTATCAAAAATACCGAAGTGCCATAATAAAGTGTGGTATAATTTCAAATCTTCAGTTAAAGCTCTTTATACAAAATGTATCCCTTCAACTTATCTTCATACGATTAACAACCTTTTGTAATTGATCCTTAAAGTTTCTAAAAATATCCTATTGTAAGGGCCAAACCCACATAAGCATTGGAACAGCAATAATAACGATCAACACCGCCAATGGAGCACCCAAACGTGGATAATCACTAAAACGATATCCTCCTGGTGCCATCACGAGCATATTACTTTGATGTCCAATAGGTGTAAGAAACTCACAGCCTGCACCAATTGCAACAGCCATCAAAAAAGCTTCAGGCTTATAATGAAGGGAATGAGCAAAACTTGACGCAATTGGTGCTACCATCATCACTGTTGCTGCATTATTCAAAAATGGCGTGACCAACATAGCTGTCACCAACATAAGTGCTAAGGCACCAGATGGCGGAAAAAATATTGCCAATTGGCTCAGCCATTGACCAATGAGATCTGTACATCCTGTTTTCTCTAACGCTTCACTCACTGGAATAAGAGCCGCTAATAGTACCAATATTGGGCCATCTAATGCCTGATACAGATCACGCGCAGGCAAAACGCGAAAGATAACCATTGCAGCAGCAGCAGAAAAGAAAGAAAAAGCAACTGGAACAATATGAAAAGCTGTAAAAATAATGGCTATAAATAAAACAGCTAAAGAGATGAAACCATGTCGTAAATTTCCAAACACAATATTTCGTTTTGCTAGGGGCAAGCATTTCAATTCTCTTAATAAATTTGGAATAACTGCATCCTGTCCTTGCAAAACAATCACATCGCCAAGATGAAAAATAATATCATCGAGTCTTCCCCGCACCCTTTCATGTTGACGACTTAACGCAAGCAAATTTACATTATAGCGATCAAATAGAGAAAACTCTTTCGCACTAATACCAATAAGAGGTGAATTATGGGTAATGACTGCTTCAATAATATCAATGTCACTGTCCTTATCACCTGCAGCGATAGTTCGCCCTTTAGAAAACTCTAAACGAGCAGAGTTCATCACGCTATCTAACCCTGTATGCGACCCTTCCAGCAAAATAATATCATTTTCAGACAAAACAAAATCTGGTAATGGCGAAATAGATACTTTGTTTCGGATGATTTGAATCACCATAACGTCACCACTTGATGGCTTAACCAAATCAACAATATTTTTCCCTATAATCGGTGAATTTATTGGAATATGCACTTCTGCAACATAATTACGAATATCAATGGCATCATCAAATGATGCACCTGAACGCACACGCACAGGCAAAAGCCAATAAAAACAGACCAAATATACAACACCAGCCGTCGCAATAACCGCACCAACTGGTGTAAAATCAAACATAGTAAAAGGTGTTCCTGCTAAACGTTCTTGCATCGCTGAAATAACAACATTGGGAGATGTTCCTATCTGTGTCATAAGCCCCCCCAACAAAGAACCAAAGGCCATGGGCATCAAAAAGACAGAAGGAGAAACCTGAGAACGACGTGCAAACTGAAAAGCTATCGGAAGCATAATCGCCAAAGCACCAATGTTTTTAACAAACATTGATAATACGACAACAGAAAGAACTAAAAAAGCTAATTGAAGACGCACAGATTTCACGTCTGGCCATATCCGTTGAATAATAAATTCCATTATACCAGAGCGCGATACGGCCGTACTGACAACAAACACACTCCCCACGATAATAACAATATCATTACTAAAACCGCCAAAAGCTTCCTTCGGACTGACAAGACCAAGAGCACAAGCTATTAATAACGTACAAATAGCAACAAGATCATAACGAAATCGATCCCAAATAAAAACAACCATCATGAGACCAATGATCGAAAAAGCCATTATTTGATTTTCTGTCATAACACTCACCTCTCCCCATTAAATTATAATGTACAAAAACATATCTTTTATGTTTTAAATATTCCTATAAACAGCAGCAAGATAAAAGCAGACATCGGAATATTTTAGGATAATCTTAAAGTGATAAAAAATTATGATGCGCATAAACTTACCTCTCCTTATTATGCGTTCTTTTCTATAAAGTGCTAAACTCAAAGAAAATTGATAAAAGTTGATCAAGCTATATTGCAAAAAAGATGAGAATAACTCTAATATAGAGAGTAGATAATTGTTGAAACTGGTACACGCTATATTTAAACCTTTGTCGTTGCTTAAAAGAATTTATCTTCACTCTCAATTCAAAGAGTGATAAAAATGAAAGAAGAAAGAATGGTCAATCTTAATAGTGGGTATCAAAGTAACCTCAGATATTGGCTCACTTGTATTATTGGATTTGTTGCTATCTTGGCAATTATAATTGTTGGTGGATTTTATATCGCAAAACCCTATCTTGACAGTTTTGTAAAACAAGAAATAGCCCGTCGTGGTATAAAAGCCCTAACATCTGAAGTAAGCATTCTAGGTAGAGTCAATTTGAAGAATGTGACATTACCCGTCCCAGCTGGTACATCACTTAGAATTGGTGCCATTTCTGCCCGTCCTCCCCTTTCCTTTATTCCCGGAACTTTTACATTTTATAATGTTGATTTAAAGCATAATAATATTCATGTGCAAATTCCCCAAATTTCTCTTCGGAGTGTATCCTTAAAAGAAAAAGATAGAACGATAACATCACGGCTTTTACAATCAATGATGCGTATTGAGCTTTCCTCAATTATTGCTCCCAATATACAACTTTCTATAGAAAATAAAAATAACCGAATAGAAACGGTTGAAGTCAAGAATTTCCAGCTTTCTGATTTTAAAAATGGCCATATCCGTTCAGTTAGTATTAAAAATATGGATCTTAAAACAGTTGCAGTAAATGGTGCCAAACAGATGCAGCTTATGGCTAAAAGTGATACAATAAAAGCTCATGATATCGACATCAACTATGCCTATTCTATCATTTTTGGAAAAAACAACGCTCTTAACCAAGATAAAGCCGTTACTGGCCCCATTTCTCTGAATAATGTAAGTATCGATGTGTTTGAAGAAGCGGGAAAAAGTAGTTCTTTCTTCCTCGGACAGTTTAAAACATCTGGTTTAAAAATGAAGCCGCTTGAACAAACTCCTGAAAAATTAATCAAAGCTTATCTTAATGCAAGAAAAGAGAATAATAAAATCGCTGAAAAAATAGCACAAAATGGTCTTCTTCTAAACATACTGCTCGCCATTACCTCAGCGGATGCCAAAGTTGATAATGTCACCGTTGATATACCGCAGTTGAAAGCAACACTCGAATCACTCCAATTTAAACCAACCTTGTGGAAACAACCTATCCCCAAAAAGCTTTTTCTTTCTCTCAATAACCTTTCCGTTCTACCTAAAAAAATGAATGAAAAAGACTTAGAGTTCTTCAAAAATCTGAACTTTGAGCGCTTTGACATTTCAGGAAAAATTGATATTTCTTACGATGAAAAAAAACGTATGCTCCTTCTTGATGCAATGTCTTTCAATATGAAAGACGTTGGATCTGGTAACATATCGGCTAAGGTTATTGATGTTGATGAAAAGCTTTTTTCTGGTCAGCAAAATGTAATGATTGCTGCTTCTCAAGACTTTGGCATCAATGAAATTGATGTGCAATATAGGGATGCAGGTTTCATTGATAAGCTTTTTTCTTATCTTGCGCAAAATCTTAATGACAGCCAACATGATCTTAAAAAGGAACTCTATGACGATTTCTATCTAATGATGACGCAGACCCCAAAAATGCTGCTAAAAAATCATGACGAAGCAGAAAAAATTTCAAAATCCTTAGGGGAATTTGCTAAAAATCCACAAACATTGATTGTTAAAATTAAAGCAAAAGATAATAAAGGGCTCACAATGGTTGATCTCGAATCAGCTCTACAAAATGATCTATCCAAGGCTTTAAACAAAGTACATCTCACTATTAAAAATGAAGCATCACCTTAAACATTTTGTGCTTTAAATATGATGATCTTGTCTATAAATTAAGAACTTTATTCCTCTTTTTGCTTTTATATGATACAGAAGGTATCATATAAAGTCATTTACACAGAGAATATAGAATCCTAAAATTGTCGATGCTTGGAGTTGTTCATGTCTGATTTATCTTCAAATCGCCTGCCTAATCGCGCTTCTCGTGTCACCAATCAAGCGCTTTCTGCGATCGAGCGTTTTCTCCATATTGAAGCTCTTAGTGGTATTGTTCTTTTATTAGCTGCTGCTGCTGCACTTATTTTTGCCAATTCTAAATATGCTGCTTTCTATGAATCTTTTTGGCATACACCTCTTGGCTTTAATTTGGGTCATTTCACTCTTTCATGGGATTTACATTTCTGGGTTAATGATGCTCTTATGACTATTTTCTTTCTCGTCGCAGGAATGGAAATTCGACGCGAAATTCATGAAGGTGCTCTTGCCGATTTTAAACAGGCAATCTTACCAATTGTTGCCGCAATAGGAGGCGTTTGTGTTCCCGCAATTATTTACTTTATCTTCAACTTTAACGAGGGGCATATACGCGGTTGGGCTGTGCCAACAGCAACAGATATTGCCTTTGCTCTAGGTATTCTTGCTCTTCTTGGAAAAAAAATTCCTTCTAATCTTCATATTATTCTTCTATCATTAGCGATTATTGATGATATTATCGCTGTTCTTATTATTGCTTTTTTCTACTCAACAAACATTGATCCTAGCGGTTTAATGATTGCAGGAGCAGGTATTACTTTAGTGCTATTTTTTCAGTGGATCGGGCTTGCATCAGCATGGCTTTACATTTTACCTGGTGCAATCATTTGGTGGGGTTTAATGGTAACAGGTGTTCACCCATCACTTGCTGGTGTAATCTTAGGGATGATGACTCCCGTTCTTCCTACCCGTACTCTTGTAGCGCCACTCACCATGCTCAGTAACGCTATGCAAATTCTTCAAGAAAAAAATACAAAAACAGATCTGCATCATATTTCAACCGCATTGAAAAAAATGCGCAAAGGACAACGGGCCATGATTGCTCCAGTAACACGCGTTCAAAAAGCGTTGCATCCATGGGTTGCATACGGTATCATGCCAATCTTTGCCTTCGCAAATGCAGGAGTAAGTTTTGCAAACTTTGATCTTTCTTCTGACAAATCATTCTTGATTGTTTTGGGTGTTGTCATTGGTCTTTTCGTTGGTAAGCCTCTTGGTATTATCACAGCCAGTTATATAGCCGTAAAATCAGGGCTATGCCGCCTACCCCCTCATATGACATGGACAGGCGTTTTACTCATTGGTTTTTTAGCAGGAATTGGCTTTACAATGTCTATCTTTGTTTCAATGCTCGCTTTTAAAGATATTGTTCTGCTTGATGCTGCAAAAATTGGGGTCCTTTGTGGCTCTGGTTTATCTGCTCTTATCGGTCTGGGATATGGATTTATTTATATTAAGCGCAATAAAGGAATTTCCCGTAGCTCCTGACGAGCTAATTGAAAATACATTTTTATGCAAAACTTTTAAAAAGTAATTTTGCTCATTTGTTGGATTCGGACAATATTTAATGTGAAATCCGTTGTCTCACCTCATCTTTACACTTATGAAGGAGAAATTTAACATCATCATACTATTTACTAACCTCTAATGTCGCAATACCTTTGACACTTAAGAAGATTCATAAGAAATATTTTTATTCCTTTCTTCAATAATCTTTTATTCATACACCAACTCCACTCGTGATATACACAGGAATGATTTTAATTGTTTCAATATAAAAGGCTTCGTGGTTTCAGAGAAGCTGCCTTTCGTCGGAAAAATTATTCACTATAAATAAAAATTTAATTGTTATAAATCAATATCTTATGTTCAATTATAAGAAACAGATAAGAATAAACAAAATTCCGTAATCAGTTAAGTAATTCCATGGCTTATTTTTCCCAATAAACCACCCTTCTCGTTACTGATTTTATTGCTGGTATTTTAAACAACTTTAATTTTTATCTTCTTAAAAGGCACATTATTTTTGGTAAAAATATTTCTTTAAAACAAGCGCGTAAATTGGCAATATAATAGCGTTTTTGTTTTACGTGAAAGGCATATACGATTTATTTAACGTAATAAACAAAAACGTGAACCAATATGTAATATCCATTATTTAAAAGATATTTCTGTCAATACCTTTGAAAGTTGTAAAGCAGAATTAAAAGGAAATTGTAAAATGGAAACTGGTTTTCACTTTTATGGCTTTATATTCTCCCCCAATTAGCTTTTATCTCCATTTCAGAGATTCCCCCAACAAGTATACGCAACATCCTTGTTCCTATCTGGCATACAAAAACAGGAGTTGCTCGTAGTCCCCTTATTCGTCTCAATATATATCGTCCAACATGCATCTACGCTGACATTAGATATTGATACAGGTAACAAAAAACAAAAGATTTATTTGGAATAACAACGTCATAAAATCACTACTCGATTGACAATGGAGTGGAAAAATATCCTCGTTTTTTATCATAAACACATCGCTTGTCTCACTCCATGAAAGAATTAAACTTGAAGCATGCTTCCATAGGGAGCACTCTCGTTTACGTAATTAACTCGCGGGAAAAAATTAGTCATTTAGACTATTCTAAAACATACGATCAGGAGAAAAATAGAGCGTATATACCGCTGCTCTCCCCTTTTCCCGCTCTTAGTTGATATTTATTTTCTTTTTGTTTACGGAGTTAGCTCTATATTTCTTGATACCATAAAATACTCTTTACAGATAATTTAAAAAACAATATTTCCGAGACTTTCGAATTATACAACGCTACATTAAATATAATAAGAGTAAAATAATATTTATAAAAATATCTTTATTGGGAATAAACGTATTAATTACTGCACTTTGATAACATATCTTATATTCACTTCAAATGGATATCCCCATTCGAATGCATTATGCTATTAAAAAGTAATTACAAAACAAGAGAATACGTTTCGCATTCATATACTGAATAAAAACAAATTGTGGGAAAAATATGTAAACATGATAAGAAACTAGCACGATATACGGCATAAATGAAAGAATGTATTTCATGCGTAATTGGCAGTATGACAAAGAAAATACTTGTAATAGAGTAGTTAAGAGAAGAAAGTTAACCTAAAGAATATACGGAGGTATCGAAAACTCTAAAAATCTTAATCATAATTCAAAAAAAGACAAATAGACATAAGAAAAAATTTAAGTAATGAAAGCAACACGCTATAACATTATCATTTAATTTTGATCTATCGTTACATGATTTTATGAAAAGTGCTTCTGAAGAGCTCTATAAGCCACAAACGCATAAGATATAGTAATTTTATAACTTATAGCGCAACATAAATATTGTCTATAGAGATATATTTTTTATTGCCTCATAATACAGAAAAAATTAAATTTACAAGATATATATAAAGCCATAAACAACCATTTGAGACAAGCTAAATATCTCTAGAAAATACATCTTCAATTCTATTTTTAGTAATGCCGTCACTAATCCAATAAGCTCAAATTTCTCTAAGATTTATAACATTAAATCTGTATTCACGAGGCTGTCCCTCATGCAACATGCATCCTTTGAATAAACGCAGTGCATTATTCCTTCTTCTATTAAAGCTTATTGTAAAGACTTCTCCATCCCTATCTATAGGCTCTAAAACGTTTATAAACGGCATATTTTATATCCATTCTTAAACAGTTTTATCCAAACATCTTTCTCTTGTAATGTATAAGCAACCATTTTTAAATTCATCATGAACAAGTTTAAAATAAGAGAGTTTTGCTGTATTAAATATTCTATTTAAGTTAAAAATATAAATTATCCTTAACAAAAATTATTAATATATATTAAAGCTTTATGTTATTGAAACTAAAAAATGCTTATCCCTTATCAAGTGCATAAACAGCATGTAATGTTCTAACCGCAAGTTCAGTGTAAGCACTATCAATCAAAATAGAAATTTTAATTTCTGAGGTCGTAATTGCTTGAATGTTAATACCCTTTTCAGCCAAAGCCTTAAATGCTGTAGCGGCAACACCTGCATGGCTACGCATTCCAATACCAATCACAGATACCTTGGCAAGATCACTTTCAAATTGGAGAACATCAAATCCAATTTCTTTGCGATTCTTCTCAAGAAGTGCAACAGCTTTTTCTACATCTGATGATGGTACAGTAAAAGTCATATCCGTTTTTGAGCCATCTTCAGAAATATTTTGCACAATCATATCAACATTAATGCGCTCTTCAGCCAAGGGACCAAAAATTGCTGCCGAAATCCCTGGACGATCGGCAAGCCGACGAAGGGAAATTTGCGCTTCATCCTTAGCAAAAGCAATACCAGTAACATTTTGTTGTTCCACGATTTCATCCTCATCGCAAATAAGTGTTCCAGAAGAACTCTTTGGATCCTCCATGCCTAACGCATCAGGATCCTCAAAACTTGAACGCACAAAGGTACGAACCTTATGAACCATTGCCAATTCAACAGAACGAACCTGTAAAACCTTTGCACCAAGAGAAGCCATTTCCAGCATTTCTTCAAAAGCTACTTTCGGTAAACGACGCGCTTTCGGTTCTATACGTGGATCCGTTGTATAAACACCATCTACATCCGTATAAATATCACAGCGATCAGCTTGTACAGCCGCGGCTATAGCAACAGCACTTGTATCTGATCCCCCACGCCCTAAGGTAGAAATCCGGTTATCTGGAGCTAACCCTTGAAAACCAGCAATAACAGCAACCTGACCTTCCTGAAAACACTCGATTAAAAAAGATCCATCAATATCAGTAATACGTGCACGTCCATGCGCATTGTCTGTATGAATGGGAATTTGCCAACCAAGCCATGAACGTGCATTCACACCCATTTCTTGAAGTGTCAAAGCCAACAAACCTGAAGTAACCTGTTCACCAGAAGCAACCACAACATCATATTCACGAGCATCTCTATGCTTGGAGGAAGCATCACACGTCCACTGAACAAGCTCATTGGTTTTACCAGCCATCGCAGATACGACAACTGCAACCTCATTGCCTGCATCAATCTCTCTTTTGACATGCCGTGCAACATTATGAATACATTCAATATTTGCTACAGATGTTCCACCGAATTTCATGACAATGCGCGCCATTAATAACACTCTTACCTTTACATCTCTTATCTCAAACGGTAATGAGAATTAGATGCTGTATCAACTAACCATTTTCTCGACATAGCGAATATCTATCATTTGTGCAAGTTTCATTATGATTATATTAATTTCTCTTGACTTTGTATAAAATCTACTGGACTTGATCATTAAAAATAAAAGGCAGGCAACATGATAGATGAAACACAAACAACTATTGATCAAAGTGAAATTGATCATTTTTCACGTATTGCTACAGAATGGTGGAATCCACAAGGAAAATTTCGACCTCTTCACCAATTTAACCCAACACGCCTTGCTTACATCAGAGAAAAAATCTGTTTAGAGTTTAATCGCGACCCTTTTTCGCTTACGCCCTTTGACAATTTGAAAATTCTTGATATTGGCTGTGGAGGAGGCTTGTTATCTGAACCAATGGCACGTCTTGGCGCTATGGTCGTAGGCGTTGATGCTGCACAAACAAATATTGAAGTCGCAAAAACCCATGCAGCTCAAAATGACCTTTCCATTGACTACCGCACGACGACAGCAGAAGTACTTGCCAATGAAGGAGAAAAGTTTGATATTATCCTTAATATGGAAGTTGTTGAACATGTCGCTGATGTTAATCTCTTCATAGCAGCTACAGCAAAAATGTTGAAACCACAAGGGTTAATGTTTGTCTCAACACTCAACCGCACGTGGAAATCATGGGGGCTTGCTATTGTAGGTGCTGAATATATTCTACGTTGGCTTCCTAAAGGAACACATGATTATAAAAAATTCCTAAAACCTCTAGAACTTAAAAATTTCTTATCAAAAAACGCTCTGACTGTCATTGATGAGATAGGTATTACTTATAACCCATTAAATGACAGCTGGAATCGCTCAAAAGACATGAGCGTTAACTATCTCCTTCTCGCAAAACGGTCTTAAGGATATGTAATTTACAAATATTATACGCCTTGTAATAAAGAATTGAGCTTTCCCTCAGCCTCTAAAGCATAAAGATCATCACAACCGCCAACGTGATAATCACCTATAAAAATTTGTGGAAATGTATTACGTCCATTTGCACGCTGTACCATTTCTTGGCGAAGGGATGTGGAAGCATCAATATCTGTATACTTTACGCCTTTTTTATCAAGCAAATCACGTGCTTTTGTGCAATAAGGACAGTTAGGGCGTGTATAAATTATTATCTCTTTCATAGTATTATCCTCCAATATTTTTAAATAATATTCACTTTAAAGCCCTCTTACGAGGAGGGAAAAATAGAATCTTCTTTGAGAACACGCGAAAATGTTAGCACATCAACCTGTCGTGCACCTGCATATTTTAATGCAGCAGCTGCTGCTGTAACTGTTGCACCCGTTGTAAATACATCATCAATCAGCAAAACAGAACATCCTTTGAGATATTTTTTAACCTTATGCGAAACCTTAAAAGCATTTTTTACGTTAAGTTTTCTTTCTCTTGAAGAAAGACTAACCTGCGGACGGGTATGCCGACAACGAACAAGCCAACTTGGTTTTAAAAGCTTTTTTTGTGATGCTGCAATATAACGTGCAAGCTCAGCAGATTGATTATAACGCCTCTCCCAAAAACGACGAAAATGCAATGGAATGGGAATAATAACATCACAATCATCAATAAGCTCGCGTCCAGAAAACATCATCCAATTGGCCATAAATGATGCCAATTCTATATGATCACCATATTTTAAGCGCGTTACTAAAGTTCGTGCAAGCCCTTTATGAACAATAGCTGAGCGAACACGTGAAAAAGGAGGGGAATTACGAAGTGCTTCACCACTAAGAAAACCATCCCCCATATCACAAACAAAAGGAGTCCCCATAACAGGACAATAAGGTTTTGTGATAAATTGAAGGTCTTTCCAACATTCGGAGCAAATCGTACCATAGGTAGAAACATTTTGCTTACATCCAGGACAAATTGGTGGATAAAGCACAGTTTTCAAGCGTTCAATGAACTTACTTAGTATATCCCCACTACTTAACGCCGCTTCTCGAAAATACAACATTATAAATTTAGGCTTTTACAAGTTTCCCTCAGAACAAAAGTTCCTTTGTATTTCCTCAATTTATAATTTTAATTCCTTTAAAAACTCTTACCTTCTATAAATTTATTTTTCTTTTATATTATAAACTTGACAGAGCTTGCACAAATAATGAACCTTTTCAAAATATATTCTTCCATAGATCGAAAGTGTTCCACAATATGTCGCATCCTTTAATTTTTGATCATAACCGCATTGAACAATTCCGAAAACGTGCCTTTCAAAAAGCAAAAAAAGGATACGACTTTTTACTCTCTCACATGGCAGAAGATCTCTATAAACGTCTTAGCACTGTTGATCGCCTCTTTACATTAGCTCTCGATTTACACAGCCATACAGACCTTGCTGCGCAAGCTTTAATGAAATCTGGAAAAGTTTGTTCTATAGAACGTATTGAGACCGATACGCTTTACCAAAGCCATGATAAAAAATTTCATTTACGTCATCGAGAATTTCTTGATTTACCTCAAAGTTACTGTGACCTTATTATTTCACTTCTTTCATTACAATTGACCAATGATACCCCTGGTGTTCTAAGCCAGATAAAAAATACCCTTAAACCAGATGGCTTATTTCTTGCTGTTATGGCAGGAGCTGGTACATTAAGAGAATTGCGGGAAAGCCTGCTGCAAGCTGAAAGTGAAATTTATGGTGGAGCAAGCCCTAGAATCTATCCTTTTGCCGACATTCGTGATGCAGGCGCTCTTTTACAGCGTGTGGGCTTTGCTCTGCCTGTAGCAGACGTTGAAGATATCACAATACGTTATAATACAATGTTTGACCTTATGCACGATCTTAAAGCTATGGGAATGCAAAATGCACTCATCAATCGTTCACGACGCCCTGTATCTAAACGTTTTTTTCTCCGCGCAGCTGAAATCTATGCACAACGATTTAGTGATCCTGATGGACGTATTCGTGCACATTTTTCTTTCATCTGGCTCTCTGGTTGGGCTCCTCATCCCCATCAACAAAAACCCCTACAACCTGGTTCAGCGCAAATATCTCTTACAGATGTTTTACAGCCCAAAAAAATATAATCTAAAATTATTTTTTAAAAATACTTTTATCTGTTGTCCGTAATATTTGACTGGTAACCGTTCCAGCTATCATTGAATCGCTCACGTTTAGAGCAGTACGTCCCATATCAATTAGCGGTTCGATAGAGATAAGTACAGCAACCAAAGTAACAGGAAGCCCCATAATTGGTAACACAATCAATGCAGCGAAAATAGCGCCTCCCCCCACACCAGCAACACCAATAGAACTCAACGTCACGACCCCAATAAGCGTAGCAATCCAAGTAGGATCAAGAGGATTAATACCCATAGACGGTGCAATCATGGTCGCAAGCATCGCTGGATAAAGACCAGCACAACCATTTTGTCCAATTGTTGCCCCAAAAGAAGCTGCAAAACTCGCAATGGGTTGTGGTACACCTATCCACTGTGTTTGCGCTTCAATATTTAAAGGAATACTTGCAGCACTTGAACGACTGCTAAAAGCAAATGTTAAAACCGGTAAAACCTTTTTGAAAAAACGAAAGGGATTAACCCCAGAAATACCAAGCAATACACCATGAATTCCAAAAATTAAAATAATACCGACATAAGATGCAATGATAAAAACCAGTAAATTTAAAATATCTGCAATACGCGATGTTCCTCCTACTTTCGTCATAAGTGCAAAAATACCATAAGGCGTCAAAGCAATCACAATACGGACTAACCGCATAATCCAAGCTTGTCCCACTTGAATAAATAAAAGCGCTTTTTCTCCTTTTTCTGGCTCATCTTTCTTTAAAAGAAGAACCGCTGCACCTAAAAATGACGCAAAAATAACAACACTGATAATTGACGTACGTTTGGCTCCACTCAACTCAGCAAATGGATTTTTAGGAATCATAGACAAAATCATCTTTGGTATATTCATATCTCCAAGTTTAGAAATATGACCTTCAAGAAGAGCAGAAACATTTTGCCCTTCATGCACCAAACCATCAGTTGTTAATCCAAAAAAATTAACCACAAGCACACCAACCAATGCTGAAAGAGCCGTTGTAAAAAGCAATATTGAAATTGTTATTATACTCATCTTTCCAACAGCATAAACAGAATGTAAATGAGCAACTGCTGAAACAATAGAGATAAAAACCAGTGGCATAACAATCATTTGCAACAATAAGATATAGCCCTCACCAACAATGTTAAACCATTCAACGGATTTCAATAAAGTGCTTTCACCCTCTCCATAAACAAACTGCAAAACACTTCCAAAAATCAAGCCAAGGATAAGCCCTAGCATAACACGTAGTGAAAGACTCCATTGCATTCTCTTACTTTGAGAAACCAACAATAAAAAAATAACAAATAGAAATAAATTGACGAAAAAATTAAATGTCATTGTCTATGCTCACTTACTATTGTTATGATTGACGTCAATAATCTGCATAATTCAAAATCAATGCATGATATTTAAAATTAACATAAAGCTTACCAGGATTTTACAAAATCATTATTTTTTTAATTTATCGATTAAAAGAGAACTTTTTATCTACTAATAACTGTTTAAATAAAATAAATAAAATTATTTTCCTATTCTTTAAATTTACGCTCTCATAAAATAGTTAAAAAAGAGAAATATAAACAACATTCATTGCGTCTTAATACTGAATAATTCCAGCATATCTTATCCTATCAATATCCTTACCTCTCTCTTTTTCTATTTGAACTGAAGCGAGCTTTCCAAGAAAGGATGAATTAACAATCGAACATTCATGACTTTTCTAGAAAATACACCAACAAGCTACTTTTGCTAATTTTATGGACTGTACTCTCAACAGCTTTGACCAGCATTTCAAATATAATTATTTTATTGAAAAGACCTTTCATACATTCTTTCTTTGCTCTCAATGAAAGCTTTTTTATTTTTCGAAATTCTTTTTATAGTCATAAAAAAGACTTTGAACGCCACAATACCTATTGAATGACAAAATATTGATTTATAAAAATAATTTACTGTTTTGCATATTAAATGAGAGTCCCGAATAACGTAAGATTCTCTTATTTCAAACCTGTTTATCTTGAATCAATCAAAATCACTTGCTTGCACGTCACAAGCAGGGCTGGCGTGTAAATAAAAAATGTATAAGAAAGGAGTAGAAATACTTCTTATGAAACGTCTTAATTCAAGAGCTATCACAACATTGGAGGGCGGAGCTTGGGCAGAAAATATAAATAATATGATGGCTTTTTATAATAGTGCAGTAAAATGTTTTAATGATACCTATCTATATGCTGATCGAACAACACGTGCACGTACCGTAGATAATTTTATCACTTTAGATGTAAAAAAGATAAGTTGTAGTTATAATGTTAAGCAAGAACTAATCAGAGGAAGGGTTTTTGAATTTGAAGAGATATGTCTCACGCAAAGTTCGTATCGTCCTTTTACACGACTATGACTTTATTATAATCGTATCTTAAATGACGGAGTTGATCAGATACCACATGTATTCCCTATGGGGCAAGCAGTAGAAAATAGAGTCATAGAAATTACAAGCATAGGAGCACGAAGCTGTTTTTCTGTGTTGATAGCTAAGAATTTACCTAATCTAGATGCAATAGATACAGGCCAATGCTTTCCACAGTATTTTTATAAAAATGTTGAATCTTCTATAACTGATCATGATGAGAAACAATCCCATTTGTTTACAAATTCAATAAAGGAAAGAAAAACATCTGGTTTACAGAGGCGTGATGCCATCACTGATAAAGGATTAACGCATTTTAAGCTGCTTATCCTAGTGAGACCATAACTAAAGATGATCTATTCTATTAAGCTTACGGATTATTGCATTCAAAAGATTACCGTACTCGCTATGCTCATAATTTATGCAAAGAATTGCCTCGTATCCCCTGTGTAAAAAGCGCTGAAGATTTCAGGATATTGTGGACAACAGAGTGTGAGTTTGATCACTTGCACATAAATTATGAAAGTGTGGAGCCTTATCTTGTGACCTTTAAAAAGGATAAATCTACTGTTATTTACAACAGCAATATCATCATGAAAAACATCCCTCTTGAAGCTTATGAGTATATCGTTAATGGCAACCCCACTCTTGAATGGGTTATGGAGCGTCAATGTGTAAAGATAGATAAAAAGAGTGGCATCGTTAATGATGCCAATCGCTATGCTATTGGAACCATTGGTAACCCTGCTTATCCATTAGAGTTGTTTCAAAGGATCATACTATAAGTTTAGAAACAATGAAAATTGTTAAAAAACTACCAAAATTAGAAGTGTGAGAAACCGAATAGACTTATGAGGTTAACACACCTCATAAAGATCTCTTGTGTATTGCTTTAAAACGGCAGTCTATAACTTTAACCATCTTATTAAGTTTATTACCTACAATCTTAAAAGGATAGTTTATATGTGTTATTCTAAAGACAAGGCTTTGCACTTTTAGACACTGTTATTTGGATTGCTTTTAAAAGATTATATCATAATCTAAAATGATAGCTTTATTGTTTTCAAAAGCTCTGTTGAAAAAGAGCTATATGTATTCATTTTACTTATAGATTTTGAAGGTGTCTAAAATCCTCAAAATCTTCAAGAACCTCAAAACTAATAACCATAATGGTCTTAATAGCATTTTTTATGACTAGAACCTATCTTTTGAAATGGCTTTAAAGGATCACATGCTTATCATAAGATATATTTAATCACTCACTAAAATGATCTATTTTGTCGGTTCAATTTACTGACAGAAAAATGACAAAAGTCTATTAAAAGGGAGTTTTCTGACCTCTATAATTATCAGTCTCTCTTTAGATGTCTTTATAACAGGCAATAAAGCGCATTATCATCTTTATTATTTATATTATGAAAATGAAAAATGATGCCACGACTATAAAAAATATAATAGCTATAGAGCATGCGTGAAAAAACAGGTTTTCATAATCACAATGCAAATGAACGCGTTGGTTATAAAGAACGCGGTGCCTATTAAAGTTGTTCAAATTAGAGCCCCTTATAAACAAAATCTACAAAAATCATTAAAATCATTTAGTAAAAAACTGATACGTTATAAAGCTAAAAATACGCATGATGAGAGCGTTTATAAATATTATTAATGTTATAGATAATAAATAACGCAATTGTTTAATAAATTACACAATATATCTTTAAAATACATAATAAAAAATAATCAAGTAATAAGCACATAAACAATATTTACACATAATATATTTAAAAAATATAAAATTGTAAAATATTTATTTACAATAAATACGTATCGTGTTACATAAATTCTAGATATATTAGTTTATATGTTACGAAAAAGCATTTTCCATACCTTTAAAATACTGACTGTCTTTTATGTTTTTGTTAGTATATGAGTACTTTGTCGGATGTAGCTATGCCATACAATACCCTTTTATGGGAAATGCAACGCCACTCGTAATCTACATATCATTCAATATAATTTGAAACACAATACCAACAAAAATATCACATATACCATTGATATAACCAAATTAAATGATATCAACCGTCGTAATAGCCCCGTATTCAATACCGACCTATTTATCGAAGATAAGGAGTTAAATCACTCATGAAACGTACCGTAACATTTATTGTTTTATCTTCTCTATTGATCGTTTTGTTCGCTGTATTAATATCACTTGGATATACCAAAGTAAATGATCTCGATCCGTACAACGAACTTTATCAGTCATACCTCAAATAACAACTATAGAGATTCAGAATATCGCTAAAAAGAGGAAATAGTAAAAGAATAAATTATCTGTATAGAGAAAATGATCTCCTGTAATTTTCCTACCCGTTTTTAAAATACATCTATTGCCTTCATGATGAGTGTATAACTATATCGTATAATGGTACAAAAAGGTATAAAAGCCCCTTGAGATCTGGCTACTAAAAAATGGAAGAAGAAAAATTTAAAAGTGCACTAGATATGTTTAACTAACAAAAAAGTTTTTGTTGCCCGTCTCTACAAAAACCGAAATTTTTTATTTTTATTCCATACTTTACTCTTGTAACAAAAGAATAACACATATTGCTATAATATAATCAAATACATGGAGTGAGAATAATAAGACATAAAGAAACATTCATATTAGCAACATAATTTCAAGAAATTATCCATTAAAAATGATTTTTGGTATATTTCCTCCTTTAAACGCAAATTATATTTTTTTATCCCTTTTAAAAGTGAAAAATATTATTTTCAAACCTATTCATAAGTGGGATGAGCCACCACGGTGATATGCATTTTTTAAAAAGTAGGAAGCCTCTTTTCTTCAAATTTAATAGGCACATTCTAAAAATAAAGGTTCTACAGATTCATTCCAAATAGAATAGTAGTGAGACAAAAATTTTTCAGCATCTGTTTGTCCCATTGCAACAACCTCTTCTAAAGGATTAAGAAAATTTGTTTCATCAAAACCATTCGTATCATACTGTTTGCGATTTTTTAAGCCTTTGCGGGCAATAGCAAGAGCTTGTCGTGCTAACTCTAAAAGAATAGTTTGACGAAAAGGAGTTCTTAACCCTTCTTTAGGAACGCGTTGGCGCACATCTAAAACTTCTTCAAAACACCAATCTTTTGTCAAAGCTTCTGCCTCATTAAGTGCTTCCCTATCATACAGAAGCCCGACCCAAAAAGCCGACAACGCACAAATGCGCTTCCAAGAACCGCAATCAGCTCCTCTCATTTCTAAAAATCTTTTTAAGCGGACTTCAGGAAATAACGTCGATAAGTGATTAATCCAATCTCCCATGTTTGGAATTGAATTTGCAACTTGTCCTTTTAATGCTCCATTCATAAACTGACGAAATGTTATATGTGTACAATCATAATAACGACCATCCCGCACAACAAAATACATTGGAACATCAAGAGCCCATTCAACATAATCAGCAAAACCAAAACGCTCAGAAAATATAAAGGGAAGAACGCCTGTCCTCTGATTATCCGTATTACGCCAAATTTCAGAACGCCACGACAAAAAGCCATTTGGGCGTCCTTCTGTAAAAGGTGAACTTGCAAATAATGCTGTTGCAATGGACTGTAATTTCATGGACACTTGCATTTTTCGCCGCATATCACTTTCAGATGAAAAATCAAGATTAACCTGAACTGTTGATGTGCGATACATCATATTAAGACCATTATGCCCCACTTTAGGCATATAATCAGTCATAATCTGGTAACGTGATTTAGGCATTCGCGGCGTTTCAGCTAAAGTCCACTTTGGACTAGCTCCAAGACCTAGAAAACCTATACCCAATGGTTCTGCAATTTTTTTGAGAAGAGTTAAATGCTCCATCAACTCGTGATATGTATGGCCTACTGATTTTAATGGTGCACCAGATAATTCAAATTGTCCTCCAGGTTCCAAAGAAATGGCTCCCTGATTAACTGATCCTACGAGCCCAATAATATTCTCATCATCTAAAATAGGTTTCCATCCTAAGGCACTTTGCATCCTCTCTAAAAGCGCTCGGATTCCCCTCTCTCCTTCATATGGAACAGGGTGAAAACCATCTTTATAAAACGGAAATTTTTCATGTTCTGTACCAATACGCCAATCATCTTCTGCTTTATACCCCCCTTGGAAATAACTAACCAAGGAATCTAAGTTATAAATTTCACTTTCATCAGTTATATCAAGCGCCATAACTTATCGTATCCTATCATTGGTATCATCATCTTAAATGAATTGTTTAGAATGATTTTACAGATTTCTCAATCCATTGCCCAATCCCCCACGGTAGCATTAAGAAGAGCCAAAGCAGCAACAGCGGCAGTGTCAGCGCGTAAAATACGCGGACCTAATGATATTGGAACCACAAAAGGATGTTTTTTTAAAAAGCTCCGCTCTTCTTCACTAAAGCCACCTTCCGGTCCAATAAGAATACCAGGTGTTGTAACGTCACGCTTTTTAAAAGAAGGTAATGGATTATGCGATTTATGCTCTTCATCACAAAAGAATAAAGGCTGTGTCTCATCCCATCGTGCTAAAAGTTCTGCTAATGATAGAGCAGATACGCATTCAGGGAGAGATAAAATACCACACTGTTCAGAAGCTTCAATAACATTGGCTTCCATACGCGCCATATTGATACGCGTAACCTGCGTATGATGCGTTATAACAGGCTGCAAAACCGATACCCCCATTTCAACAGCTTTCTGCACCATATAATCCAACCGCGCGTTTTTGAGTGGAGCAAAACAATAGATAAGACTGGAATGCGTCGTTTGTAATCTTTCTTGATGGATAAGCTGAACCACAACAAATTTTTTCTTAACAATGATAAGTTTAGCAAGCCACTCACCATCCTGTCCATTAAAAAGTAAAATTTCTGCTCCTTCTTTCATACGCAAAACATGCACAAGATAAGAAGCTTGTGCCCCCTCTATCTTTATTTCTTCATTCAGAGCCAATGTCTGTCGTATAAATAATCTTTTAAGTTTATAATTTATGCGCATAAAAATTTTGCCAATGCTCACTATCGTCATCGAGAAAATAAAGAAAAATATATAGCAAAAAGAAAAAATTATATCTATAGAACTATAATATATTAAAGAATTATAGAGTTTTTTTAGCTTTATGAGATAATAATAGGAACTTATAGATCCTTAAGTGATTCTACTTTCATAAAAGTTTAAATAATGCACCATTCATCTTTGCATTCAGTCATTGATGCATCCGTGGAGGAAAAATATGTCTGCTAAAAAAGCTACAATTATTACGATTACAACCCTCTTAGCCTTTATTTTGATTACAGTGGGAATTGGTTCTGTTGGAGCAGATGGGAAGCATACAATTACCAAAGATGGCTATGGTATTTCTTCTGGGATTCAGTAAGCACTGGCCGACATCCCTCTTAAAAATTTAATGTTTTTTAGAAACTTTTCTAAGAACTTGCATCAATATTATGAATTTCTTGTATTTGAAAGATTCCATAAGAAGGATTTTTATTTCTCTCTTTAATCATTTATCTGTATCAACCACACTTATGACAGAGAGAACGATTTTTACTGCTTCATCACGAACGGATTTAAAATGAGAAAATCTTCCGATAGTGAGACCTCTGATTTAAATTTAAAAGACAATTTTAAGTTACAAAAAGATGGATTACCATTATAAGATAGAATGTTATATAGATAAAAAACAATTCTCAATCTGCGTCAATGTCTTTTGTAACCCAAAAGTTACCATGATTTTGTCCTTTAGAGCTTAGAGAAAATGTAAAAGGCCATGCAAGGCTATTAGCGAGACATTGGACATCTTTACATAAAGTTTCTGATCTATAATTTTTGCGTAGTTGTGCCTGTAATATCAATTCATTCTGCTTCCCTTGCGTAATAGCAGTTGCAACGGTTCCTTGAATGGATAAGCTCGAGTCTGCTGTACGCATTAATGACTCTGTCACCTTCATCATACCTTCTGAAAAGCTTGTCTGAATATCCCAGTGATCAAATGTTGTTGAAAAAGTATCATTAGTCATTAAAAGAAATTGTTGTTTATTTAAAAGTCTTGTTTGTAATTCGTTCAAATCATACCCTAAGAGCCGACCAGAAGACATCTTCAGTGTTAATTCACCCTGCATTTTTGTAAAAATTTCTCGCCAAGAATCAGCAAGTGTTCGTACCGTTGCAGTAAAATTCGTTTTGCTTTGTATAAATGGAATAAATCCCAAGGTTTCTAAAGTCTCCTGCATATCAATAGAAGCACCTGAAATATTTCCTCCTATACGCACTTTCTGTCCAGCTGGCGTAACTTCAATATTACTTTGCACGGATCCACCAAAAATATTCGCATGTCCAAGATCAAAAATACCATGCCCATTTCTTATTTGTATTGCAGCAGCTAAATTTGTGAGTGAAATATTTCCTATTTTAGCTTGTGGCGCAGAAAGTCGTATATCCACGCCAATACGATGAAAAATTGTCATATCAAAGAAGGAATTTTTCTTTTTACCTGAAAAAAACATTGAACCCAAGAGGCTAAGATCTAGGTTATCAAAGGCTAACGAACCCATAACATTTGGTACATAATCTTGAAAATCGAATTTTAAAGCTCCTCGCGCATTGGCTTTCCCCATCGTAAATGTAACATTGTTCATTTGAATATGCATTGGCTGCGCTAAAAAATGAGATTCCCATACAATGGGTATTTTTAATTTATATCCCCAAAACTGATTTCCACCAACCCAAGACAATGTCTGATTCCATCCCGGAGAACGCATCGATACTTTTCCGTCAAAAATATAATATTCAGATAACCGAGCCTTTCCTGTAAAAGTTATTCCCCCACGTACAGAATTGAGACTTGCCCTAATATGACTTTTTCCTCCTGCAAGAAGCAGCAATGCTTGAGAAGCATCAATTGATAACTTTGTAAATTCTCCGCGCCAACGCGCATCTGCACGTAACCGTACTTCCCGAGTCGATTCCGGCCAATCTAAAGTCGCATTTAATCCTGTTATTTTTTCTGCTAATCCTGAAAAACTATCGTGATACACAAGAACACCATTTTTAATGACAATCCGCCCAAAAGGTTGTTTTAAAAGGTGCTCTATTTCTGGATGTTCAGGATTATGTTTTAATATTTCACGCGTATTGCGTATTGCCAACCCTAATGCACCTTGTGAGCGAGAAAACCGATCAAAAAAATCTGCTATTGTTTTAACAGGCTTTTCCATAACAAATTGAGGACGCATAATCCGCGTCTCTGAAAAAGAAACATGTCCCCAAAGAAGATCGACGACAGAAAGATCAACTTCTATTGATTCAGCTTCCATTAATGGCCCAACATCATCCATTTTAGATGTTAAAGTAACACCAGAAAGAAATGCTTTAGGATAAGGAAAAAGATGTAACCGCGGTGGATCACGCAATTGCACATTGTAACCGGTCCATGCACTCAAATCCTGCGCTAAACGAATGCGAATCGCATCTGTAGAGATAAGATAAGGTAAAACGAGAATCCCCACTCCAAATAAAAAGATAATTGTAATAAAAATTCCGCTCAAAAATTTTATTATTCTGATGCGCACAATATCCCTCTATATTTATCCCCCTATAACAGATTAAAAACAAACTTAAATGATCAAAAAAAGTTTTTATAACCCTATAATTCACTATATCCACTTTGTATCTTAATTATTTTTGTTCTTTATCCAAAATTTATTCAAACAGCAATGTTGCTGCTTCTTTATAAAGCAATTATTTAAAAATCTTCAAAACTATAAATCCACAACATTATAAAACCATTCTTACTGTTCTCATATGAATATTGCTATAAAACTCTATCGTATTATTAGAAAATGCTTTACAAAAAAACAAACAGCCTTACCGAAAGGATCTCTGAATGAATAATATTATCGATGGAAAAAAACTTGCTGAAGAGATTATTGCGAAAGTTAAGGCCGAAACAACAAAGCTCCGCCATCACTATAATATACAACCTAGTATCGCTGTTATTATTGTTGGAGATGATCCCGCAAGTCAAGTATATGTCACCTCAAAAAATAAAAAAGCCGAAGAATGTGGGTTTCTTTCAATCAAACATGTCATTTCCAAAGAAACACAAGAACAAGAACTCCTTCAACTTATTGCAACATTAAATTCTGATCCAAAAATTCATGGTATTTTGGTACAGCTGCCTCTCCCTGCTCATATGAATACAAATCGCATAACACAAGCCGTTGCTTTCCAAAAAGATGTTGATGGTTTTCATTATATTAATGTAGGAAAACTCGCGGCAAATGCACTTGAAGATGCGATTATTCCCTGCACACCAGCTGGTGCCATGATGATGATCGAACAACACTGTGGGCAAGATTTATCTGGACTTGATGCTGTCGTTGTTGGACGCTCTAATATTGTTGGAAAACCTATGGCTGCCCTTTTAACAGCAGCCAATGCCACTGTGACAATTGCCCATAGTCGTACCCGTGACCTTGATGATGTTTGTCGAAGCGCTGATATTTTAGTCGCAGCTGTAGGCCGCCCACAAATGATTAAAAAAGACTGGATCAAAAATGGTGCAATTGTTATTGATGTCGGTATTAACCGCGTTGCTGCACCAGAAAAAGGTGTAGGGAAAACACGTCTTGTTGGTGATGTCGATTTTGAAAACGTAAAAGAAAAAGCTGCCGCGATCACCCCTGTTCCAGGAGGCGTTGGACCAATGACAATTGCCATGCTTATGGTTAATACACTCAAAGCCGCCGCGCGATCACACAATCTGCCTATGCCAAAATTCTAAGAATTATAACAATTCCTTGTATATGGTTTTATTGTACATGATTAAGCTTGTTTATTTTTGCATTTTTCATGTCATAAAAACAGATGCTCCTTGATCTGCACGATTAACGGATTGACGAAAAACATGAAAAAGTTCGCGTCCAAAACCGTGTTCGTTTTTTGAAAGATCAGGAGGTATGATTTTTCGTACGTTAAATTTTGCTAAATCCTCCAAAAGAGTTAATTTACCCTCATGAGCATCAAGAAAAACAATATCACCATCTTGCAAACGTGCAATGGGACCATTATCCACTGCTTCCGGTGTCACATGAATGGCAGCAGGAATTTTTCCTGACGCCCCTGACATACGCCCATCGGTTATCAATGCTACCTTTTGACCGCGATCTTGTAAAACGCCTAAAATGGTCGTTAATTTATGAAGCTCTGGCATACCATTGGCTTTTGGTCCTTGATAGCGAATGACAGCGATAAAATCTTTATCATACAACACTCCAGATTTAAAAGATTTTTGTAGTTCTTCTTGATCATTAAAAACAAAGACTGGTGCTTTAATCTGCCAATACTCTGGTTTAACAGAGGAAACTTTTATAATAGCTGTTCCCAAATCTCCCGATAAAACACGAAGACCACCGTCAGGCTGAAATGGCTTTCTCCACCCTGCTAACACCTTATGATCACCACTTTCCTTGAGAGCCGCTTCACGCACCACATGACCATCAGCAGAAAGCTTTGCTTCAATTGCATAAGCATTGAGATCTTTACCAAAAACCGTTGAAACATCTTCATGTACTAAACCTGCATCGATAAGCTCGCGAATAATAAATCCCATCCCCCCAGCAGCATAAAAATGATTGATATCCGCTAAACCATTAGGATAAATGCGCGCTAAAAGAGGCACATGGCAAGAAATTTCTGCAATATCATGCCATGTCAATTTAATACCGCAAACAGCAGCCATAGCAATCAAATGAATCGTATGATTGGTAGAACCTCCTGTTGCATTTAATCCTACAATGGCATTCACGAAAGAACGCTCATCAATGATCATACCAAGTGGACTATAATGATCACCAAGATCTGTCATTTCAAGTACACGTTTCGTAGCTTCTTTTGTTAAAGCATCACGCAACGGTGTATTCGCATTAACAAAAGAAGCTCCCGGCATATGAAGCCCCATCATCTCCAGTATCACCTGATTAGAGTTAGCGGTTCCATAAAATGTACATGTTCCTGGTCCATGATAAGAACGAGCTTCTGATGCTAGAAGTGTTTGGCGATCTATTTTATTTTCCGCGTAAAGTTGACGTATCTTCGCTTTTTCATCATTACCTTGACCACTTGTCATAGGACCAGCTGGTATAAAAATTCCTGGTAAATGACCAAATGTTAGTGCACCAATCAATAAACCTGGTACAATTTTATCACATACTCCAAGATACAATGCTGCATCAAAGACATCGTGTGATAAGCTTATAGCTGTCGCCATTGCAATTACTTCACGCGAAAAAAGGGAAAGCTCCATCCCCGCATTTCCCTGCGTAACACCATCGCACATCGCGGGAACACCACCTGCAACCTGCGCAACACCACCAACCATACGGGCCGACTCTCTAATTAAGTGAGGAAATTTTTCAAAAGGTTGATGAGCTGAAAGTAAATCGTTATATGCCGTGATAATGCCAATATTCCCAACGATATTTCCCTTCAAACGCTCTTTATCTATTGCACCACAAGCAGCAAAGCCATGCGCCTGATTGGCACATCCTAAAAAACTTCGTTTGGGGCGATGAACTTGTGCTTTTGCAATACGATCTAAGTAAGTTTCTCGTGTTGATCGAGAACGTTCATAAATCCTTCGTGTAACTGTGGCAATTGTCTTGGAAAGTGCCATATTTCTCTCCCCCTTTCATTGTTGCTGCCCCTCATTCATTGAGAGAGATTACGTTTTTATTCACCTTGTGTCGCATATTTTGATTCACTTATTTCATTTTCTGCAGGCGACCAATAAACCTGAACGAGATGAGGGGAATTACGCAAAATTGCCCGAATAGGCATTTCTATTTCAGACCCGTCTTGACAAGCTTTTTCAAAACAATCGCGTTTCTGAAAACCTTCGATATGGAGAATAATACAACGAGACTGCATAATAACTGGCAAAGTTAGTGAGAGTCTTGGCTCAACAGCACTCTTAGCATGAAGGGGCAAAACAAGTGCTTGTGTTCGCAGATCAAGCGCTTGCTTTAAACGATCAGCATCAGGAAAAAAAGAAGCCGTATGTCCATCACCCCCCATTCCTAAAACAACAACATCAAAGGGTTTAGGCAAAGTATTAATACGACTCGCCGCTGAAAAAGCTGAAAGTTCAGCAGTAATCGCTTTATGATAAAGCCCTACAAAACGCGCTTTTTCGGCAAAATTTTGTAACAAATGACACCGTACCATATGCTCATTTGAACGTTCATCGTGTGTAGGAACGAAACGTTCATCGACCAAAGTAATAATGATATTTTTCCAATCAATATCCGCTTTTGACAAATAATGAAAAAACAATTCTGGTGTTTTACCACCAGACACCGCTAAAACTGCTCTCTTACGCTCAAGAACAGATACACTAAGCTCTGCGGCTACTCGATCTGCTAATGCCAAGGCTAAAGTCTGAGGGGTTTCAAAATCTAAACGGTCAATATTCATTCTATACATACTTATTGCTCTAAACTAAATTGTTCCATATACGCCCATCACGTTCCATGAGAATCGCCGAAGCAGATGGCCCCCACGAACCAGCGTTATAACTGTGAAAAGGCTGTTTTATTTCTTCCCACCCCTCAATGATTGGATCAATCCAACGCCAAGCAGCCTCAACTTCATCACGGCGCATAAACAGCGTTTGATCTCCACGAATAACATCCATTAATAAACGTTCATAAGCATCAGGATTACGTTCAGAAAATGCGGAAGCAAAACTCATATCTAATGGAATGTGACGAAACCGCATACCGCCGTAACTTGGATCCTTAATCATCAACCATTGTTTTACACCCTCATCAGGTTGGAGACGAATCACAAGCCGATTAGAAAAAATTTCATCTAAATCCACATTAAAAATATTATAAGGAATAGGTTTAAAAACCACAACAACTTCAGACATTCGCGTGAACATGCGCTTACCTGTTCGTAAATAAAAAGGCGTATTAGCCCAACGCCAGTTATCAATCTTAACCTTAAGCGCTACAAATGTTTCAGTCTTACTCACTCTTCCCAGATCATCAAAATAAGACTCTACAGATATACCATTTGATAGACCAGAAAGATACTGCCCACGTACAGTATGCTGCCCTACATTATGTACATCAAGCGGTGTTAAAGAATGTAAAATTTTAAGTTTTTCATCACGTACAGCATTAGCACTGTTGGTAAATGGTATTTCCATAGCAACTAAACAAAGTAATTGTAGCATATGGTTTTGCACCATATCGCGTAGAGCACCAGTGCTTTCATAATATTCTGTACGCCCCTCTAACCCTAAAGATTCAGCAACGGTTATTTGAACATGATCAATATAGTTGGAGTTCCATAGCGGTTCATAAAGTGTATTAACAAACCGCAATGCCATTAAATTTTGAACAGTTTCCTTCCCAAGATAATGATCAATACGAAAGATCTGCTCTTCATTAAAGGCGCTTGCAAATGCATCATTAAGTGAAACAGCTGTTTTTACATCGCAACCAATTGGTTTTTCAATGATAATCCGTGTTTGTGGTGTCACCAAATCATTTTTTCCCAACTTCATCGCAATATCAGCAAAAAGTGACGAACTAACAGCCAAATAAAAAGCTCGAATATTCGCTGAATCTTGTGACAGAAGGAGAGCTAAATCCTCCCACCCTCGATTTGAGGAAACATCAACAGAAACGTAAGTTAAACGTGCAAGAAAACGATTGAGTTCTGTTGAATTGAGATCTTTTGGATGGATATGTTTTTCTAAAGAAGTGCGGACAAAATTTTGATATTCTTCATGACTTAAGGAAGTGCGGGAAGCCCCAATAATACGTGTTGGCTCACTGAATTGACCAACACACTGACAATGATACAAAGCCGGCAAAAGCTTGCGCGACGCCAAATCACCATTGCCACCAAAAACAATACAATCAAAGGAAGAAACTGGAATAATTTTACGCACCATGAACTTGTTTATTTTTCTATTCGATTATGAAATCCCATATCACTTATAAAAGCTTCCATTATTAAAGCAGACAGATACTAAATAAGCCATTAATTTTCTTCATTTCAAGCAATGTTTCCATTAAAGGCGATCCATTAAAGAAAACCAACGCATTGCTAAAAATATAAGCGGATAACGCAAAACTCCTCCCCCCGGAAAAGATGAAATCTTTAAGTCTTGGAAATAGGAAAAACGTTCATATTTTCCAGTCAACCATTCTGCGTATAATTTTCCTATGAAAGGAGCCAGCATAACGCCATGCCCTGAATAACCACCACAATAAGTCATCCTTGAGAAAAGTTGTCGAACATAGGGCATGCGCTCAACTGTGATGGCAACCGTTGCTCCCCAACAATGGCTTAAATTGATAGAATGTAATTGAGGATAAATTTCAGCAATTTGCCGTTTTATACGTTCATCTAAATTCAAAGGATGTTTATTATCATAACTTTCTACGCCACCAAATAAGAGACGATTATCAATGCTTTTGCGAAAATAGCGAACCATAAAACGGGAATCATCAACCGATTCCCCGCCTGCGAGAATTGAACTGTGCTTTGGTAATGGGTCCGTTGCTCCAATATAAGAACGAATAGAAACAATATTTTTTTCAATAAAACGCTCCAGACCAAGTTTATACCCATTTGTTGCAAGTAAAACATGCTCTGCTGTTACACTGCCTTTTTCTGTTATCACTTTCCAATGGGCTCCCTTGCGCTTTACTGTCGTTACTTGTGACTTCTCATAAAGCTTAGCACCAGCATCTTTAGCTTTTTTTGCCAATCCAACAATCAATTTTAAGGGATTTATATGGCCGGTATCCGCATCATAAATACCACCACAATAAAAAGACGATCCAAGTCGCCTAGATGTTTCTGCCCTATCCATAAAAGTAAGCGCATGATAGCCATAACGCTGCATCACCTCAATATGCCGTTGATAAGAAAGAAGCTCACGCCTTTTATGTGTCACAGAAAGCTGTCCTCCTATCAAATCACACGAACAATTAGGCATCGCGCATAAAGATAAAATATCTCTTTTAGCTTCTTCTGCTAAATCAAACAGAGCCTTACTTCGCTCAAAACCATACTTTTTTTCTAATGTTTCTACCCATTGCCGTTGCCCTGTTCCCAGCTGTCCACCATTGCGCCCTGAAGCACCATCACCAAAACGTGATGCTTCAAATAAAACAACATCTACTCCAGCCTTGACTAAATGATAAGCAGCCGACAGACCCGTAAATCCGCCTCCAATAATGACCACATCACACTGTCTGTTTTCACAAAAAGAAGGATAAGAGGGACGTTCTTTTAAAGTATCTTCATACCAAGAAATTCCTGGAGAAATTGAATTATAATCAATCATCGTCATAAAATTTAAACATTCAGCAGAAGATATTCACGCTCCCACGGACTAATTACTTCCATAAAAGTTTCAAACTCTTGTCGTTTGATTGCAGCATAAGTACTGACAAACACATCCCCTAAAATAGCACGTATTGCTGTATCTTGTTCAAACAAATTGACTGCCTCAATGAGTCCACGCGGTAACTCAATATTATCAGCGTTTACATTATTTGTCGCTGGCTCATCCGGCTCAATTTTTTGTTGCAAACCAATAAGACCACACGCTAAAGAAGCTGCAAGGGCTAAATAAGGATTCGCATCTGATGAAGGAAGTCTATTCTCAACACGCCGCGCTTGAGGAGCAGAACGGGGAACTCGAAAAGCTGTAGTACGATTATCATATCCCCATCGCAAATTAACAGGAGCCGAATTATCAGGGACAAGACGTCGATAAGAATTCACATAAGGCGCAAGCATCACAAGTACCCCTGGCATATGTTTTTGCAATCCACCAATAAAATGGCGAAAACAGATACTTTCTTCACCATTTTCCTGTGTAAAAATATTCATACCGGTTTTCTTATCAACAACCGATTGGTGAATATGCATAGCAGAACTCGGCTGCCCTTGAATGGGTTTTGCCATAAAAGTTGCATACATATTATGTTTTAGAGCTGCTTCACGAATTGTTCGTTTGAACATAAAAACTTGATCCGCTAATTCAATAGGATCACCATGACGTAAGTTAATTTCAAACTGACCTGCTCCTTCTTCATGAATGAGAGTATCAATTTCCAATCCTTGTGCCTCTGAAAATTGATAAATATCATCAATCAAATCATCAAACTCATTAACACCAGCAATGGAATACCCCTGTCCACCACCAATTGAACGCCCAGAACGACCAACCGGTGGAACTAACGGATAATCAGGATCGGGATTTTTCTGTACTAAATAAAACTCAATTTCTGGTGAAACAACAGGGCTTAAACCCATTTTTGTATAAAAATGAACCACCGTTCGTAAAACATTGCGTGGTGTGTAATCCACAATCTGACCATTTTGATACACAAGATCACAAATCACCTGTGCTGTGGGAGCATCTTCCCATGGAACAATGCTTAACGTAGAAAGATCAGGTTCAAGGCGTAAATCACCATCTGCTTTAGGATATTCAAAACCATGACCATCTTCAGGATAATCCCCTGAAATTGTTGCCATAAAAACGGCTGAAGGCAATGCCAATGATGTTTCCGATGTAAATTTTTTAGAAAGCATCATCTTGCCCCGTGGTACCCCTGCTTGATCAGGCGTAATACATTCAATATCCTCTACCTTACGGAAAGCAAGCCATTGTGAAACTTGTTCCCAATTGTGCACACCACGTAAACTTTTGAGAAAACGAGAGACAGGTTTAAAATTTTTACTTTTCGTTTGTTTACCATTTTTTACAGCCATAACATACCAACTTTACAAACAATCAAGTTCTATTCTTATAGTATCAGCCTCTGCATAAACGACACGAAAAAAAATTATCAACTGATATTTTTGAAGAATACTATAAGATCTATCAAGGTAAAAGAACTTTACGCTCAACAAGCTATCCTATCACCATAGTGAAAAAGTTGATATTGCACGCGATACATCGGTGCGAACCTTCTCCTTAATATAAAACAGCGAGAAATACCATGGTGGACGTAACCTAATTCCGATTCAAATAATCATATATAAGAAAACATTGGCGAGAATAATAAAGGCGAGATATTTAATTTTCTTTTGGCCGTAGCAATGCTTAATTAAAAGAAAAGAAACTTTTCTTTTAATATGAAGCAAGTTTTGTAACTCTATTGTTATTCACATAGAAGAAAACAGCCTAGGATAGTGAGTAGCTATGCCTTTACAACTAATGCTTACAAACACTCACCACGCCGTAATATGCGTAAATGTATTTTCAGGATAAGACATACGCTCAGCATTTCCGACATGAAACTTAACCATCCCCTGCATAATAGAGCTATCAACCTTGTTCTGAGCGGATACCTATAGACTCTGCACTTATATAAATTCCCACCGCTTGACATTGCACTTCGCACACAATATTTAGAGCTGAAAATACAGTAGAGCATACCAAATCCAATAGATAGGATTTTTTGCTAATTGCGCCATGCGTGATCCAATATTTGATAGTCTCCAGCCCACTAGGAGATGTGTTATTTATATCTAAAAAGCCCCAAAAATCAGGATATGAGAACACAATAATATCAATTTCCTTTGAACTAACGTCCTTCATCGTCGATCTTCCACCGTCATAAAATCTTTTTTGTATCAGTTGCTTTCACATACTTTGACTTATGACCTAGTGATACTGTGCAGATTGAGTACACATCCCCAAAGCCTAGATTGTAATTAAGTTCGTACCACTCTGCTCTTTTATAAAATAAATAACCATAATCTTCAGATATAATACGCCTAGATTCAATAATTACCGTAAGCTTATGTAAATCATAACCCAATTGTGATAATGCCTCATAAATTTTACGAGGGTATTCGTCATTGATCGTCACGGCATAGCAGAACGCTGTGGAAGTCGGATATCCCCCGCCTAGACTGATAAAACTTTTTTGATCCTTCAATGCGTAAATATCCTTTCCAACCTTAGTTAAGGTGGATACTATTAACTCAGTCGAATTCAAATTAGAGCCCATATGCAAAGGCACCACATTAAGCCTAATCCTATTGGATTCTAGCAAAGATAATGCGGCACGTAACTCCGCCGCAGTCATATCAAAACGCGATCTATCCCCGTTTGCCAGTACATGGCACAATCTCAATGAGATTTTAGGCAATATGTCAAAATGGCGGGCAAGAGCGATGATGTCATGTAATTCGATAATATTATCACACTGGACATTTATATGTTTTCTAATAGATAATTCTATCTCTTCTCGAAGTTTTACAGGGATATTAAAAAATATATCTCTACCTTTAAAACCATCTTTTTGCGCTAATGATATTTCATAACCAGACGCAAATTCCAAGTCCCAGCAACATAACAATGATGCCCCGCACGTCCATTAAAACACCTTGCTTTTTCTCGCTCTAGGCATTCATAGCCCGACCACGTAAAACAGGATACCAATTACAATATCAGACCATAAGGCTGCAAGAGAAAGTTCTTTTATATTTTTATCTTTATATTGCCTCTTAAACAAGCTCGCCTGTTCATATAATAAGTTATATGTATAATACATATAACTTATTAAAAAAGGAGGATTCATTATGTTCCGTGAAAATCTTTGGTAATACACTCGGGTGATTGGGTCACCAGTCGCCCGTCAATAGTACAGTGCAAGTTAAGAAATTGGGGGAGGTAATCTGTGCAACTCGTGGATCATCCTTTTGTAAAATTCGATCAACTCAAGCCGATTTACAACTTCACATATCCGTTATTTCGCACTATTTCAAATGAATTTTACGATTACCTAGACTTTAATAAACTAGCGCAAAGTAAGCAGATTCCACAAGCGCGTACCATTTCTCTTTATTTGCATATTCCCTTTTGCGAAACCATCTGTTCCTTCTGTCCCTTTCAGAAAGGGGCCTACAAGCACGTTAAGCAAATCGAATCTTATATGTCAGCGCTTACCACAGAGAACAGAACCAAAGGAAATTTCATTCGCTCGCTTAGAGGGACCATCCGCAGCATCTATATAGGGGGCGGCACACCGTCGCTTTTGTCCACAGATAATATCCGACACATCGGAAAAGTATTGCATGCCGAATTTGAGCTCTCTTCCTTAACCGAGTTTACACTGGAAAGCGAACCGAAGAGCGTCACACGTGATAAACTTTATGCTGCCCGTGAGATCGGCGTTAACCGGATCAGCTTCGGTATACAGAGTTTCATTGAGCGTTTCCGATCATTGTTTAACCTCACCTCAACACGTGAACAAATCAACAATACCGTGGCTTGGTCACAAGAGATCATTGGACATGTCGGTTTCGACCTACTATATGGCATGCACAGCCAGCAAACTGAAGAACTATTATACGATTTGAAGCAAGCCAGCGAGCTTCATCCTGAAACCATCAACCTCTATGCAATCAACAATCTGGCTATCACGTCGCAACTGCATAAGTCTTACGCACAAAAAGGGCTAAAGCCATCCAGCCTACAGCATCGACAGATGCTTCGCTTATTTAGCGACATCGTTATGCGCAGCTGCGGCTATGCGCCGTGTAATGGGCATTCCTATATCAAAATTGCCAATAACACTCCTCTAACGCTCGCTAAAACGAGTTCAGCTAATTATTTCCGCTATCACAAATATTTGCATGGTTATCATGACGATTATGTGGTTGGCTTCGGGGCGTCAGCAATGTCGATTCTCGGCTCACTCGTCACACGAGCCAATCCTAGTCGAAGCGGATACATTACCGACATACAACTTAAAGGCAAATCCAAAGTATACTACAATTGGGTATCAGCGGAGCAACAAGCCTCCAAGGCTTTGTGTATGCGGCTACCTTATAACGGCTATGCCAAAAAAGAAAGAATTGACTGGACCGCACTCCCCTCTTTCGTTTACAATAACCTACAACAGCTCATAGGCGCAGGTCTCGTCGCAGAAAGTGATAACGATCTCCAGCTGACTCAGCGTGGTTGGCAATGGTATTCCAACCTTATGTATTTTCTTCTACCTCAGGAAAATAGGAATATCTTGGACGGCTATGTCGCAAACATGCTGAATACAACCGCCGTACTTGATGGACCAGCGGAAACCTGTGTGGCATCTTAAGGAGAAAAGAATGTTCACGCTTTTTGCCAATAAGAACATACGCTATTTTTGCCTAACTGTTAGTCTGCTCGCCTTACTCAGCGGTGCTTTGCGTACTGCCATCCCGCTATTAGCAAGACAATCTGGATATGGCGTAGTCGGAGTAAGTTGGGCGCAAGGTCTCTTCTCATTAGCGTGGCCAATTTTCGGCATCCTTGCAGGCGCTTTACTTGATCACTGCGACAAAATAAAACTTGCCACCTCGGCTCTCTTCATCTTCATGCTACTGCATATTGTACTGTTCGTACTGCTCATGATACAGATTGCTCCAGCCGAACAAATTTTCTTCTATGCAACCATTGCTGGATTCATCGTCGTTTCTGCCGAAGCTTATATAATGACGATTCCACCACTTATCATGGAGGGAGAGCGATTGATGACCTTCTACTCAATTGTCTTGTTTTTAGATTTCGGGGTCTCCTATTTTCTTGCCCCTGTTATAACAAGCAGCATTTTAGCGCATAGCACACTGCTATTTCTTGGCCTGTTAATCGTGCTTTTTATCACATTGATTTTTACTGCTCGCCGTGCTGTTCCGACATCGCCAACACCTGATAAAGAAAACATCACTTTCCGTTATATCATTGCCGGCTTTCGTTTCATTTTTTCAAATCGGCATCTTACCTCCCTTACATTACTCACATTCTTTCTATCGGTGGTATTTGGAGCATTCCTAACCTCGTTCATCTTCTTCGTTACCGACGGTCGGTATCTGGGTCTACATAGCAGCCAATATGGCGTGATGTTTGCAGCCTACGCGCTTGGTACAATGGCAGGTGCCCTATTTGCACCACATATACGCTATGCACCGGTGCGCCTAGCTGTTCTCACTGACGGGTTAGGAACGGTTATCTTGCTGCTGGTTCCAGCCTTTTCAAAAAGTGCTGTCGTCGTATGGGGCGTCACCTTTATCGCTGGCGTTGGAGCAAGCTTATGGTTTATTGGTGTTACCGCCTTCAGGCAGCGCCTCACACCAAAGCAACTTCTCGGGCGAGCTAATTCTGCTTTTCGGGTGATCGGCTATGCTGGAATGCCGGTCGGAAGCTTTTTGGTCGGCGTCCTTGGTTCTTTTATATCATTGCAGTTTGCTGCCGCCTTTATCGCTGGACTACTATTGGTGGCTATCGCGATAACGCTTCCATTTCTTTGGCAGGCTGATCATATAGACACACCCAACCCTGCCACGAGGTAACAGCTGCCTTTTAAAAAAGACACGGTCAAAAAAGGCACACATACCCTATTACGCAATCGATTGACCTGTTCTTTGGACGAGGAAATTATAACCGTAATGGCTGATAGAGCCAGCGACACTAATGGAAGCAGCCAAACAAGCGTTAAAGGCAAAATAGCCCCTTTACGTTGCATTGGGCGATGATCTCAACGCCTATATGAAGGATGTAGAGAGCTTATAGCGTACGGAGCGCAATTCTTAACTAAAAACTCCGCCCTAGCAATGCCCACTTATACTCCAGTTAATCCGTCACCCGCTGAATATCAAATGCCTCACCCCTTTACTGCTCCTCAAAATACATTTTGCTGCACTTACGCGCCGTATTCTTCCTTTGGAATTAAAAGAGCAGCCCTCTTTTCCTAATTTAGAATCTCTGCCTACACAACGCAGCAACAGATGCGACCATATATGCAATCACGCCTTAGGATCTGCATAGTAGAAAGCTTAGTTCGAGAGATTCATAAAGCCTATATCCCAATAAATTTTCCACCCAATCCACCTTTTAAAAGGGCGACTTTATATAAACCGTTAGAGCAAGCTATGAAATCCTTAGGTGTATTAGAAATAATTGGCGGTTTTTCCCTCAGACCAATGTTGATTGACTTTTACTCGTGCATATACGCAAGCGGTGCTACTCTTTTCTCAAATAGAAAGGACATAACCGTTACCATCTGGCCTATTATTGTTTGAAAATAAAGAAAAAGTATCAGTGCGACTGATGATATTGAAGAGCTATCTCATTATGTGGCTGTACTTAATTACGGCATTGGGAAGCTAGACACGCAATCACCCATTTCTGCGTGCCTTCTGCATGATATTCATAAGATTTTATTACGCGGTAAACGCGGTACGTCCAAAAGCCTTGGTGAATTTCGCAAAGCACAAAATTAGCTTGGCGGTACGCAACTAAAGACAGCGTCATTCGTGCCGCCCATTCCTACCACAGCCCCCCCACTCTCTCTACCACCATCCCCCGCTTAGAATCGCGCCAACTCATCACCGGTGCCTCGTTAAACACCACACCAGTCTCAAGGGCGGTAAAATGCGCCTTGCCGCATTTAATCTTCAGCATTTCTTTAAGGCGCAAATCAAACTCGCTATTCGTTCCTTTTGATTCCAGTACAAAATAAAGCTTTTGCACGCCATCTCACTCTAAAACACCCAAAAATCCGGCGTGTAAGAGCCTATGAGCACCACGATTTTAAAGCTCCTTGGCAATTTAAAAAATAATTTTATTTCGGAGGCATTATCATTAATTTTGCGCAAATTCTTTCTCAATATTACTCTTATAAACCACATGATCATATACACTCTTCTCACTCACCAGAACTGTACGCTCTAAATTCGCCGAAATTTAGCTACTTGCAAAACATTCTTGCACACTATAGTCTTGGCCAGCTAGTTTTAAATATTTAATACCAGCAATAGTAAGATTGACATACGCTTTATCGAGGATTTCCTCCGCGCACTCTAAAAAAGCTTGCGTTTTTTTTGCAAAATCTAATACGCGCCTACTATTTAGCAAAACATCAATATCATAAGCATCTCTACTAAAAACGATGGACAGCTATTAATTTCAACTCAATCCATATAAGATGACCCACACACTATTTTTTCTTGTGTCTTTATGTAAGTCATAGGCAAGTCCCTATTCAACTGTATTTTCACTTTCAAACCTCCTCGTCTTTTATTAACTTTTTATCAGTATAAAGCCAGGCCAAATTAAGCGGAATAATTAAACATATACAAAGCAAGGTGAAACAAAAAGCTGCTTCTATACAAACATTGTTTGCCAACCAACCAATCAGCACAAGCGCTAAAATACCAAAAATACGTGCAAGAAAACTAACAATGGATAAAACCGTATTTGCATTCTTTTGTTGAATATGTTTAAAAAATTCTGCTTCAAACTGCGTTACGGGGACAGAAAAAAAACTGTGAAATATGGTGAATAAAATAATGGGGGCCCAGCTGTTTGCAATGAGAAGCAGAGCAAGCATAATAACAGCACTCAGGACGAGTGAGCACAAAGTTATCGCCATAGGAGCGTATTTTTGCATAAGATATTTAATTACAAAGCGATTAAATAAGTATTTTACGAGAGTATAAGACACAAAGCACAGGCCAAGAATAAGAATTTTAGTCTTTCCTGTTGCATTGTCTAATACTCCTGTTTGTCCCAAAATAAAAGGTTGCCAAAAATGAAATATTGGCTGCAATGCAGCAACAATAAAACCACATATCAATATATAATATAACCCGATTTTTGAGGTAACTAAATAAGCAAAAGATTCTGTTGCATGCAACAAAGAACCTGAGTCTATTGACTGACTACTCGAAACGGATGCAATAGCTATCCCCGTCACCCGACTAAACAAGAATACAAGCACGAGAAACCCGAAAGAACAAAAATAATATGCCGACTGATAATTATCCATACACAAAACAATAAGAACACCTAGCGCACCAGCAACCGTATTCATGAATGCCGTTAGTTCCCGCTTATAGGCGTTTACTTGGTGGTAGACCAAACTACCTTTGTAACCACCGCTATCGATTAAGCCTTTAATCCATGTGCTATCAGCGCCAGAACATAAAGCAAAGCCTAAAGCATAAATAATTTCTGCCGGAATTAAGACAGAAAGATTAGGTGCGTAGATACATAAAAAGAAAAAGAGCGAAAAAAAGAAACATGATAGGATAACATTTTGTTTAACGCCGATTTTATCTCCTAAAATCCCACAAGGCACTTCAAAAATACAAATAGCGACGCTAAATACAATTTGCAATAAAGCTAACTGTGTTATACTAACGCCCATAGACAAGAAAAAAAAAGCATGGAACGAACCTGTAATCAGCCGAACCCCACTCATTGCCGCACAGCCATAGAGCAACTTTTTAACTTCATAATCTATCGTCATTAATATATCCAAAAGCTATAAAGCTGGCAGCTTTATATATTTTAAAACCTCAATTCAGAAGGGAGCTTCGAGCAGCTATTTTCTGCTCATTTGCTCGGGCTTTGAGCGCAGTAACATCACCCCGCTTAATTTGATTTTTTCAGTGGTTTATACATATTTTTAGTTTTCATAACTTTACCTCCTGTATTAAATGAAAACAATTAAATTTCACATGAAGTACACATTATAGCTACTTTTTAGCTAGCTTTTGTCAATTTATTATTTTGATATAAAAAGTTTGGCTGTCCTCCCCGCGCTCACGTTAAGTGTTTCATGCACCAATCATTCTGCAACAACCATCGCAGCACTTGGAAACTCATGCGCCGCTTCGGGCAAAGTACGCTTATATTCACGCCAATTTGTCACCGGCTGGTCGTTAAATGCAACGCTCGTTTGCAGTGCAGCAAAATGCGCTTTGCCGCATTTAATTTTCAGCATTTCTTTAAGACGCAAATCAAACTCGCTGTTTGCCCCTTTTGTTTCCAGCACAAAGTAAAGCTTTTGTTCGCCATCCCGCTCTAAAAAAACTGCCCAATCAGGCGTATAAGAACCAATGGGAGTGGCTATTTTAAAACTTCTTGGCAGTTTAAAAAACAATCTGACTTCAGGATCATTTTCAAGACTTTGTGCAAACTCTTTCTCCACACTGCTTTCATAAACCACATGATCATACACACTCTTCTCACTCACAACAGCTGTACGCTCTAAATTCGCCACAAGCTCTTCACTGGTAAAAAGCTCTTGCACACTATATTCTTGCCCGACCAGCTTTAAATATTTAATGCCATCAATTGTAAGATTAACATGGGTTTTATTGAGTATTTCTTCTATGCGCTCTAAAAAAGCTTGTGGATTTTTCACAAACTCATGCTCACGCCCACTCTTTGTCAAAATACCAATAATTGTCTTTGCGGTTAATTTCAGCTTTAAGGTCAAATAATGTACAATATCCGGCAGTGCACACGAGATATAATTAAGCGCACTCTGCTTTAATAACTGCTCTTCATAGGTCACGCCAGCACTATCCAGTTCTATCTCTGCTGTCTGATAAACCAAATGCGCGGGCGCAACTGGCGCCATTTTTTCCACTGCATCCACTGCTTTGGCAACAAACTCTGTGCGATCAAGCTTTGCACGATAAGTGGTCTTTTTATTGATCTTCTCCCACAAGGACAAAAACTCGGGCGAAGCCACTGTTTGCTTTTTAAGCTTAACCCGCACCTCGCGCGTAGCATTACGAATAATCGGCATGGCTTGGATCGCCTCTAGCGCCTGCATCACAGCCCGCTTTTGCCCTTTACTAAAACGTTCACTTAAATCCAATGTCCCCGCTGCCCATTGTGCTTTTAATGTATCTGTAATTTTTCCTTCTGATGTAAGCAAGGCTTTTTCACGCAACTCAGCCAATACATCAGCAGCCTCTTGCGAAGACATAAACTTTGTTTCCGTCACAGCTGTCACATACGTCAGATCTTGCAGCGTCTCAACATTAATAAGTGCGCCCGCATCAATTTTTTTCACAATTTCTTGACGCAATTCGCGTGGCATTTCCTCCGCCCCTATAACTTCAAATTCATTCGCTACCAAATCTTGATTTGCTTTAACCATACCCGCCTCGTCAATCAAATCTTTTGCAACAAGCGTTTTAATAATTTTTTGTGCTTGTGACACTTCCACTTTAGCGGCTATATATTTTACATCTTCATAAACACAGCCAACCAACTCCTCCATCTGCAATGTACCAAATTTATAACCAATATCCGCCTCTAATTCTTTTTGCAATGTACTCACAAACTCAGCAAAGCTTTCATTCACCATGACATGCAGCACATTTATATCTTTATCTTCCACCCGCTCACCTTGTTGGTTTACACACAAACGCAAACCGCGACCAATCTTTTGCCGCGCAGTAAAATTCGATTTTTGCTCAATCAACATACACACTTGAAACACATTCGGATTATCCCAGCCTTCTCTTAATGCCGAATGCGAAAAGATAAAACGCAAGGGGCATGCAAAAGATAATAACCACTCCTTATCGCGCATAATCGTGTTATAAGTGTCATCATCAGCTTGGCTGTCGCCCTTTGTATCCTTATACACGCCTTTCTTGTCTTGCGAGAAATAACCGCCGTGTACGTTTCGAACATTTTGCGCAAACTTAGTTCGCAAGGAGGCATATTTCTTTTTCGCCAACAGCTCTTCATAGCATTCTTCAAACATACGCTCATAAAGTGCTGGCTCTTCATCATTGCTACGATATTTAGCCACCTCATCAATAAAAAAAAGTGATAAAACTTTAATCCCTAAAGGCGCAAGCCGCAATTCTTTATCTAAATGTGTTTCTATAGTGCGATAAATTTGCGCGCGTTTAAGCTCTACTATATTCACATCACCAAGCGCGTGACCAAACTTGACAATTTCAGCATCAGAAAACTCAACTGCTTCATCCCCCGCCATGCAATTGATACCCGAAACAATATAACCCCTATAAAGCTCACGCCCGCCCGTAACGCGATACAGATCATCGCCTTGTCTCACTGTAACTGTTTTGCGGCTCACAGTGCCATTCTTTCCCGCAATATCCAACTCTAAGCGCGCCTTAAAGCCATGTTTGTGTGATACGGATTTCAAGGCAATATAGGGACGGTTAAAATCTTGCTCTATCTGATTAGAAGAGACACAAATTTGCTTTACCAGTCCTTTTTGATAAGCATCAACAGGTGTTAAACGATATAAAAGATTAATCTCATCTTTATGCGTGGCACTATAGCGGAAAACACAAAGCGGGTTAAGGCTTGCAATAGCCTCCTTCGCTTTTGCTGTATTATCCACCGATTGCGGTTCATCTATGATCACAATCGGATTTGTGTCTTGGATATAACGCATAGCACTTTCGCCATTCAGTCTATCTTGCGGAAGGTTGATAATATTTTCTGCTTTTTTAAATGCATCAATATTGATAATCATAATTTCAATATTGGTAGAGCTTGCAAATTGACGAATTTGCGAAAGATCTTTTGAATTATAAATAAAATAACGATAGGGCAGATTATCAAACTCTGCTTGAAAATGCTCTCTTGTTACCTGAAGTGATTTATATACCCCTTCGCGAATAGCAACACTTGGTACGACAATAATAAATTTGGTAAAGCCATAGCGTTGATTTAACTCAAAAATCGTCTTGCTATAAACATAAGTTTTGCCTGTTCCCGTTTCCATCTCAATAGAAAACTGCTTTTGCTCTAGCGTCTCACTCGCCAAGAGTTTATTGTTCTGTTGCACCTCTTGTAGATTTGCTAATATGCTTTCATCACTAATTAATAATTGATTACCACAACCAAATTCATTTAACGCTAATTGTCCTTGTTCTAAATGCAAGAAAATAGAAGAATTCCGTCGTGGTTGGCCTTTAAATAAATCAATGACGCTTTTAACCGCATCATTTTGAAATTCTTGTTGTTTAAATTTAAGTTTCATATCGCCGCCCCAATCGTCTCTCTATAGTTTAAATTTTATCAAAACTTACTTCATTGTCTTTAAAGATAAAATCGCAATTAATAAGCGCCTCATCACTTTTAAAGGCCGCATCAAGCGCTACGATTTTTACGGGCAAATACTTTATCATCTCTTCCGCATCTTCGGGTTCAAAGGGCGGGTCTATAGCTATAATTACCAAGACATCGCCTTCGCTCTCGCCTATATAATAGAATTTTTTGCCATTGATTGGTAAAGAATAAATTTTTAAATCCAGTGGCCAACCATATTTAAGTATGATTTCGAAGATAATATCTTGATGAGAGCGCTCGGGATTCACCCCCTGCAAAATATGATCCAAGCGCATTTGCAATTGTTCTTTAACGTCAAGTGCATTCGGATCAATCGGGCTATCGTCCCATATGGAAAAGTTGGAACTATCGAGCTCTAGCACACGAAATCCGGTGTCTAGAGGCTGCTTGCTTGTGAGTTCTGCTTCATGCTTTTGCTTGATTTGTGTACCAGCGCGACGAATACGTTCGCTACCTATATCGCAGATAGTTTTATAACCAGCTTTATAGGCTTCGCTCTTTTCATCACATAATTCAGGCAATTGCACCATGATGAATTTGCGATTACCACCATCTTCGGCATTCAAAGCCATCACTGCATGCGCTGTTGTACTAGAGCCAGCGAAAAAGTCGAGAATGATGTCGTTGTCGCTGGTGCAAATGTGCTTTATTAAATACTCAAGCAGCGCAGTAGGCTTTGGATACTCCAATAATTTCGCACCCAGCAATTGAATCAATTCCGAAGAGCCTTTTTTGGTACTCCCAATCTCCAGAGGCAGCACTGTTTTCGGATGAACCGTATCTCTTTCTTTTTCATAGCAAACACGACCTTGCGCATTAAAATAAAATCGAGTGACTCTTTGTCCCTTACTATCAAAAGTTTCTTTTCCGCCCAGCCATGACATAAGCTGGTTCTTCATAGCCCACCCTGCTTTAATCGTTACATCTTCCGCTAATAAGCCATTCTCAAAGCGCAATTTACCTGCAACAACATATTGCTTCTCTGAGCCCCCCAACTCATCAGGAAACTCTGCATCTGTTCCTTCAAATTGAATGCTTCCTTTAGGAAACAATACTTCACTCGCTGGATTTGCAGCCGAGATTTTTTTTACTGCCCTATCACTGATAACTCCACCGTCTAAATCTTTAAAATAATTTAAGGCTGTCTTATATCTTGCGTAAACAAGAATATATTCATGCGACCGCGTGAAATGCCCTGCTTGCGTTCCGCTAGACAAATTCCACACCAATTGAGCAACAAAATTCTCTTCGCCAAAAACCTCGTCGCACACTTTGCGCAAATTATGAACTTCATGATCATCTATTGAGATAAAAATCACCCCATCGTCACGCAATAAGGTCTGTGCCAAACGCAAGCGCGGATAGATCATATTGAGCCACGCAGTGTGAAACCGCCCCATTGTCTCAGGATTCGATTTTGTCGTTTGGCTCGTCACTTCCTTATATCGCGCCAATGGGTCTTTAAAATCATCACCATAGATAAAATCATTACCCGTATTATAGGGCGGGTCTATATAGATCATCTTCACTTGGCCAAAATAAGCCCGCTGGATAAGTTTTAACACTTCAAGATTATCGCCCTTAATATAAAGATTATGTGTATTATCAAAGTTTACGCTCTCCTCGCGCTTCGGGCGCAATGTCGCAAATGAAGGCTTTTGAGCAAGCTTTAAACTTGCTCCTTTGCCCTTCCATTCAAATTTGAACTTCTCAAAATCATTATCAATATATTCGCCGCATAGATTAAGAAGCTGATCTATATTGAGCTTTCCCTCAGCAAAACATTGCGGAAAGGCTGCTTTTAACTTTTCTATGTCTGGATTAACTGGACTTTGACTCATGCCCTCTATTTTATCTTCACCTGCTATTATACTCATCTTTGCGCTTCTCCGTTACGCTTAGTATAAAATATGTCTATGAATATTTCTTTTGTACGTCGCAATTCCTTTTATCCTATTTATTTCTGTATCCTCTGCAAATTTACTTCCATGCAAAGTGTCGTATAAGCTGTTCTCTTTATTTTTTAAAGTTTCTTGTGCTTGTTTTATTTCTTTTTACTTACGCAAGTCAGCTAGATCAATTCGCATTACCACATGCGGCGATTTTATATTTTTTCTTGTGTGCTATTATGGCACTTACAAACATTATCAGTAAGCTTATCAATTGGCACAAGCACATCCAAAATATGTCTATCTTTTAGCCTTGTCCTATTTCTGACAAATCGAAGAGCTGTATCGTCAATTTGACGACATGCCACCATAGGTAATTTTAAAATTGCGTCACATGTGGCTTAGTCAAGCACATACAAGTACTATCACTGTCAACTAAAACATAAATTTCTTCATCATTTATTTCGATGCAATAAAAACCAATTTCTCAAGGGATTATGTCGGCATCCACTTCTAGTTCTCCCTTGTCCGTGCAAGCAAGATTTGCTAAAATACCTTTTACGGAGGGTAAAAACACCCTCAAACGTCCGACAACATGTTGAAAATCTTCCCCATGCTATAAAACGCTTTACCTTTATAGGTTTTATACTGTGCGTCAGATTCATAATAAAATATAGCTCTTATCATTTTGTCCCTGAATGATTTGGCCTTACCAATCATATAATTAGGATCGCAAACCATGCTTCTACAATCTGCCATAGGAATGTATTAATCTCTTGCACTCACTCCTTAAATATATTGCGGCATGATTTTTACATTATCAACAACGTTGGTATTCATTGCCAACCTTCATGACAATAAGCTTTAACAAAGCTTTCGCCTGCTTCTTTTTGTCATCCAGTGAGTTAAACTCCTAAGCCTTCTTCGGTGAATTTACGTCTATATATAGCGCCGCGTATTGGTTTTATCGCTTGTTTAAGCACCTTTCTTGTCCCCTGTCACCCTCTCATCCACGCCTTAAAAGGACAAAAAATAAATGGCCATTCCAATTGATGTCGGTAATATGCTTGGCAATAGCTTTCAAGCTTTTGTAAATCTTTCCCTCATATTGATAGCCTTTTGGCACCACAAGCACATGATGCGTTTGTCCTAAATAATCGTCACTGAAATAAGTGTGTCATAAGGCTTTGGACTCCTACATTGACGTATACTTTACAGTGGCTATTTCTTGCTCTAATTGTTTACAACTCATTGTCTAATCCTCTCAACACATGAATGTTCTATTTCCTCGATTAGTCAGAAATAGTGTGTGTTCACAAAGTTAGACCAAAATGCAATTATGTCGAAAAATAACCAACGCTCAGCGCAAAAAAACAATTTATTCTTTTGCATTGGATAGCTCACCCCCCTCCACGCTTAGAACCAATAAACCTAAGCTTATTGATCACGTTTTTCTGTATACCTCAATCGATCAAACACAATTTAAATAAACTCCTCAATAATGACGGTATCTGCTAACTATACGCCTAAGCTTGTTACTACTATAAGTCTACCGCGCACCCAAAACGAGAAATTTATATCCTATTGAAAAAAATAATAAATTTAGAAGATCCCTTCTTAAACTAAGTCTCGACTAAATAAGATGGTTTGGGCATTTTTAGCAAAAAGAGAGAAAAATTCACTGTCTCAAGGAACTTGAGCTACGTTATCGATCATATGCAAAAAAGGCTGAGAAGTGCAGATTTCTTAAAGAAACAAAAGAAATGAGAATAGTTTTATAAAGGAAAATGGTACTGCACGCGATACATCGGTGCTAACGTTCTCTTTAAAAACACACAGATAATTACAACTAGCTTCAAAAAACAGCCTTACCAATGAAGTACTCGCTAGAGGGTTGCGTGCACAACACAATAATGACACACTGATTCCCGCAAGCGTGCTTCACATATTGTACGCATAGCCTGTACAGAGTCTACCGCTCCTAAATACTCAAACGTAAAAACGTAATGCTACTGGATCGTATAGTGACCGCAGTTGCACCCTTAAACACTGGTTCCTCCCCATATCATAATGCTTGACAAAAGCATCATGCCATCATAGCAACGGCTTTGCGTAGGGGTTCCACAACATAGTTCTACAAATTGTTGACGCATTGCCAAGCTAACAGTTTTCTTGCCCACCTACGCCAATGAGACCATCACTATCCTCTTTTTGAATCGTAAAACAAAATGATTTCCCATGAGCGATAAACCATCTGCTCAAAGTCCAGCTAGCTCAAACTCATAGCATTCTAAACCTTTAGGCTCGCTCTTCCCCCAAGGGGGCATAGTCAGATATATCACTTCCCTCACCTCTTCACGTGCTGGGATAAAAAAATCTGAAACTACGAGGCAACGCTGCATTTGTATGCAGCGTTGTTGTTAGGTATAAGCTTCTATTGAAATAGTTCTAATGGGAAGCACCCACAGCTAATGGTATAGGGATTAATTTGGATTCTTTCGAAATGCTATATATAAATTTAATGTGCCGCCCCACAACACACCACCAGTAAACCCACTTAAAAGACCAAAAAGAAGGTTAAAATCAAAGGCATATTTCAAATCAGGTTCAACCTTGAGAAAAACAATCAATGTGAATTTGATGACAAAAGCGATAAGAATAAATGTCAGCGTCAACCGTGTACCAGGCAGAATAATGAAATCCGTTCCCTCTTTGATTTTTAAACGCGGAGTAGCACGCCAGAGCAACCAGCCAACGCCAAAGCCGATCATCAGCCCTGCCAACATTGCGATTGCTCCCCAGCGCGGGAAGGCCAGCTGGTTAATCACATCGCTTGCACCCAAAAAAAGAAAGACTAACGGCAAGAGAAAAAGGCGGTAAACCTTCGTTTCCCTATCTTTCAATGCGATTATTCCCCTCGCGATGAGAAAAATAAGCAAAACCCAAGCCCATAAAGGGGTTCCGGTCAGAATATTAAACAATGACATATTATGCTCCATGATGTTTGATGCGATAAAAATATTGTATGATGTTAGGAAGATATTTAGAAAAAAGAATACCAACCCAAATTAAACCCATAGTGATCAACCAAAGCTGGGGGGAGCATGTAAAAAAAGCCCCTAGAAGACCATTGGCAAAAAAGATGATGACCCAAATCCATGTAATATATTTATTGATGAGATAAAAGAGGATATGTTTGCGTTTTTCTTCAGAAACACCAGCAGGAGCATAAAAAATGGTAAAGGGTTTCTTTACCAGCAAGCTCATCAATGAAACCAGAGCAAGTGACAGATAGCAAAAAACTGTGGGGTAGTTCAGTAAAAGTGTAGACCATCCAGCGAAATAATTAACAAACAGGACAATAAATGCCAGAATGTTCGTAATCATCACGGATTCTCCCTGTCGGATAAATTTAATATTCAGAGCAATAATTAATAATAAAAGCACAGTCAAGATGAGAGAGCATTCGACCAGAGTTAAAAAGTTTCCATTGATAACCCAGGAGTAAATACTCCACGGAATAAAAGAGATTATTATGTTAAACATGGCGCATCCCCCTTTTTATATTTGATAGAAAACTTACCGCAAGTGCTTCGTTTTTTAGTTTCCGTATGAATATAAAAAACGCCACCCGGTTCACCCTCTGTATCCTGTTTAATGGTCAACTGATAGGTATCTCCCGGATAAACTGCTTCAATGAACTTTACTTTTTTCAGCGCAACAGATGCGATATTTGTCGCCCTACCCTGCGTGGCCAAAGCCAGAACCATCTCAATCAATAGTGAACCAGGACATACGGCGCGGGAGGGGAAATGTTCCTCAAAAAGCGGGTGATGCGCATTAAATGAAAAAGTACAAGAATCTCCGGTTACGGAGGAAATCTTACATAAATCGCCTAGTAATGGAAGAGCGGCTTTCTCAGAACACGAGCTAGGGAAGAAGACCTTACTGACAATGATGATTGCCTGCGCAATAACGGCCTTTCCATTGTCATATGTGCTGGCCTTACAGTGAATACGGTAGGCCTCATTAATGGGTTCAATATGTCCTTCAACGCGCAACCGATCGCTATCAAAATGGGCGGTAGAGAAAAACTGTTCAACTATAACAGGGAGATAGCGATAAGTGAGATCCGAGTTTTTAGCCACCACGGTGGCGAATCGAACTGAAAACTGATGCAAGGCTTCGAGTAACAAGCCCTGTTTCAAATAGTTATGGGCTAAATTCCAGTGAGAAATATCGATTTGCCCGCAAGCACGCATCGGTGTGGTTAAGGTGATACTCTGACATATACCCAAGAAATTTGGCTCGGTGTGATGCTTTATAGCCATAATTGGGAGACCTTTTTATATTTTTTTCTTAAATCCTTTGATGATAAACTGAAGGAATGAGTGCTAAACCGCGCTTGATAGTGCGCGAGAAGTATAGGCATACGACAAACGAAAAAAGCCAACAATCCCAGCTCAGGAGCAGCCCGATGTTTGCTCATGATGCTTGCAATTAGAAAATCGACATTGGGTTGCAGTCCTGTATTGTCCAAAATAGATCGCGCAAGCGAACTGAAGGGGCGCATAGGCGCCTGAAAGCGTAAAAAAAAGAAATCAACCCGGACATCCCGTTGCATAATCGAATGACCAAACCCTAGCCAGGGTTTGTTTTTGCAATAATGCGTTACCACCGCCTCAAGATTCCCAGCTTCAATCTCATGGAGGACACTAGAAAGTCGCATGATAGCATATTTTTAGGCTCCCATATGCGCGTGGCCATTAGCACACCCTCCCCCCAATTAGTGCAGAAATGACGTCGCTCTTGGTACTGGACGCGTTACGCCGGTGCTAACCTTCTCTATTTTTTGCAGAACAGAAAGCGCATATCAGGCTCTCTAGCCATACTTAGAGTACGCAAAGTTATTCATCACTCTACAACACTTTAAGCGCGCAATTTTATGTTTTGTATTAAAGGATTTTTGCTTTCAAAATATACGAACAATATCACACAAAGTAGAATAAACAAGCTGCCCCCAACATTAAACCAAACCTTCTCTGTAACCATCACTGTTGCACCGAAACAGTTAGCAATAGCGTGGACAAAAAAAGGCGCACACGCATAAAATTTAGAGCGCGTAACAACACCACGATACGCCAAGCATGTATTGAAAATATGCATGAGTATAACGCTCATTAAAGCACACAAAAAAATACTCGCTTGCGTCCAGGAATAAAAAATTACATATTCACCGGCTAATAAACTAGATCGAATAGGCCAGCCATTATAAACAAGGAAAGGCCCTAGCGCCTTATAAACTAATTCGCATAAACCCCAGCCTATGCCAATATTCAGCGGCAAACGCCACAAAAAACTAGGCGAGCACCGATAAAACTTAGTAACTAACCAACGACGCATAGCTTCTTCTGCTACAACAAAAAAAACCGAAAATGTTAAAAATAAAAAAACAAGCGCCAGCCCCTGCTCTGCACGACTCTTGGTTTCAACAATATTCATCATATAAAGCGTTTTTATTACAGATTGCTCCCAAAAAGCAATAAGCCCGAAAACAATGCAGCTAGCAACAAACCATCCCACAGCACCAGCGACAACCAATTTGAACTTCAGAAAATGATGAAACACACATAGAAGAAAAACAACGCCAAGCACTTGCAGTAAACGTAAGGCATCAAGTTTATGTTCTGTTTCCGAGTAACGCCATACTAACAGAACAATCACCCCAAAAACTATGCCGCTCAACAGCACATTTATCCAACTAAACGTAGAGCGAAAAAAATTATAAATGACAGCGCCATAAATAAGGCCTGCGAGAAGCGAAGTAATAAATAAAACCAACATTATTATGCCCCCTCATTTACTACAACGTAACTGCTATTTTTCTTCATGGATAATCTGTCTTGCACAAAATCATAAATTTGCCGCATAAGAGCAAACATAAGAATAGTAGCGATTGTATAATGCCCAATTGCAAGAAGTTCTGGCTCAGCGGCCTGCCATGAAAAGCGCGCCCAAGCCGCCAAGCATTGTAAAAGCAGGATAAGAACAAAAAAACGCCATTTCTTGTCAAGGCAAACCACAAGCATTAAGAAAGTTGATAAAAGATTCAGACCTATAATAAACGCATAATATATTACCGTCTCAAGTAAAGAAAGTAAGGCGTCCCTATCAAGACTAAAAGCCCCTTTTAGGATTTTCACAGTTTCTGGTAGAGATGTAAGCAGTACAAGCCCTATAGCAGCCCCCCAAATCCCCATTCCCACGCCCAGTCCTGCCTCTACACCATTGCCATTATCTTCTGCCACCCAATGAGAGAGCAAAAAAAACTGCATAATCGCCATGCCTATAGGGAATAGACCAACAGCAAAAACAATATTAGGCGTACTATAAGCAGAAAAATCTAAAATCAAACTGCCTATCATACGCATAAAGCCGTATAGAAAAAAAATCAAAAGCACATAACAACCAGCGCTTGACCCAATAATCGCCTTCGTGCCTTTAAACGTTTTAACCAAAGAGAGTAACCAGCGGTACCCCAATATAAGCGAAAGCGCCAAAACATAATAAGGAAAATAACTCGTAGCGCCATAAACATAAAGAAAAACAAGACACAAAACAACGAGCAAGAAAACCAAATGTTCAACCAATGTTTTTTTCTTCATCAAAGGAAAAATAATCAGCACCAGACAAAAAACGGCGCCGATAACAGATAATGTCAATTTGTCAAGCATTATTGCAAGCCTCAAAAATAGAATTTATTAATATTGCATAGCCTGAAGAAATGTCAAACATAAACAAAAGACCAACCGCAAAATGAATTACAAAAGGCAGATAGGAATAGACCTTGCGCTTATCTTGGAAACCAAGATACATAAAGCGCGTATTTACAACATGCATCAATACAATCATGCCCGCGGCAATAAGATAGCTGATCGCTTGTGGACAAGATTCAAATGCGACATAGCCCACCATTTGTGGCGCCCTATCAACACGGTAATTCAAGTAAAGAAAAAGAGCTGGGAGGGTCTTATAGCATAAGTCTAGAACACCCCCACAGCCCAGCCCGAAATAAAGGACCTCACGCGCAGCTAATTCTGGCTTATATACGCGAAGCAACCACAAACGCAAAAGCTCCGCAGTTAAAACTGATATCAAAAGGATAAAAAAGGGATAGTTTGCAGCAACCAAACTCATGTAATGCACCACCTGCTGCTGGCTATTATTAGCAGCAGACAAAGCAGGCAATGGCAACAAAGAGCTCAAATATACAAAACCTGCCCCAATACACAAGGTAGCAACTGCACCACAGAACCCAAGAACTAAATATTTATATAAGTAGTGCTCGTGCAGAATTAAAAGAATGCCAAGATAACATACCAAAAGCAAAGATAAGTCTGGAAGCCCACTTTCACTATGTGGATAAGCGAAGATGATAGCGCAGGAAAGGCCAGCTAGCCCCCCCCAAAAAAAATGACGTGCTCGCCCAACAAGCCATTGTTTTTAAGGAGACGAGGGCTGGAACTTATCCCAAAACTAAGCAGCATTCCAAAAATTAAGTCAGACATATAATTTCCTTAAAGCGCCTTGCCCTCCCAAGCATACCAAGATATTATTGCGGGAGAAAAACTCCCTGCTAAGAGGCTGATAGTGTACCCCTTAGCAAGGCCTTTACCTTGTTAAAAAGCCAGGTCAAACAACAATTTCACCACTTAGAGCGAGCACAATCCTAACCAGCTTTAGCAATACCCGCGGCTGCGCCACGGGACCCTGCCTACTATTGCTCCAGAAACTGCCCCTCCTGGGTTGGCTGCTCTAGGCTTTAGGATAACCCAAAGAACTATAGCCTCCTGTCTTCTCACTCAGTTTTCTTTTTAAACGGGTTAATCACGCTAAGCTTCACATTCTTTGATTTAATGTAACGCGCGTACACATAAACAACAAACAGCAAACAAATCCAATTTTTAACCATTCTATAGTCATCATCTGTATGAACAAACGCTACATAATAAGAAACAAAGAGGCTAAAAAACAGCTCTGCAAGAACATCAAGGACCAACCAATAATATTTCTTTGTAGTAACAAAGAGAACCATCAAAAATGTCAAAAAAACTTGGCCCGTTAGAATAGCGAAACCAAACACCGCATAATCAAACATTTTTTTCACTGCCTCCCTGTTTGCAAAACCTATCTGTTGATAGATTTCTCGAAGGTCTGATAAAAGCAGTGATGACACAAAAAAGATGCCTATGGCAAACCCACAGCCAATACAAATGCTTAAATCTAGCACTGACATAGATTTTTCCTTCAAAGCTTTAGCAATTAGGACATAGCGAGCCCCCCCTATCATCAACGGAATAATGAAAAGCAGATAAATATAGCCCGAAAGCTGCAGATCAAAAAAATCTAACAGAAGGTCATCACTCATAACAATAAAACCAGCTGCGATGAAAAAAATGGGGCAACTTGCGATAATGGCCAAACTAAAGCATTTTATATTGTTTACTATATTGGGTATAAATTCAATGCAAAAAGAAAGAAAGAACATAATTATAGCAACATGAGGAGATGTTATCGGCACACCAACTATATACTCAAAGACATACATGAGGGGAGGAGCAACCAATGCCACCACTATGAATGCAACTATGTTCTCCCTGCCTAACATGCTTTTTCCATTAATAGCAATAGTTTTGAAGAATAGATACATGCCAAACCACAGACAAAAATAAGCGAGCACTAAACCAAACGCGCCCATAGCTCCTCCTGTGCAATATTCCAAACATAAAGGTGGCACCTTTTACAGTACCACCGTTCTAGGCTTTAGGATAACCCAAAGAACTACATCAAAAGTGCATCAACATCCCACCACCTGAATTAGCAAAAGATTGACCCAACAACTGTGTGCCACACTGGGCAGCAGCCATACCATAACCAGCATAACCGCCTATGGTGTCTCCGAATTCATTGCCTACAATTTGCCCAAAGCCTGCTGAGGTCATGGTAGCCATAGGATTACGCCCCCCTGCCCATCCTGCGAAAAAACCACCCGCAAGGCCAACCTTACCACCATACTTGCTACCAAACGCAGTACCAGAGTTATATTTGCTACTAAAATTATCGGCACTGCAATAATCGTGCGAACGATTTGAACTTCCTATTTATTTTCTCCAATTTAGTGCATAAATAAATCCCCCAAGGTTACTTATGTCCCCGCGCCAGAATGGCTTACCATAATCAACCACCGAAACACCCCCTAGAGATATGAATGCACTTTCATGCAAGTTCGCATTTATAATATATAGTTGATAAAATCAAGGATATTGTGTCAAAAATATGGCATATTTTAGTAAATTTATGCTTACTTATTTTATGTGTTTAAACTTAATAGTTTATATTATGAGCAATAATAATGAAAGTTAAATAAGATTCTCTTGGTTTACAAAATATACTAAAAGTATGTAAATATACTGATAGAGATATTTATTGTTGCAATTGCAATCAGAATTATAGATTTAGTTAACCCGTTTATATTTCAAGCGATTATTGATCGTATCATTCCGTTTTGGACAAAATTTGAGAAAAATCATCCGCGCAAGGTCTCTGCTCCGTGACAGCTCACACGCAAAAAAGCCCGCCAAGCACGGCTTTTAACCGCCTCACAAAACGCCAAAAATAAGAATTAGAAAAGTTGTAACAAGACAAATGGTACGGTTGGTGGGATTTGAACCTACGACCTCTGGTGCCACAAACCAGCGCTCTAACCAACTGAGCTACAACCGCATAAAAAGCAAATGTATCATAACTGTTCACGATTTCGTAAACATTTATTCTTCGCTTATGTGACATAAGGAAGATCAACAAAGTTTGCAAGCCCCTTTAAAAAAATCTCGCAATTTTTTGTGAAGAAAAAAGCGTTTTTTTACAAAGAACATTTTGCCCAATGCTCAAGACTATGATCACGATAGTCTTTTATGTTATCAACACCGTCTTGTTGCATCATCTGCAAAATCTCTTGCAGAATAGTTATAGCAAGATTTGGACCTTCATAAACCATCCCACTATATAATTGAATTAAATCTGCACCAGCTTTTACTTTTTCCAAAGCGGTTTGTGCATCCTTTACACCGCCAACACCAATAATTGCAATGTCCTTCCCTAATTTTTTACGCATTTTTGCAAGCACAATCGTAGAACACTCAAAAAGTGGACGTCCAGAAAGCCCCCCCTCTTCATTACTGAGGTGACTATTGCTAAGACCTTGGCGTGCAAGAGTTGTATTAGAAACAATCAGTCCATTAAAATCAGAAAGTTTTATTTCTTCAGCAACATCATCTAATTCTTTCTCTGATAAATCGGGTGCAATTTTTAAAAAAATAGGAATGGAGAATCCATGCTTGTTCTCTTGCTCATTTCGCGCTTGCGAAACTGCACTCAACAAAAGATGCAAACTGTCACGGGCCTGTAAATCACGTAAACCTGGTGTATTGGGAGAAGAAATATTAACCGTAAAATAATCAGCAACATCATAAAAATGAGCAATACCAACAGTATAATCATCAATCTTATCGACCGTATCCTTATTGGCTCCAATGTTGACTCCTACAACACCAGTTTTTTTACGCGCACGCAATCTGTTGTAAACAACTTGATGTCCATCATTATTAAAGCCCATTCTATTAATAATCGCTTCATCTTCTTTTAAACGAAAAAGCCGTGGTTTAGGATTTCCAATCTGAGGCTTTGGTGTCACTGTCCCAATTTCAGTAAAACCAAATCCTAAACGAAAAATACCATCCACAACCTCTGCATTTTTATCAAATCCCGCTGCTAAACCAATAAAATTTTCAAACTCAAGACCAGAAACAGTTACACACAAACGTTTATCGATAACCTTTTGACAGCCATTTAATCCACTTTTCAGCCCGAGAATCGCTAAACTGTGTGCTTGCTCTGGATCCAACATAAATAAGGCAGAACGGCCAATACAACGAAAAAAACTCATCAATCCTTCTCCACAACATAAAAATGATCTATCGCACCTCACCTATATCTTTTAACACAAAAGATCACCAATCAAAGAGAGCATATTATCCAAATAACATTTCCCTTCTAGAAGAAAATTCATTACACAATAGCCATACATGTTTATTTGATGTATACTGTGTAAAAAATTTTTATTCTTAAAAAACGTTTCTCTTTTTCGACATTTTTTAAAGATTAAAATGTGAATCCTAATCTTATAGAATGCAGCATGAATTGAAACATCAATGGCTCTTCACCATAACCATGTTTTTGTGACATCTCATGCAGGAAAGCTCATAATTCTCTTAAAAATGCACGCAAATTATCCCTATTCCCACAGTTCCTTTGTGTGATATTGTTGCCAATAGAAACAGAGCTTGCTCTATAAAGCTATTTTTCCTAGCATTTATAGAATACATAGTTCATAAAATTATCTAAATTCATACTATTGTTGCGCTATTTATTAGCAACAGGGTATTCAATCATTTGTACTCTATTGATAAAATTTTAAAGAAACTGCATTGTTTGCTTTGCCATTTCTGATGCGCTAAATATAATTCTGCATCTATAAGTGCTCTGTCTAACATATATTTTAAGTAATGACAGTTGATCATTGAACTCCCACCTATCATACCAACGATTTCCAAACCAAAATGATCTTGCAAACCCTAGAGCTCTGCTATTTATAAACTAATACAATCTTCCAGTAGATGAAATGTGTTTCTTCCATCAGAATTATCGCCATTTTAGCTCATGCACCCCAGTAAAAATAGCTTTTAGATAAGCCATAATGCCCTCCTAATTGCCATTATCGCTTACTAAATTAAGAGGAACTAAATTATAAGTTTTCTCCTGCCTCATCTATCCATTTCTTCCATCAATACTGAAATATATTTTTTATTTAAAAATTATCTTTTTATAACAATATGTTATACCAATATATGCACTTCATCTGAGAAGTGTCCTGATAGCTCAACTTTCAACGCTGCTCATTTTGTGGTATTCTGTGAAAATCTTTTTTTTAATGTTATCATAAAAATCTTGAGGCAATTATATAAATTAAGTTACGGTTTTCTACTTTCTGTTGAAAAAAGCAGATATAGTTTTTATCAAAAAAGCTTTTCTCTCAGAAAGGTTCTATGTACATTCAAATAGAGCCCTAATGCTCGTTATTAAACCTTATAAAGTTCTTTGAAAATAACATTAATATTGTAATATAATCCTAAAAATAAAATCTGCCCTTTCCTTTTTCATCAAAAGCGGTAAGTAAATTACCGTATATCGCTTACATAAAGGGGAAAACGCAATGCTTAAAGAATTCAAAGAATTTGCCCTAAAAGGTAATATGATTGATCTTGCTATCGGTGTGATTATAGGAGGTGCTTTTGGTAACTTGGTTAACTCAATTGTCAATGATATTTTTATGCCAATCATTGGGCTGATTACAGGTGGAATTGATTTTTCTAATATGTTTATTCAACTTGCTGGCGAAAAACAAGCAACATTGAGTGCCGCCAAAGCAACTGGAGCAACCATTAGCTATGGACACTTTATTACTTTACTTATCAATTTTCTCATTATCGCTTGGGTTCTTTTTTTATTCGTTAAAGCTATGAATAAAATCCGTAGAAAAGAAGAAGAAAGCCCAAAAAAAACGTCTTCAGAAGAACAACTTTTAATAGAAATTAGAGATCTTTTGGCTAAGAAAAAATAATTTTATGCAAGATTTACATCATGGAACACGAGGAAAAAACATTTCCACAGTTGTTCCATGATTGGGTTTTGAGAACAATAAAAATTGTCCCCCTCTTTCTTCCACCATTGCTTTACACATTGGGAGGCCTAAACCTGTTCCTATAAAAGCGCTATCACCAGATCGGCCATCTTTGCGCTCTACTTGACCATAAGGCTGCAGTGCCTTTATAATCTCTTCTTCGTTCATCCCTATACCATTATCACTCACTGAAATTTTTACACGTTCTTTTCTATAAGAAACGTGAACAATGATCTGTCCACCCAAAGGTGTAAAACGAATAGCATTGGAAAGAAGATTCCATATAATCTGGCGAAACACTTGTTGTGATACAGGAATAAATGGAACATGAGGTGGAGCAACAATACGCATGATAATGCCGTTCTGATTGGCTTGAGTTTCAAGAAAAGCTATCGTCGCACGTAAACAAGATATCACATCAAATGTTTCAGAAATAATGGAAGAATCAATCTGGTTATTGGAAACAGAATAATTTATCTTCGAGCACTCTAGTAATTGATTAATCAGCAATAATATATGTTTTCCAGAGGAAATAATATCGCGTAAATATCCACGATAGCGCTCATTTTCTATCGAACCAAAACGGCCTTCTCTCATAATTTCTGCAAAACCAATAAGAGCATTCAAAGGTGTTCGTATTTCATGAACAACCCCAACAATTTTATCCTCTTCTGCTTTTTTTCCTCCTGATGGAACTATTTGTGCCCTATCACGCAACATAACAGCATAATTGCCTTGCTGTGCCAAAAATACAATCGTTATCAAAACGGTTATATTTTTATGATTTTTCGTCATTAAATCAGCTGTTTCTCTGCGATTTAAAACCTGATTTTTCCCCTCCACACGGATTGATTTAAAATATTTTTCAACAAAAAATCGGCTTTGCAAAGTAAATAATGAAGAGAGTGGCTGTCCTCGTAGTTCATTTATTTCATAACCCATTAATGCTAAGGCTGCCCTACTTGCTGATTGAATAAAGCCCTCTTCATCCAACCATAAAACACCATCTGTTGCTGTATCCAACAATGATAAAACTGCTGCGGGCTCTTTTACGAGAGCTTGTTCTATAGCATTTACCGGCAATGTTTGTGTATATGGTAACTGAATAGCTGTTTCTTCAACTAATTTTTTTTCTTTTACCGATGAATTCAATTCATCACGTAATTTCTCTGCAATTTCATGAAAAGCTGAACGTTCTATCTCCGTAAGACATGGCATTTCTGTTTCCAGCTTTTCATCTATTTTTTCTTGGACTTCTTTTCGTATTTTTAAAACACCAAAGCCACGAAACCCCTTAAGCTGCTTTTTAACATCAAAAATTGGCAAAGCCGACAACTCAACATCAAGCCATTGTAAGCAACCATCAACAGGCCATTGAACAATCTCTTTACTCCAAGGCATAGCAGCTTCAATAAAATGACTGAGAACCAGATATCGATCATCATTAAATTGATGAGCAAGCTCATGAAAGCTACATCCTAAAATAGAGGAAGAGAGAGGACCAACAACTTCAGCTAGCTCTTTTGAGACTTCACAAAATAAACCATTATGATCGATTTCCCACGTAAAAGGCCGAGGCAAAAGCTCTGGTGTAAAACGAAAAGCTCCTTGCTGACATTTTAATTCATTTGTATTTAACTTCAATTCATCTGCTTTTAATGGCATAACTAAAACTAAAAAGTGTTGGATTTACTCTCAAATAAATAATGCTAATTTGTTTACAATTACCTGTTCTGGTTAAAATAACTTGATATCTCATATCAATTGTCTGTAGCAAAATTTTGACTGTTTCATCAACAAAACAAGAATAAAAAGAATCCTCCAACTCCTGTTGCTTATTCACCCATTATTGTAACAAACTTGTTACAATAATGGTAACATCTCCCTCGCATAAATAGTACTCAAAAAGAATACACTTATTTTACGCATTCATGTGCCTGTTTTAAAAAGATATCCCCCAAGCTCCCCAAGCTTATTTTACGACGGCATCCGTAAATGGTAGAATGTAAAGGCCCGCATAACAGATAGCAAGGCATTGTACATTACATTTTTATGCTTATAAAAGAGCTGGTTAGGACCATCATTATACTAATTTTAACCCCTAATGTCACCAATAGTTCTTGGCATTTGAAGGCGTTCATAAGCGGCATTTTTATTTCTTTTTTTTAACTTTTTACCCCTACATTCATTACGATACGCAAGAAAATCGTTTTATTTGTTTCAACAGAAACAGATTTGAAATAAAAAAATCTTACGATATTTGAAACTTTCATTCAATATTTATAATGATAAATTATTATTATAAATCAATAAATTGCATTATAAAAATAGAAATTAAAATTTCTTTTTCAAATAAAGTTTCTCGTAAGAACACCTTTCTTGTACCAATAATATCAAATAATAACAAATTTAGCATAGTGCTTTAAAACACCCAATGCAACAAAACTTGCATATTAGATACTCTTCTTATGATGCTCTCCATAATCCCCAAAAGACCTTTCTTTCATCAGAACCGCTATAGAAGAGAAAACAAAAAAATATACCACTGCATTATTTAACCAAAGAATTTTTCTGCAATCAGAAAAGAGAACAAAAATCATCTGTTCTCATATAAAGATTTGTTTAATTTCTTTACATCCCAGATCATCTAGAAATGTTAAAAATACCTCCCCTTTTGGTATCAGCAGTCAAAAGATCACTTTTGTTTTATTACTCTTCATTCAATTTTTTAATATTATTATAAATACATGGTCACATCTGCTTTAAAAAATAAAACAAGCATTCGCTATTTAAATAATGTCTGTCAAACATTTTAAAAATCGCACATTTTAATGTGCTTTTTTATTTCCCTGTATTGAGTAAAATTTCACGTTTTCCCACATGATTAGCGGCTCCAACAATGCCGTTTTCTTCCATCCTCTCAACAAGAGAAGCTGCTTTATTATAGCCGATTGAAAGTCGGCGCTGAATATAAGATGTTGAACATTTTTTATCACGCATAACAATCTTTACAGCTTGATTATAAAGCTCCTCTCCCTCTTCATCAAAATTTTCTTCCTCAGAAACTTCAACCGTTGAATCGGCAGAAGCATCCTCTTTGTTATCATCTTCGTTATCTGTGACGGTTGCTAAATAATCAGGTTTTCCTTGCAGTTTAAGATGTGCAACAATGGATTCAACTTCTTCATCAGAGACAAAAGGTCCATGAACGCGTACAATACGCCCCCCACCCGCCATATGAAGCATATCTCCTTGACCTAAAAGCGTTTCAGCACCTTGTTCACCTAGGATCGTACGACTGTCAATTTTTGATGTCACTTGAAAAGAAATGCGGGTAGGAAAGTTCGCTTTAATTGTCCCTGTGATAACATCAACAGAAGGGCGCTGCGTTGCCATAATAAGATGAATACCAGCCGCACGCGCCATTTGTGCTAGGCGCTGAATGGCATTCTCTATTTCTTTCCCTGCCACCATCATGAGATCAGCCATCTCATCAACAATCACAACAATATAAGGAAGCTGCGTAAGATCCATGGCTTCTTCATGATAAAGCATTTCCCCTGTTTCCTTATCAAAACCCGACTGTACAGTACACATGATCGTTTCACCTTTTTGAGCCGCAAGTGCAACACGTGCATTAAAACCATCAATATTACGTACACCTAACTTAGCCATTTTGCGATAACGCTCTTCCATTTCACGAACCGCCCATTTTAAAGCTGTTACCGCTTTTTTAGGATCTGTTACAACAGGTGTTAAAAGATGTGGAATGCCATCATAAACAGAGAGCTCTAGCATTTTAGGATCAACCATGATCAAACGACACTGTTTTGGTGTCATACGATAAAGAATCGACAAAATCATTGTATTAATTGCTACAGACTTACCTGATCCTGTTGTTCCTGCAACCAATAAATGAGGCATTTTTGCTAATTCTACAATGACCGGCTCACCACTAATCCCTTTCCCCAAAGCAAGAGCAAGTTTAAATTCACTTTCACGAAAAGAACGTGTTTGAATTAATTCCCGTAGATAAACGGTTTCACGAACCGCATTGGGTAACTCAATCCCAATAACATTCCGTCCAGGAATGACAGCAACGCGTGTAGAAATAGCAGACATAGAACGCGCAATATCATCAGAAAGATTAATAACGCGCGATGACTTTACACCCGCAGCAGGCTCAAATTCATACATTGTAACCACTGGCCCTGGATGTACATGGATAACTTCACCCTTAATGCCAAAATCTTCCAAAACACTTTCCAAAAACCCAGCACCGCGTTCCAATGTTTCCTGAGGAATCATCGTACCTTCATGAAAAACAGGTTCCTGTAATAAATTGATCGGAGGAAACTCATAAGCATCACTGTCAATAGATTGAATATTTTGCATAAAAGCAGAATCATAATTGCTTAATGGCACGCGGGCAGATTGCAATATTTTCGTTTTACCGTTTGTTTGCATCACAGACAAATCTTTTAAATTTGGTGTGACATTCTTTGTTATGCAGTCGACAATATTATTATTGGTTTTTTTCGTCTCTATATTAGACTCAGCGTCGCTTAGTGCCACAGTATCGTTTAACGCCCTTGCATTACTTAACGTATGAGCGGGATCTTCAACAGAAAGCTTAGAATGACATTCTTTAGTAATATCATTATTCGTATGCATTAAATCAGAAATTTGCTCAACGCCTCGCATCCTTTCCGCTGGAGATTCTGATGTAATTGAATCATAGAGTTGCGGAAAGCGGTATTCGAGAACACGGTAAAGAGCAGTTATTGACTCATCAAAGATAGAAGGAATATCGGATGTAATTTCATTTGTCGTGTCAATCGATGTTTGATCCTCTTTTGAAGTTTGAGTATCCATATGTTCAAATATCAAAGATTCACACTCAAAAAATGCATCATCGGAAAGATGCAAAGCAGGTTTTATTTTTTGTAGCACATTTTCCACTTGTAATTTACGTTCTTGTTTACCCTCCTCAAGTGGGATATTTTCTGATGGTATACGAGTAACTTGTCGTGACAACTGCTTCAAAACTGTTGAATGACAAACCGACGTTTTATTTTCTATTGATTGAGGATTAATGACTTTTTTTGTCGATGAAACGCTTGTTGTTTTCTTGTTACAACGTGCAATATCTGTATCTGTAATTTTTTTTTGATCTTGCTTCGTAAAAATTTTAAACTGCTTTGCAAAAACTGGATCTGTTTCTATACGACGACGCAAAATCTCAACTTCTGGGGTTCGCGTGAAACGGACATTTTTTCCGAGGGTAAATGCCTTTTTCCATACTTCCGGATAAGGAAATATCTCCGTAATCTTAACAGATAAATCTTCTCTTGATGCACCTTTCGTACCATCATCAGAAAAAGAAGGCGTAGAAATAGATTTTGTTTTCGAATTATGCATGGCACCCAACAAATTTATAGCAATGAGAAAAATAACCTTTTCAAAAAGAATTCGTAGAAACTATCATACGAAGGTTAATAACCTTTTGCTGATGGTCACTTTTTAATGAAAAAAATAATGCCATAATGCATATTCATAATCCCCCTTCTGCATATTTACGATATAAATATTTACGATATAAATTGTCTCGTTTATGATGTCATAGAGCTCGTATTTCATTTGTTTTGAAGAAAACTTCAGGAAAATTGTCTATAGCCCTCTTTCTCTCCTATTTCATAAAAGCAATTAGTCCCAATAATACAAATGGGTATATAAGCATTGCTCTATTGAATTCTCCATGCTCAATTATCACGATATAATCTAATTTCTCGCGTTTTTATAAGATTACCCTTGTTATCCTCGTTTAAAAAGGCTTAGACTAAGACAATCATAATTACATAAATACAAATAGAAAAAAGGGAGTGAATTATGTTTAATAAACGGAAATTTTATATCAATGGTCTATGGGATGAGCCAAGCATTCCTCACGATTTTGACGTCATTAATCCATCAACAGAGGAGGCTTGTGCTGTCATTAGCCTTGGAAGTACAAAAGATGCCGATAAAGCAATTAATGCGGCTAAAGAGGCATTTCAAAAATGGAAAACAACGTCACCAAATGAGCGTCTTGGATTTGTTGAAAAAATTCTAGAGATCTATGAAAAACGTTCCAAAGACATGGCAAAAACCATTTCAATGGAAATGGGAGCACCGATTGATATGGCGCTTAATGCGCAAACTGCAACCGGAAGTTCCCATATTCGCAATTTTATCGAAGCTTATAAAGAGTTTTCGTTCCAAGAAACTTTAATAAAGGGAAATGAGCAAGCAATCCTTCACTACGATCCTATCGGCGTCGTAGGATTAATTACACCATGGAATTGGCCCATGAATCAAGTAACTCTTAAAGTTATTCCTGCTCTCTTGGCTGGCTGTACCATGGTGTTAAAGCCCTCTGAAATTGCGCCTCTTTCTGCTATGCTTTTTGCTGAATTTTTAGATGAAGCCGCACTTCCAGCCGGTGTTTTTAATTTAATCAATGGTGATGGTGCGACTGTCGGCTCTTACCTCTCTGCACATCCAGATTTAGAAATGATCAGCTTTACTGGTTCAACTAGAGCAGGAAAAGATATTTCTAAAAATGCCAGCGCTACTTTAAAAAGAGTCTGTCTGGAACTTGGAGGAAAAGGAGCGAATATTATCTTTGCTGATGCCGACTCAGATGCTATTCAACGTGGTGCACGACATTGCTTTTATAATAGTGGACAAAGTTGTAATGCACCGACTCGTATGCTTGTGGAACAGAGCATCTATGACAAAGCCATAAAAATAGCCAAAGATATTGCAGAAACAACAAAAATAGGACCAAACTGCCAAGAAGGAAATCATATTGGACCCGTTGTTTCAAAAAAACAATATGATAAAATTCAAGATCTTATCCAATCGGGAATTGATGAAGGTGCAACTCTTGTTGCAGGCGGGACTGGTTTACCAAAAGGAATGGAACGCGGTTATTATGTCCGTCCAACAGTCTTTGCTGATGTAAAACCTCATATGCGTATTTTTAAAGAAGAAATCTTTGGTCCAGTTCTCTCGATTCTTTCTTTTAGTACAGAAGAAGAAGCCGTCGCTTTAGCGAATGAGACTGAGTATGGTCTTACAAACTATATTCAATCGCAAGATCGCAATAAATGTCGTCGTATTGCGGCACAAGTACGCTCTGGTATGGTAGAAGTTAATGGACATGGATTACCCAGTGGAAGCTACTTTGGAGGTGTAAAATTTTCTGGGCGCGCTCGTGAAGGAGGACATTGGGGAATTAAAGAATTTCTCGATAGTAAAGCAATTTCGTACTGGTAAAATCTTATTAAAAACTTAATAGGAATCGTATGGTAATACAGAAAATAACGGATGAAGGTGCTCTTGGGCAACGTCTTGATCAGTGGCTCGCAAAACAATATCATGATGTGCTCTCACGTTCGCGTTTGCAAACCCTCATCCGTGAAGGCTGTCTTAAAATTGATGGGCAATTCATAAAGGAACCAAAAACAAAATTAAAACCTAACCAAATAATTGAATTGGAAATGCCTGACCTTCGTGATGCAGAACCTAGCGCTGAAGCCATTGCATTGGACATTCTTTTTGAAGATGATCATGTCATTGTTATTAACAAACCAGCTGGTCTTGTTGTTCATCCTGGGAATGGCAATTGGACCGGTACATTGGTTAATGCCCTTATTTACCACTGTGGGAATAGTTTATCTGGTATAGGTGGTGTTAAACGCCCTGGCATTGTCCATCGTCTTGATAAAAATACAAGCGGTGTTATGGTTGTTGCAAAAAATGATCTAACTCATAAAAGTCTCAGTGCACAATTTTCTGATCATGGACGTACCTGCGCATTAGATCGACGCTACCATGCCTTGATTTGGGGAACACCTCAGCGCAATGTCTGGACAATTGATGCATCACTTGGCCGTTCGCCCCATAACCGGACAAAGCAAGCTGTCATCCATAACCAAAACCCTTATGCTCGTCATGCTGTTACACATGTTTCTCTGCTTGAAAAATATGGCTCTCATGCAAACTCAACATCTTTTGCTAGCCTTCTGGAATGTCGCTTGGAAACTGGACGCACCCATCAAATCCGTGTTCATATGACTCATATTGGGCATCCACTCATAGGCGATACAGTTTATGGAAACGCTTTTAAAACAAAATCAAACACATTCAACCCCACTATTAGAAATGCAATCGATCAATTCAACCGACATGCACTCCATGCTGCAAGTCTTACTTTTGAACATCCTTCTACCGGTAAAGTTATGTCGTTTTCCGCACCACTGCCTCAAGATATGGCTAAACTTATTAAGCTTTTTAAAAAAATGAATTGAAACTTTTCCCCTTCTCAAGATTTCACAATAAAATATCTTTTTTTGAACAAAATTGAAAAATATGCTAGAGTGAGGTCATGAGGATAGTTAGCTATCTAAAACATAGAATTTGCCTTATCAGGGAATTCAAACAAAAGGAGGGTGCTATATGGCCCATATGAATTTATTATCAGTAATGACAGGTGATGGTGGTTTAAACCGTTACTTGGAAGAAGTGCGTCGTTTTCCAATGCTTGAGCCAAAAGAAGAGTATATGTTAGCTCAGCGTTACCGTGAGCATAATGATCTAAAGGCTGCGCATAGGCTAGTAACCAGCCATTTGCGTCTCGTAGCTAAAATAGCGATGGGATATCGGGGCTACGGACTTCCCATTGGGGAAGTCATTTCAGAAGGCAATGTTGGACTCATGCAAGCTGTTAAACGTTTCGAACCAGAGCGGGGTTTTCGTCTTGCAACCTATGCAATATGGTGGATTAAAGCGTCAATCCAAGAATATGTATTGCGCTCTTGGAGTTTGGTGAAAATGGGGACAACAGCTAATCAAAAGCGTTTGTTTTTCAACCTTCGTAAGTTAAAAAGTAAACTTCAAGCACTTGATAGTGGCGATCTCAATGCAGAACAAGTGAAAAAAATTGCAATTCAGTTGAATGTCACAGAAGATGAAGTTGTATCAATGAATCGTAGGCTTGGTGGCGATACTTCACTCAACGCACCAATTCGAACAAAAGAAGGGGAAAACAGTGAGTTGCAAGATTGGTTGGTGGATGAATCTAACGATCAAGAACAAATTTTAATTGAAAAAAGTGAATTAGAAAATCGCCGTTCCATGCTCATAAATGCCATGGACAATCTCAATGAACGCGAAAAGCGTATATTTAAAGCGCGTCGTTTAAACGATGTACCACTAACCCTAGAAGAACTCTCTGGTGAATTTAATATTAGTCGAGAACGAGTAAGACAAATTGAAATGCGTGCATTTGAAAAAGTGCAAAACTCTATCAAAGATTCTACTTTATCTCAAAGTCAAGTATAAAACCTAGAGTTAAGTATAAAGCCAATGGTTTGCTCATTCTTTAAATGTGAAAATGAAAAAAAGCATGCCTTGGCTTTATACTTGTAAATTAGCCTATCGAATTCTTTAAGTTATTGATATGTAAAGCTTTATTGAATGTATGTGGTATGTAATTGATAAAGACGGTCGTGGAAAATTCTTCACAGCCGTTTATTTTTTTGCATCTATGTTTTATTTTTTTGACCAAGAACTGTTAACTTATCTTGTTGTGCAAGCCATTGTCCAATAACTTCATTAAAAATAGACTTACCTGTTGGTCCTTTTGCAAAGGTTAGTTCACTTATACGCCCGTTTTTATCCGTTAACACCAAACGCATCCAATCTAATTCTCGCATCAATTGTAAATTTCGATCAAGAAATGGATGATTACCACTCAATGCGACAAGAAAAAAATCATCGTTAATTTTTATAGAAATAGTTCTTACTAAAGGCTGCCCAATAGATTGTTCGCTTGCTTTAAAGGTTAATGCTTGAACACTGCTTATAGCTTTACCTGAGAATTTATCAGAAAGAATAAAAATAAGATCCATAATATATGCAGCAGGAAATGACCGATCGGTATTGCGACGTAAAATTAACCGTAATGATAGCCCTTCATCAGGAATTGTTATATCACCTTGTATGGCTGTTTCTTCTGGAGCCCCTTTCACATAAGACTCCTTTATAAGCGTCCAGCGAACACTTCCGGTTGCTATCTTTTCTGCATCATAATTTGTACGTGCTTGATAAAAAACAGCTTCACCTAATTTATCAAGCGATTGCAAATTGCTGGAAACAACGGTTGAGATTCCTTCTTCATCCGAAGAATCTGTCGCTTGTTTTAAACCGACATCAATTTCACTCCCATCCTCTAATAAACGTTGTGTTAACTTTCTCTTAACCGAAAGTGCCTTTGGTACTTCGTGAGAAACTTGAAGATTTTCTCCTAACACCTGATGATCATTTGATACAAATACACGCCCACCAATAAAAAAAATACCAATAGTTAAAACAGCAAAACTAACAACAGAAAAAGCACTTATCACAATACGCCTTTGCACCAATGATTTATTAGCACGACGTAAAGCCTGAGAAAAAATATGCGAAACAATATGAGGATTATCTTCTTGCGACGAAGAAATCTTTAACGCACAGCTATTAACATGCTGAGAAGATACATCAGCCTCCATATTAACAGGCTCTGCATCTGGTATATCTGATACCCAAGGCTCATCAAATAACTTGCTATCCTTTGGATGTGTAACAAAATCCTGCTTTCTTTTTATGTCTACCACTGAAAATTCATTATTCTTTGGTAATATAGTTTTTTTTGTATATTTCTTATCTTCATTTACATTTGTGGGATTCCACCCAATAACTAAAGAAAGCAACTTCTTTTCAACTGCTAAATATTCTTCTTCAACAGTTGCAATAGCACTCTGAAGAATCTTTCTTTGTTCATCGGCTATTGCTTGTGGTATTTTTGCTGTTACAAATTGATATTCTAGTGTTTCGATAGCCCGTTTATAAATCCGCTTACGCACTTGTGGTGTAACATTATTTTGTGCATTAATTGCCTTTTTTAAGATTCCAACGAAATCTACCATTTCCTCTATAATCTCTCTTAAACTAAGCAAAGAAACCCTAGCACTCAGGCTAAAACAGCTTTATTTTAGGCTCATAAGTTTATTGTCATTTATATTGGTACAACTATTGTCATAGTGTAAAATGAATATGAAAAATAAACAATGTCATTTTACACCTTTCTTTCACGCACTCTTAAAAACTCTTTTTGTTAAAAGATATAGAAGTGAACAAAAGATCTATATGGAAACCTAAAAATAATAATCAATTTGCAAAAGGATCTGTAATAAGAATAGTATCTTCACGTTCTGGACTCGTAGATAATAAAGCCACTTTTGTGTTAATCAGTTCTTCAATATAGCGTATATATTTAACAGCCTGCATTGGTAAATCTTCCCACCTCAATGCATGGGCTGTTTTTTCCTTCCAACCTTCTAATGTTTCATAAACAGGCTTCACACGGGCTTGGGCTCCCATGGAAGAAGGTAAATAATCAATCCTTCTACCATCAAGCTCGTAACCAATACAAACTTTTATTTCATCCAAACCATCCAAAACATCAAGTTTTGTCAATGCTATACCTTGAACACCGCAAACTACTACCATCTGACGGACTAAGACAGCATCAAACCAACCACATCGACGCTTTCGACCCGTTACAACACCAAATTCATGCCCACGCACTCCCAGAAATTCACCAATATCATTTATCTGCTCTGTAGGAAAAGGCCCTTCTCCAACACGTGTGGTATACGCTTTTGCAATACCCAAAACATAATGAATTGCACTAGGTCCCATCCCTGAACCTGTACATGCCTGCCCAGAAACTGTATTCGATGATGTTACGTAAGGATAAGTTCCAAAATCATTATCGAGTAAAGCACCTTGCGCACCTTCAAAAAGAATGTGTTTCCCTCCTCTATAACCTTCATCTAAAAGACGCCACGTACAATCCATAAAGGGCAAAACTTTATCCGCAACTTGCATCAATTCATCATAAAGCGCTTGAGAATCAATCTCTTCCCCCCCCATCCCACGACGTAAAGCATTATGATGCCTCAAAAGCCGCTCAATCTTAGCCATAAGTGTATCTTTTTCTGCTAAATCCATCACTCGGATAGCACGACGTCCCACCTTATCTTCATAAGCCGGTCCAATACCACGCTTTGTTGTACCAATCTTTAAACCAGATAAACCGCTTTCTCGAATTGCATCAAGATCACGATGCAAAGAAAGAATCAAAGGAGCATTTTCAGCAATACGTAAAATTTCCGGTGTAATTTCCACGCCCTGATCACGTAGCTTTTTCAACTCTGCTACAAAATGATGGGGATCAACTACAACACCATTCCCAATAATTGATAATTTGCCACGCACTAAACCAGACGGTAAAAGTGATAATTTATAACTAGCTCCATCAATAACCAATGTGTGGCCAGCATTATGCCCCCCCTGATATCTCACCACGATATCTGCTCTCTCAGACAACCAATCTACAATTTTACCTTTGCCTTCATCACCCCATTGTGTACCGACAACAACTACATTGGCCATAACTTTCTCCGTCGTGTTTGGTCAAAAAACCAGCATTCAAAAACAAATACTTCTTTATAACGAAACCTTAGAGCAAGTGCGACTCCTCATTTCAGATTTTTCTCAATCTTCAAGTGATTAAATTTTCAAATTTATGATAATAAAGATAAGCAAATACCAAAATATTTTAAATCTGTCATTTTTGCTACAAAAAGTAAAAAATTAGAGATTTTAATTTGTGCGTATCCAACACCTGACAGAGCATTCATTCCTCCTCTTAATCTTTTACAATTCATGTAATATTTAGAGGCTGTTTGTCTGATACAAGAATACGAAAGATTATCATGATCTCTCGTATTCTTTTTCTGTTTAAAAACACGTTGTGAAAATCACCAGTAATTATTTAAAGCTGTGCTTTTTCAACTTGGAACGCCCACTCAAGCCATTGTGTTAAAATTTCAAGATCGGAAGCCTCAATTGTTATACCCGCCCAAATTCGAAGCCCCGGAGGAGCATCGCGATACGAACCAATATCATAAGCAACTCCTTCCTCATCAAGACGTTTCACAACCGCTTTTATGAAAGATACTCGCTTTTCCGTATCCAAAGCAGTAATCACTGGATCCACAATATCTAAACAAATAGCGGTGTTAGAACGCACTTCAGGATCTTTTGCCAAATATTCTAGCCATGGTGTTTTGCGAACAAAAGCATCAAGTACAGAAAAGTTTTTCTCCACCCGTGCTCTTAATGCCGCTGAACCTCCTAGAGATTTTGCCCACTTCAACCCATCAAGAAAATCCTCAACACAAAGCATAGAAGGTGTATTGATTATCTTTCCTTTAAAAATATCTTCGTTCAATTTTCCATTTTTTGTCATATAGAAAAGTTGAGGCATAGGCCAAGCTGGAACATAATTCTCAAGCCTCTCAACAGCACGAGGACTTAAAATCACCATACCATGCGCAGCCTCACCTCCCAAAACTTTCTGCCATGAAAAAGTAACAACATCTAATTTTGAAAAATCAAGATATTGCGCAAAAGCTGCAGATGTTGCATCACAAATGGTCAATCCAGCCCGCTTATGGGGAATGAAATCTGCATTAGGAATACGCACACCAGAAGTTGTCCCATTCCATGTAAAAACAACATCACGATCAAAGTCAAGTTGTGTTAAATCTGGTATTTCACCATAAGGAGCTTCAAAACGACGTACATCAGAAAGCTTTAATTGCTCGACAACATCTTTATTCCACCCAAATCCAAAACTTTCCCACGCCGCCATATCAATGCCACGCTCACCTAATAGAGACCATAGAGCAGCCTCAACAGCACCGGTATCTGAACCTGGCATAATTCCTATACGATGATTAGAAGGAACCTCAAGAATCTCACGGGTTAAATTAATAACTTCAGCAAGTTTTAATTCTGCTTCTCTAGATCTATGCGAACGCCCAACTAATGCATTTTTAAGAACATCAAGAGTCCAACCAGGCCGTTTGCTACAAGGACCTGAAGAAAAATTAGTATTATTGGGACGACTGCTTGGTTTTTGTAACATTATCATTATTTCTCCCCTTTTAGATGTTTTTCTTTCTTTATAAAGAAAAACAAATTATTATAAAGACTAATCAATAATCTTTTTAGAAAAAAGTCAAAAATATTTTCTATTATTTCGTATGCTTAAAATTCACGGAAACTTTATAAAAAAATCTTTCTTAATCATGCTTCTCGATTGATTCTTTTATTTTTTTGTATCATCACCACGATAAGACAGCATTCTACTAACAATACACTAACGCGTCCAATATGCCTATCAAATTTATTTTATGATAAAGATTCATTGATAACTCTCTAGAATAGGGAGATAAACTTATTAAAAAATCAATTATTTTTCTTTTGATGACTGGACAGAGAAAATTTTAATGTTATAACCGCAAACGCTTTATATTTTTTATGAAGCATGCCCAGATAGCTCAGTTGGTAGAGCAGCGGACTGAAAATCCGCGTGTCCGTGGTTCGAATCCGCGTCTGGGCACCACTTTTTGTGTTTAACATATTGAAATATATAGCTTTTTTCTTTAAATAGCCATTTTCAGACCACCTTTTAGACCACCTTCTACAGTTTATATAATTTTACCTAATTTGTT